>CAYOHX010000102.1:0-18464 GCA_964403875.1 uncultured Anaerolinea sp. | reverse complement strand
TTTCACCACGCCAATTCCCAATGAACCGAATTAACGATTCGTTGGAAACTGGCGTGGTTTAAACGCAATCAGAGGGGAGCGGCGAACCTGGCTCACACCCCTGATTGCGGGAGTCTCAAGCAAGGTTTATTTACGGCGTGAAGAAATCTTCAGCGGTGAGGCCGCAGGCGCGCATGACCTCCATGCCATAGATGAGCCGCCCTGCTCCGGCCTTGGTGCGGGCGTCGGTGCCAAAGGCGAATTTGAGACCTTGATCTTTGGCCATGCGGATGAAACCCTCATCGGGAACATGGGCCATTTCGTTGATTTCGATGGCGATGTTGTGGGCTTTGGCCGCTGCGATAATTTGCTGTTTGCGTTCGGAGGTCCACAAGGTGTAATAGTCACGGGCGATGCACACAGGCAGGAAGAGCGGCCAACCGAAAATGTCGATGGGCTCATGTTCAAGGATACCCAAACAGTGGTCCATGTACTGCTCCATGAATACTTCGGTATTGGGCACAAAGGTGTTGAACTCCCAAATCCTGAGGTAGGCGCCATCGGGCTGGGGCAGGGTTTGGGGGTCCATGAGAACATAGTCCACCTGGGAGAGCATATCAGCGGAAAAGGCGCGGCTCCAACCGCGGTACATGGGCTGGAGACCCACATGAACGGGGTGGGGACGTAGATGCTCGATATAGGCTTTGAGGTCGGAGTCGTCTTTGAGCCCCCAAGAGGGTTCGGGGTGTTCCACGATGCCCAGGCGGAAGCCACGCTGCTCGGCCGCAGCCAGTGCTTCGTGGATAGGAAATTCCGGGGCGAGGTGTACGTGCAGGTCGGTAGGGACAAATGTGGTTTCCGGCATGATGCAGACTCTCCTGGAAGTGAAATTATTGTTGTTTGAGATCGCGGATAAGGAAGGCGCCTCCTGCGGCCAGGGAGACGATGGCGAGGATGTAGCCGATGAGCATGGAAAGCACCACGGCCCACTCCCAGCCGCCCATGGGAGTGTCGCCATTGGCCAGGCCGGTGATCACGGCGATGCCCTGGCTGCCGAACAATAGAAGAACGGCCAAACCCAAGGACCAGGCGATCCATTGGATGCGCAATTTTGCGGTGATCGCGACCCACAGAAGAGCCGCGCCGCCGCCCAGGGCCAGCAAGGAAAATTCGGCTGGCATGAGATAGTCGAACAGGAACCGCCCGGTGACGAAGAAGTGCAGGATGGCGAAGATAAGTGGAACAAGGATCGGTAATGAAACAGCGATTGTACCGACGATGGCAAGGATTTTGGTCAAGGTGTTTCTCTTTGGCATGGGGCGATCCTTTAACAATTTATACCATCATAGCACGAACTCTCCATTTCGGATTCAACCGGAGTTGGGGATCATTGGGAATTGGCGTGGTGAAATCCGCATGTTGGGGTGTAAGAGCGTCATTCCCTCAGGTTGTACAATCCAAGCGGGTCTGTGCGCAGGGCTTCTTCGTAGAGGCCCACCACATCGCTGGCGCGGAAGAACAAGCACTCGGCTTCACCTATGCGGCGGTGACGGATGAGACCCAGGCGGTCGGCTTCGGATTGGATCTTGCCCCAGGCGTCAACGGAGGGCGCGCCGGCTTCGACGTACCATTGGTCGGGAGGGTAGTCCTTGAGGATTTCGGCGTTGGGGGTAAAGATATCTTTGACGGCCTGCGGAAGGCCCACTTTTCCCTCGGCGTAGTGCATGCTGGTCAGGCGGTGGATGTCTACACCCAACAAGAGCGCATATCCCCCGATATCGAGCAGGTGTTGGTAACCCTGGGCGTGGATTGCAACGTCCTTGCCCCAGGCTGCAACTCGGTGGAAGCCAGGGCCGGTGACCACGCCGGGCATGCGCCGGAAGGTGTCGGAGATGACGCCCATGCCGGTGGGCGCATCGGAACTGGGGTCGAGAAAGCGAATTTTTGCGACGATGCCACGAGCCACCTCCGAGTCACCCAGGGGCAGGGGCCTGGTGACCGGGAAGGCGGACATGACCAAAGCGCCTTCGTCGCCCACCACGTTCATGAGGGCGCGGATGACTGCTTCGGCGCCGCCGGTGACGTGGCCGAAGCTGCTGAGCGAGCTGTGAACTTCAACGGCCATGCCGCGCGTCAATCCGAGAGCGCGGAAGTGCTCTTCCAGTGACGATTGATCGAGGGATGATGACATGGTGGCTCCTTGCCTGGGTTGTATGCCCCCTTCCCCTGCGCCCTCCCCCATTTCTTGATGAAAATGGGGGAGGGATAAGGAGCAAGGTGTCTACGCACCGGGATTGGGGAAGTTCCCAAATTTAAGATGTTTATGAGGGAGAAGCCCCCATAACGTTTTTCACCCCAACTGTGAGTAGTTGCGAAGCAAGGGCAATCAGGCTTTCAGGTTTTTGAATTGGGGCAGGTAGGGCTGGTTTTGGGCCAGCATTTCGTTGACCATCTGGCGGATTTCGGCCAGCGACAGCACGGAGGCAGACATGGGGTCGTAACAGCAGGCATGGTAGACCAGAGTGGGGTCGCCGGTGAGGGCGGCTTCGACGGTCATTTCCTCGGTCATGACGCTGATGTGGTTCAATGTTACCAGTTGTGGGGGCAGCGCGCCGACATGCACGGGATGGAAGCCAGCTTTGTCGGTGAAAACGGGCACTTCGACGCAAACATCATCGGGAAGGTTGGTGATGAGCTTCTTGTTGGGCACGTTGCCGTTGAACTGGAAGACATCTCCGCCAAGGACAGCATTCATGATGTATGCGGCGTATTCATGGCCGCGTTCCAGGTTGATGGGGGTTTCTTTGGCGAACCACTTGACGGCTTCGTCCTTCCAGGTGTTCTCAGTCTTTTGGTATTCTTTGAGGATGTAGGCATACTCGCCTGGGTTCCAGCCGGTGCCATCGGTGCAATATTTTTCGATCAGGTCGGAGCGTTTGCGGAACCACCAGTTATACTCGGAGTTGTGCCCGGAGGACTCGGTCACGTAGTACCCGAGGGCTTTGAACATTTCGTTGCGGACGATTTCTTCTTTGTAGATTTCGGGCTTTTCCACCGCGGCGCGCAGGAGCGGATAGGCGTCTTTGCCGTTCCACTCGTATTTCAAGTAGAAGGCCTGGTGGTTGATTCCGGCGCATGTGTATGTAACCTCGTTCATGGGCGCGCCAATCCAACCAGCCAGCATGGCGGCTGTGCCCTGAACCGAGTGGCACAAGCCTGTGAGCTGGATGGAGGACTCGCGGTTCATGGCACGGCAGAGCATGGCCATAGGATTGGTGTAGTTGAGCAAGATAGCATCCGGGCAATACTTCTCCATGTCCTTGACGATGGAGACCATGACTGGGATGGTTCGCAACGCGCGGAAGATGCCAGCAATGCCGCGGGTGTCACCAACGTTGAAGTCGACGCCGTACTTTTTGGGAATTTCGATGTCGTGCCGCCAGACTTCGGTGGAGCCGACCAGGATGGTGCACATGACGAAGTCAGCGCCTTGCAGCGCTTCGGCGCGATCCAGGGTGGCAGTCACTTTGGCGGGATACTTGCCCATGTCGACGATCTTCTGGCAAGAACGCTGGGCAAAATCGAGGCGCTCGGCGTTGATGTCCATCAGGCAGATATGCGCGTCGCGCATGGTAGGAAAGGTGAGCAAATCGCGCACCAGGCCGCGGGTGAAGCCGAGGCTGCCAGCTCCAATGAAAGTGATTTTGGTCATACGGTATCCTCTTTGAAAAAGCGAGGCGGGGGAACGGCCCGCCCCGTGTTGACAACCTTATGAAAGTGTTACGGTGGTAACGGCTCGAATATCCTGCGAGGACGAGCCCACCAGGATGTCGAATTCACCGGGTTCAACCACCCATTGGGCCTTGTGCGGGTCATAGAAGGCGAAGGAGCGGTAGTCGAGGGTGAAAGTCGTCTGTTGAGAGGCGCCGGGGGCCAGGTTCACTTTGGCGAAGCCCTTCAACTCCTTGAGTGGGCGAACCAGCGAGGACTTGCGGTCGGCGACATACAGTTGGACGACTTCCTGCCCGGCGCGCTGCCCGGTGTTCCGGACGGTCACCGAGACCTGGAGCGGGTCGCCGATGGCGGCGCGGGTGGGGGCGGTCAAGCCGCTGTACTCGAACGTGGTATAGGAAAGGCCGTGCCCAAAGGGGAACAGAGGCTGGACCTTCTTGGTTTCGTAGTACCGATAACCCACGAAGATGCCCTCACCGTAGGTGACTGTTTTCCCGCCAGGATAATTGATGTAGGCGGGGGTGTCTTCCAGGCGGCGGGGGAAGGTGACGGTGAGCTTGCCTGAGGGATTAACTTCGCCGAAGAGGACATCGGCGACGGCCAAACCGCCTTCCTGTCCGGGATAATAGGCTTCGAGCACGGCGGGGACTTCGGCGGACCAGGGCATTTCTACGGGCGAGCCCGCGAAGACGACCACGACCGTGCGTGGATTGGCCCGGGCCACGGCGCGGACCAGCTCATCCTGTTTTCCGGTCAGGCGCATGTGGGGGCGGTCGTCGCCTTCGGATTCAAAGCCTTCGGGCAAGCCTACGAACACAATGGCGGCGTCGGCTTTTTGGGCGGCTGCAATGGCCCGCTCCAGGCGGTTATCTTCGCCGGGTTGGAAGGCGCGGGAGAAGGATAGGCGAATTTGGGTAAAATGATCCTGCCCGGTGCGTAAGAATTCGACCGTGATGGGGTAAGTTTTCCCCGCTTCCAAGGCAACTTCCGCGGAGGCCTTCATCTGTTCCCAGCCGCCCTCGTCGTTGGAAGGGCTGACATGGTCAATGAGGGTTTTTCCGTCTACGATGAGACGGAAGTGGCCGGTGTGATTCAGGGTGAAGGTGTAATGTCCCGAGGTGGGCACGCTGAGGCTGGCGACCCCGCGGGCTGAATAGTTCGGTTGGGTGATGGCCGGGTGGGGGAACACGTTGCCCCACAGCCAGAAATCGAGCTTGGGCATCACCGCGGCGCCAACCGGTTTACCCGAGAGGGTGGGGTTGTTGAAGAATTCGATCGCAAAACCTTGCTCGCCGGAAGCCGTGACGAGACCCTCGCTGAGTATGGGCGGGCGCACGGCATTATCACAGCCCTGTTCGTAGATGAGTTCAACTTCTTCTTCGAGCAAAGAACGCAGGCCCTGGAGCGGGGTGAATCGGTGGGGAGGGTCGACGAAGGAGCTGCCGCCGCCGCCGATGTTGCCCTGATCGGCAGACGGGCCGATGACGGCCAGGGTGCTGAGCTTGGCGGCGCTGAGAGGCAGCAAGCCACCCTCATTCTTGAGCAGGGTGATGGACTCGGCGGCTACCTGGCGGGCTAGGGCCTGGGTGGCGGGGGCGTTGACTGAGCCGGGGAGCTGGTCTTTGTCGAGTTTGCCCGATTTCACCACCAGAGCCAGCACGCGGCGGGCGGCCTGGTTGATCACTTCTTCATCAATTTGCCAGGTGTTGACGGCGTCTACGAGCAATTTGCCGTAATACTTGGCGGGGCCGGGCATTTCAATATCCAGCCCGTTATTGACCGAGTCGACGATGGTGTGGTTGGCGCCCCAATCAGAGACGACGGCGCCTTCGAAGCCCCACTCGTCGCGGAGGATGTCGTTGAGCAGGTAACCGTTCTCGCTGGCATAAATGCCGTTGATGCGGTTATACGAGCACATGACCGTCCAGGGCTGGGCGTCCTTGACGATCATTTCAAATTGGGGCAAGTAAATTTCGCGCATGGTGCGCTCGTCGACTTCAGAAGAGCCACGGAAACGCTCAATTTCCTGGTTGTTGAGGGCGTAGTGCTTGAGCGACGCGCCTACTTTTTTGCTTTGCAAGCCCTTGACCCAGGCTGTGCCGATTTTTCCGGCCACGAAGGGGTCTTCAGCGTAGGCTTCGAAGTTGCGCCCGGCCAGGGGATGACGAACGATGTTCACGCAAGGGCCGAGGAGAATCTCGCAATCCATGCCGCGGGTTTCTTCAGCCAGGGCTTCGCCGACTTTTTCAACGAGGTCCGGGTTCCAGGTGGCAGCCAATGAAACGCCGGTGGGAAAGCTGGTGGTGGGGCCGGCGGGGCGTCCAAATTCCGAGACGCTGGAGCGAACCCCATGGGGGCCATCGGTCATGGTGATGGAGGGTAGACCAAGATGCTCGACCGGCGTGGTATGCCATACATCCAGGCCGGACAGCAAAGATACCTTCTCGCGCAAAGTCATTTTTGCGAGAAGCGCTTCAACCCGTTGTTGAATATCAGACATTTCTGTGCTCCTTGGGGGAATTATGTGAATGTTAACACAGGTGAGCAGTGTTGAGAATCACAATTTGCCTATATCATTTGTCGTGAAGGCTTGGCTCATCCGGTTTGCAGGTTCCGAAGAGCCAGGTTAATTGTGCCACGAAAGCGATGTATACTCAAGTTGCTGGAAGAGTTTGTAACTTTTACCTCATATTTGCGTATATGAATATGAATGCGGCTGCCTGGAGAGGCGGGCTGTGTGAATATTTCATTTGTGCTGCGGAGGAATAGGAAATGAAACCAAGGATGGTGGAATGGCTGTGGGGCCTGGGCCTGATTGCGCTGGGCGGGGTGCTGCTGGCGCAGAGCCTGGGCTGGATTGGCGAAATCCAGGACATGACCTGGGTGATTGTTATGGCCGCCGCGAGCGTGCTCTTTTTCGCGACCTACTTCATCCAGGGGCGCAAGGAGCTTGGCTGGTTGTTCCCGGCGTTCATCCTGGCGGGGACGGCAACCACCGCTTATCTGGCGATCAGTGGAGTGGACGAGTCCTGGGTGGCAACGCCCTTGCTAGCCTCCATTGCGATGCCCTTCCTGGCAATGTTTTTGATGGATCGCAAAAATTGGGGGGTGCTGATCCCGGCCTGGGTGATGTTGGTAATCTCCGCGATCACCCTGCTGGCCGATATAGCGCCGGGCGAGGTCATCGGCGCGTTGGTGCTGTTTTCTATCGGCATCCCCTTCCTGGTAGCGTTTGCACTGAATCGGCGGAATTGGTGGGCGTTGATTCCGGGTTTTGTGATGATCGCTATAGGATTCATCCCGCTGCTGTCGAGTCAACGAGCTAGTGAGTTGATCGGAGCTTATGTGCTGGCTGCCATCGCGTTGCCGTTCTTTGTGACTTACTTCTGGTCTAAGGATAACTGGTGGGCGCTCATCCCGGCGGGAGTGATGGCCAGCATTGCCCTGATGGTTGGTTTGTTGACCACGGGAGTCATCCGTGAGTCGCGTTTTGGCGTGGCCAATGGGATCCTGTTCTTGGGCATGGCAGTGACTTTTGCGTTCTTGTGGCTGCGGCGCTCGGCCCATCCCACGGCCTGGGCGGCCTGGCCCGCAATTGGATTGGCGATTGTGGGCGTGTCGGCGTTCTTGTTCAGCGGAGCGGTTGATTATATTGGGCCGGTGATGATCATCCTGGCGGGGGTACTGGTGTTGTACTTCACCTTGAGGCCGCGCAAAGCTGCCTGATCCATTCATCTGTTTTATGCCTTGCGCCAAGGACCTTACAGGCTCTTGGCGCAAGGGATATTCTCAAACAAAAGTGCGCCGCGAGTAGGGGACTCGCAGCGCTGGAAGTTGGAAGGGCGAATTACGGTTTGGGTTTCTTGGTGGGTTTCGCCTTGGGCGTCTTGGTAGGCTTTTGGTTGCCATCGTCTTTCTTGTCTTCACCCGGTTGAGGGGTTGCCTCAATGGTGGGGTATTCCTCACCACCACCTTTATCCTCGCCCTGATCCTCGTCTTTATTTTTGTCTTTGTCTTGCTTCTTATCGTCTTCGGGCGCGGGCGTGCCTATGGTTAAATTTTCGATTTCCTTCTTGATGTTGCCCCAGCCCATGCCCGATTCGCGCAGCGCAAATATTTCGGTGACCGGCATTCCGCTGGTCCGACTCATTTCGTAAGCCAGGTCGATTTCACCAAAGCCGTAACCTTTGCAGAACCAGACCATGATCTCTTCGTAAGAAACGCCGTAGCGGGCGGAGAGGGTCAGGCCGGTGGGCTGCTGCTTGTCGGCAGCATCGCAACCGGCGCGCGTGCCTTCGGGGGTCTCGGTGACCTCGGGAGTGGTGGTCAGATCGGGCGTGGGGGAGGAAGTCAGATCGACGGTGGGGGTGAGGGTGGGCTCTTCTTCGTCTTCCAGGGCCTTGATCTCTTTGGCCAGCCAGGTTCCGTCGGGGAGGACGATGAAACTGACTTCCACGGGGTCGCCAACTTTAATTTCGCCCTTAATTTCGCTTTCGGCGTCCAGGGTGAGCGTCTTGCCACCAATCACCCAGGTTGTGTCGCCGATTGATTCAACCAGGCCGGTGAAGTTGGAGCGGTCTTTGCCCCGATTCGGGTAGTCTACTTTATCGGCTGCCAGGGAGCCGTCGGCAAGAATGCGACCGCGGACCCAGACGACATCTCCCACGGCCCAGGTGGAGCCTTCTTGGAGGAGGGTTGGGTCAACGGTGAAGGTCAGCCCGCCAACGGTCCATTGATCGCCTTCGATGGCGGTAATGGGGCCTTGCACGGAGAACTCAAAGGTGGGCTCGGAGGGGGTCTCATCGGCGCGGACCACGGCTGCTTGCCCGGCGGTGAGGAAGACGGACTCTTGGGCGCTGGTTACCTCGACCTTGCCGTGCTCGACGGCGAAGCGGGTGCTTCCAGCGGTGGTGTCGACGGTGAAGGCGGTGCCATGAACGGAGGCCTGACCGGAGCCGGTGTGGACGATGTAGGCGCTGTTGCTGCCGCGCAGGGGCACGACGCTGTGCTCTGTCACGCCGTTGATTTGGGCCAGCTCTACGTCCAATGCGCGGCCAGAGCCTGTGACCACCTGTAAACTGAGCAGGGTGTCCTGTTCCAGGGTGGCGCGAGTACCCTCAAAAAATACCAGGGTGGCGGAAGAGTCGAGGCGGGTACGGACGGTTTGCCCCTGGGTAACACGGTCGCCGTTTTGCAGTACTGTCCATTCAGGGGCGGCGATATCGCCGGACACCTCGACGATTCCTTCTATATTCATGACGGTGGCGTAGTTGGCAGCAGCGGGTTTTGAAAAGAGCCCGGTGAAGGAGAAGAACAGAATTGCCAGGAGGACCAATACCCCGGTGGGGGCGATGGTCCAGGAAGGGAAGAAGCGTAAAATGGAGGGACTGAGTACCCGGCGGGCTTCGAATTTTACCTGCGCGCGTTGGGTTTGGGCTTTACCGGGAGCCAGGGTGACTGGGGGCAGGTTGCGCATTTCGACGGCCAGCTTCAGGGGGGGGATGATTTGACCCGATTCGGGGAGAATGCGGGCGATCACTTCCTCCAGAGGTTGGCCCTGGTTGAGTTCATCCAGACAATCTTGCAGTACTTGGTCTTGATCGTTCATTTGATTTCTTCCTGGTTGAGCAGGGCTTGACGAAGAGCGACCAGCGCTCTCCGTTGAAGACGTTTGATTGAATCGTTGGTTTTGTGCAACAGCGCAGCAACTTCTTCGATCGTCATGTTTTCGATGAAGCGCAAAATGACGACATCTCGTTGAATTTCGGGTAACTCTTTTAGCGCGTTTTGAAGCGCTTCGTGGGTGAGTTTGACCTCGACTGCGTCGCCGGCGGGCTCGCTGAACAGGCCCAATTCATCATCGAAGGTGATTTGGGGGTGGTTGGCTGTGCGGCGGTAGTAGTCAATGGCCATATTGCGGGCGATCGTGTACAGCCAGGATCGGAAAGCGCCGTTGATTGGGCGATAACCGGGCAGGGCGCGGACCATTTTCAAAAATACTTCACCGGTCAGCTCTTCGGCGACGTGCTCATCCCCGACCCGATAGTAAAGGTATTGAAAAATCCCGGGCTGATACATTTCATACAACGAGCCGGCTGCGTTGCTGTTCCCTTTTTGAGCAAGCTGTACCAGGGTGGTTTCGTTAGTTGACTGCATCCTGTTCCGTCCGTATACTCATATTAAATAAAACGGATTAGACGCGAAAATGGGTCATGGTTTGGCGAAATTAAGCTTACAGTGACTTAACAACGCGTGGGGAGGGCGCAAGCGATGAATCTTGAAATCGTCCCAGCGGTGGTGGAAGACCAATCCATCATTCGGCACTTATTGGAACTGTGTATGCACGACTACAGCCAGTATTCCGGTGAAGATATCAATCAGCATGGTTTGTTCGGCTACCCATACGTGGATCAATACTGGACAGAAGAGGGCCGGCACGCATTTTTGTTCCGCACAGAGGGAAAACTGGCTGGGTTTGCGTTGGTTCGGCGCGTTCCGGAGGGGGATTCGGGCGAGTTCATTTCATGGATGGCCGAATTCTTCGTCTTGCGTAAGTACCGGGGAAGAGGCTTGGGGAGCAAGGCAGCGGCGGAGTTATTCAATCGCTTTCCGGGTGGCTGGCGGGTGGGGCAGGACGCTCGAAATCAACCTGCCCAGGCTTTTTGGCGCAAGACGATCGAGCAATATACGGGCGGAAATTATCAGGACGTGGCCGCGGAAGGCTGGAACGGACCCGTGCAAGAATTCCGTTCACCGGGTGGCATGGGCGTGGCGTGGCGCGTTTCGGGGCCAGCGTTGAGCCTGGGGGCGGAATGCGAGGCGGTTCTGCGCTTGCTGCCAGATTGGTTTGGGATTGAGGATGCCATCCTGCGCTATGGACAGCAGATCAACGACTTGCCCACCTGGGTGGCGCGGGATGACAGCGGCCAGATGATGGGTTTCTTGACGGTGAAGAAGCACAGCCATTTCTCGGCGGAAGTGTTTGTGATGGGCGTGCGCCCCGAGACGCACCACAAGGGGGTTGGAAGAGCGTTGATGTTAAAAGCGGAAGGACACTTGCGCGGGGAAGGCGTCGAGTTCTTACAGGTCAAGACGGTTGGGCCTTCGTGCAGCGATCCGTTCTATGCCCGGACGCGCTCATTTTATGTGGCGGCAGGCTTCCGCCCGCTGGAAGAGATGAATCAGATTTGGAATGAGGAAAATCCGTGTTTGATTCTGGTGAAGCGGTTGTGATAACCCTTTCGCGGGCAAGAAGAAGATTGGAAACTCCCGGTGATTTCAGGTAGAATCCGGTTTAACTCACCGTAACCGCGGCGCAGGCCGCGGACCTGATTGGTTGATTCTAAGGAGAAGTTCGTATGGCGTTGACACCTGAATGGTTACAACGAATTAAGCGCTGGGAAGAGTGGCTGTGGAAGATGACCTACCGCCCACTGGGACAGGTGGAGTTGGATGGTTTCGCAACCACCATGCGGTTGACCCCTGAACAGGCACAGGCGGGCAACTTTCAATCGATGCCGGTCGGCACGCCGTGGGGCTCCAAGTGGGAGTACGGCTGGTTCAAGGGACAGGTGACGCTGCCGGAAGCGGCTGAGGGCAAGCGCATTGCCTTGAAGCTGGCGCCGGGCGGCGAAAGCCTGGTGTGGATCAACGGGCGGGTGGAAGGCTCGGTAGGCTGGGGCCACAAGGAGATCACCCTCTCGCGCAACGCAAAGGCCGGGACGACTTATGATCTGCTGATCGAATCCTACGCCGGGCACGGGCGAATTACGGTGGGCGACGGACCGAATCCGCACGGGTATCAGACCGTGCCGCCGACCCCGGCGCAGCAAGTGAAGGTTGGAGAAAGCACCTTCGGCGTTTGGCTGGAGGATGTGTACCAACTGGCGTTGGATATGACCACCTTGCACGAACTGCGCGATGGGCTGGACCCGCTCAGCTTGCGCGTAGCCGAGATCGACGAAGGTTTGATGGACGCGACCATGATCGTCGATCTGGAACTGCCGGAAGACGAGATGCTGGAGACGGTGCGCAAGGGGCGCGAACGGTTGGCGGGGCTGCTGGCCAAGAAGAACGGCCCGAGCATGCCGACCATGTACGCCTTTGGACATGCGCACATCGATGTGGCCTGGTTGTGGCCGCTGGCTGAGACCGAGCGCAAGATGGCGCGCACGGCCATTAACCAGATGGCGCTGTTCGACGAGTATCCCGAACACCGCTTCCTGCAGAGTCAACCGCATTTGTATATGATGATGAAGGCGTTGTATCCGGAGCTTTATGAACGCTTTAAAGCCGAAATTAAAACCGGTCGCTTGATTCCAGACGGCGGGATGTGGATCGAGGCTGACACCAACGTGAGCGGCGGCGAAGCGCTGATCCGGCAGGTGATGTACGGGCAGCAATTTTACCGAGATGAACTGGGCGTGGATTCGCGCGTGCTGTGGCTGCCGGACGTGTTCGGCTATTCCGGCGCGCTGCCGCAAATCCTCAAGGGCTGCGGCATGATCGGTTTTGCCACCCAGAAGATTACCTGGGCGTATGGCGGCGGCGACCCGTTCCCCTACAACACCTTCTGGTGGGAAGGGATCGACGGCTCGGCCATTCCGGCGCATATCTTCACCGATTACAACAGCCAGACGCGGCCCAAGGCAGTCTTTGATCGCTGGAATACTCGTTTGCAGAAGAACGGGATCAATTCATTCATTCTGGCCTTTGGCTGGGGTGATGGCGGCGGTGGTCCGGAACGCAACCATATGGAATTCTTGCGCCGCGGGACCGACCTGGAAGGACTGCCCAAGATCAAGCTGGCTTCGCCGGCGGAATTCTTTGCCGATTTGGAAAAGCAAGGTCTGCCCAAGGAACGCTACGTGGGTGAGTTGTACTTCCAGTCGCACCGCGGGACGTACACTTCGCAGGCAAAGACCAAGAAGGGCAATCGCAAGAGCGAACTGGCTTTGCGCGAGGCGGAGTTGTGGGGGGCGGCGGCGAAGGCTTTGAAGGGCTTTGCTTTTGACCATAAGACTCTCTATGGTAGCTGGGTCAAGGTGATGCTCAACCAGTTCCATGACATTCTGCCGGGTTCATCGATCCAACGGGTGTATGAGGAAGCCGAGACGTTATACGCTGAAGTGCTGGAAGATGCGCGCGAGACCGCTCAAAAGGCCGCGCAGAGCTTTGTTACGGGCACAGATGGCGTGACGGTGTTCAATTCGTTGAACTGGCCGCGCAAGGCGTTGGTGGATGTGCCGGGAGGGCAGGCGGAAGTGGAAGTGCCGGGCTGCGGTTGGACCACGGTCAAAGCGCCTACCCTGGTGGGCGGACACGAAGCGCGCGCTTTCGCCGGCGTGATCGACGGCGGGGCTTTCCTGGAGAATGACCTGCTGCGGGCAGAGTTCAACCACAACGGCGAGATCACTCGCCTGGTGGATAAGGAGAGCGGGCGTGAGCAGTTGAAGGGCCTGGGCAACCAGTTGCGAATGTACAAGGATGTGCCCGATATTTGGGACGCCTGGGATTTAAACAGTATGACCGAGGACGCGCCGGTGGAACTGGAAGACAACGGCACATTGGAAGTCTTCTGGAGCGGCCCATTGGTGGCGAAACTGCGTCTGACGCGCAAGCTGCACAACTCTGAGATGACTCAGGTCATTAGCCTGCGGCGCGGCAGCCGCCGGATCGAATTCGAGACCGGCATCGATTGGCAAGAAAGCCACAAGCTGCTGAAGGTGAACTTCCCGGCCAACATCCACGCGGATGAGGCTGTACATGAAGTTCAATTTGGTCACCTGCGGCGACCCAACCATAAGTCGCGGCCTTACGACGCGGATCGATTCGAGGTGAGCGCCCACAAGTGGTCGGCGCTGACGGAAGAAGGCCGCGGCGTGGCGGTTTTGAATGACTGTAAGTACGGGTTGAGCGTGAAGGGCAACAGCCTGAATCTGACCCTGCTCAAGTCGGGCACGGCTCCGGATATGGTCGCGGATCGCGGTTTTCAGACCTTCACGTATGCGCTGTACTACTGGAATGGAAGCCTTTCGGACAGCGGCGTGGCTCAAGAGGCTTATGATTTGAATGTGCCGGTGTTGGCGATGGCGGGTAACGCGGGTGAGGGCAGCCTGTTCTCGGTGAGCGCGCCGAACGTGATCATTGAAACGGTCAAACCGGCGGAAGATGGCTCGGGGGCGGTGATTGTGCGCCTGTACGAGGCGATGCGTACAACCACGCGCTGCATGTTGAGCACGATTTTGCCGGTGAAGGCAGCCTGGCAGACCAACCTGGTGGAAGCGCCGGGCGAGTCTGTCGCGGTTGCTGATGGCAAGATGGAATTGGATTTCAGGCCGTTTGAGATCAAGACCTTGCGGCTGGACCTGTAAAGTAAGCGAGTAAGCAAAAGCACCCCTGGAAAAAATCCAGGGGTGCTTTTGCTTGTGACTTGTTGTTGGAAAGTGGTTGGTGAGTATCTCATAAATATTGGCAAGCGCAAAATCGTTGCACGACAAGATTTACCCTCACCCCCGCCTTCTCCCTGGAAGGGAAAAGGGGCAGAGTTGTTGCTATCCTGTGCGGATTTCAACCATCTGGTGGCCGTGGATGACCGGGACGATGAAATCGATTCGCCCGGTGGAGGAAGTGAAAGGTAGGGGGGTATTTTCTGGAACAAGAGTGACAGATTGAACGGGCAAGTCGGCGCGGATCGAGATGGGGATATTGTAGAGAGGGATGATATCTTCGATGGTATCAAACGCGAGGCCTCGGCGTTCGGGGATGTAATGCAGCAGGTGAAGCACCTGGCGTTGATGCTGCGGCTGACTGTTGAGCGCGACCAGCAAGGTGGAAGGGCCGCCTTTGCGTACCAGGGGCTGGGGCAGGAGCAGGTCCACGGCGTTGAGGAAGAGTTTTTTGATCCACAACGGAGCGTTAGTGCGGTACTGGCTGAAGATGGGGTGCGCGAAATAGATGACCCGCCCGCGGCGCAGGACGGCGGGATAGGCGGCGTGGTGAGCGGAAGGCGTGTGCTTGTGCGAGCAGAAGTGCTCCCAGGTGCGGTTGAAATAGGGCGCGGCGGTTTGGGCAAGTACTTGTGTGCCCGCGAGGGCAGACACCTGCAAGCCGCGTTGGTAGATGACGTGCTCGGTTTCAGGCAATCTGCGTCCGATGTCTCCGGCTGGGAGGATAAAATCGGGGCTGAAGGGGGCTTCGGCGACCCGCTGGAGGCCCAGCGAGGGCAAGAGGAAGTCCTGACCGGCAGTATCCAGGCCGGATTGGTAGGATGCGATGAGTGAGCCACCCTGGGCCAGATAGGCCTCGATTTTTTCGGCCAGCTCGGGTTGCAGGGTGATCGTATCAGGCAGGATGAGCAGTGGATAGGGGGTGAAGTCGCTGCGAGTGTCGAGTACATTGAACTGGAGGCCGGCTTCTTGAAGCATCATCACCGCTCCGGCGGTATCGGTGGGAACATGCTCGCGGTTCCATTCTTCACTGTTCAGCAGACCAATCTCTGCCAGCGGGGTTGTTCCGGCGCACCAGGGTTCTTTCTTTTTTACTTCGGCGTAAACGGAACCGATTAAGTCGTAGGTGGCCGAACAGATCTTGCCGTAAGGTTGGAGTTGATCTCCGATGGAGCACTTTGCGCCCAGGGCCAACATCTGGAAGCATTCGAACTGTAGCGCGGCGGGGTTTTTGAAGGAATGAAAATCGCCCCAGGAGGTGTGAAATTTACCGGTCATGCCGAGGATGTCTTTGCCCAAGGTGCGGGCGTAGCGGGCAGTGAGGGGGAAGTGTAGATAGCCCCAGCCGCCGCTGGGTAATGATTCTAGTTCCAGATGCGAATAGGCGGGCAGGCCGGCGTTTTCAAAGGGGCTGACGTGCCCCGCGTTGTAGAAAATGGTGCAGTCGGGGGAAAATTGGCGCACAAAGGCGGTCATTTCCAGCTTGAAGGTGTCAATCACCTGAAGGCCATAGTGGAAGCGAGCTTCGGGGTCGGAGGGATCGAGTCCGGCGGCCAGCATGGCGTTTCGCGTCCAGATGGAGGAGTCGTCCAGGGGTTGGGTGATATCAAAAAAGAACCCATCGACAGGCATGAGGTCGAAGATTTCACGAACGTGTTCTTTGAGGAAATCAAAGTAAGGGGAGTTGACCATCAGGTAACGGTAAAAACCGGCTTCGTAAGGTGGGGTGCCGAGGATTTTTCCGTCCGCGCCTAAGGCTAACCATTCGGGATGGCGGTCGGCGGTAAACTGGTCCCATTGGATGGTAGTGTAGATGGGAACGCGGATGCCGCGCCGATGACAGGCGGCGATCATCTCGGGGAGCAGGTTACGTTGAAGGTGGGGGTGACGGCGCTCGGGAAATTTCTGGGTGTCGTAGTAGATATAGCCGTGATGGCAGCGGGCAAAGCAGGTGACCGAATTGACATGCGCCCTGGTAAGGGTGTCGGCGAATTCATCGGGATCGAAGGCCGCGCCAATACCGGTGATGTGCTGGCTGGTGTGGAAATCGAGGTGAACCTGGCGGAAACATAGTTCCATGGACAGACTCCTGAGCGGGTACAATTAGGACAAAGGATTTGAGATTCATCTACTCATTCAGCGATGAGAATAGCTTGATCCATTTCGTGAGTCGATGTCTTCATTTTACTCGATGGTCAGAAAATGGGGATTGGAGCGAATGACAGAATTAGGCTGGAATACCTGGGATGTCTATCATTTGAATGGCGTTGTGCACCTTCCAAGCGGGCTGCGAATCTGCTTCTTGCCGTATGACCCACAATCAGGCGAGCGAAAAGAGATGTTCCACTGGCGTTCAATGATCTTCGCGGGGCCACACAGCGGGCGAAAACTGGGGTACAGCCACTGCGGGCTGCGCTGGAAGGAGTTGAGCCTGGCATTGGAATTTGCCGCCGAGGAGGAACGATTGTCGGCCCGGGTGACACCGGGAAGAGACGCGCCGCAGGGGATGCGCGTATTGGCGCAGGTGGATGGGGTGTGGGGCGCGCAGGCGGACATACGCTCGGCTGGAGACGCGTTGGAAATCGTCATGGAAGATGGCAGGCGCTGGACGATGCGCGTGGCGGAGGGCGCGCAGACACACATGCGAGGCGCGGTGAGCGGCCCGCTGATGCCAGTGTTCTCCGTAGATCGACCTATTGTGATCGAGATTGTCCCGGCGGGGGCGCTGGTTGGCGAAGCAACAGCGCGCCTTGACCGGCAAGCCGAAATTAGCCGGGCGCAGCGCTTGACCAGCGGCGGCTGGTTGGAGGATGCGGCGGACGGGTTGACCCGTTCGATCCACTGGAACACAATCTGGGAACCGATCAAGGGGCGGGTGTGTACGCCCGTGTCGCGCGACTGGTGCATGGGCTCTTGGGGTGGTTATGTGCTTTTCGATTGGGACACGTTCTTTTGCGGGATGATGGCCGGGATATTCAGCCCGGACCTGATGCGCGATAACCTGCGGGCAATTCTGGATGAGGTGACCCCGCGTGGATTTGTGCCAAATTTTGGTTCGGCGGCAGCCATCTCGCTGGACCGCTCCCAACCACCGGTGGGGGCGTATGTGGTGTTCAAGGCATGGCAGGCGACCAGCCTGGCGGGCACACCCGATGATTTGAGCCTGTTGCGCGAAACCTACCCGCGATTGCTGGCGTGGCACCGATGGTGGTTGGCGAATCGGGATGGGAATGGGGATGGTTTGTTGGAGTGGGGTTCGGATCCGTTGCAAGATGAGCACGCCTGGGAAAATCACACCTTGCGCGCGGCAATGTATGAGTCGGGGTTAGACAACAGCCCAATGTATGACGAGGCGGCGTTCAATCCACAGACGAACACAATGGAGCTGACCGACGTGGGTTTGAACGCGTTGTACGCGGTGGACGCATGGGCATTGAGCGAGATGGCCGCGCTGCTGGAACGCGACGATGAAGCCCAGGCGTTGTTTGAGGAGTACCTGGCGCATGGTGAGCGGATCAATCGCCTGTTGTGGAATGATACAGCAGGCATATACATGAACCGCCATTGGGATGGGCGTTTTTCACATAGCCTATCTCCGACCCTTTTCTATCCGCTGCTGGCTGGAATTGCGCCCAAGGAATGGGCCGAGCGGATGGTCAACGAACATCTGTTGAATCCGGAAGAGTTTTGGGGGGAGTTTGTCTTGCCGTCTATTTCGCGCAGCGATCCGGGCTACCGGAAGAAAGAGATTGTGCGCGAAGGCGTGGCGCAGCCAATGACGGATTACTGGCGCGGGCGGATTTGGGGACCGATGAATTTTTTGGTGGGTGAAGGCTTGCGCCGGTACGGCTTTGATCGCGAGGCGCATGAATTGGCCCGAAAGAGTGTGCGTCTGTTCTTGAAAGAATGGCAGGCGGAGGGTCACGTTCACGAGAATTATGATGATTTGAGCGGTGAGGGAGATAATGTTTCCAGCGCTGACCCTTTGTATCATTGGGGGGCGCTGCTGGCGTATCTGGGGATTCAGGAACTGGCGGATCGCGAGGCTTGGGAGGGTTGGCGATTTGGCAACCTGGACAGGGAAGAGGCGACCGTGCAGCGGGTCGAGGTGGCGGAGGGATTATTGGACGCCGCTTGCGGCCCGACAGGGCTACGGGTTTTGCTGAATGGGCAGATGTTGGTGGCTACCGATCGCCCGGCGATCATTCGCGGCTACCGACAGGAAATAGGACGTGTATGTTTGCGGTTGGTGAGCGAGGGCGGCTGCCGGATGATGGTGGGGGGGCTGCCAGCGGGGGCGGAGGC
>CAYOHX010000101.1:3765-18545 GCA_964403875.1 uncultured Anaerolinea sp. | reverse complement strand
TGCGGCAATTGGCAGACAAGTACTCCTCGCGCTCATCATTGATCCGGCGCTGGCGGGAGCATCACTGGATTTGACTGTCTGCGACCGATTTGCGGTATTCCTCTAGGGCAGTGTGAGTTGTATACCAAACCCTTCCGCGTTTCACCGCCTCGATCCTTCCAGTGCGGGCCAGCAGGCTCAGATATTCTTGTGAATAGGGGGTGCCCTCCGCAGCCTCCCTCAGAGGTATCCATTCTTCCTCGGGCGCCGGTGAGCTGGTCACTGGTGTGCAAGCCTCCAGGTACAAATTCAGGCTGCGCTCCACTGCCCGGCCAACGAAATTGACCAGCGCCGCCGGTTTCCCGGCATCCGCCTGATCCAGTACTCGGTAATACTGCCGGCGGTTGATGCGCTGGATCACGGTCGGCGGATATCCGGTCCGCATCAGGATCAGGTTCATCACCAGGCGTGCCGTGCGGCCGTTTCCATCGATGAAGGGGTGGATCGCTACCAGCCGGTGATGCGCCAGGGCAGCCAGTTCAACCGGATGGCCGGATTTTTCCTCACCCAACAGCCATTCTCCCCATTCTGTCATCAGGTTAGGAACCAACCACGATTCGGGCGGGGTGAACGCCGCGCCGGCGATTCTCACCTGGGTCTCCCGATATCGTCCGGCGTTTTCATCATCAATGCGGGATAGGACCAGTTTGTGGATCTGGCGAACGTGGAAGGGGGTAATCGGTTCAGTTGAGGCTACCAGGTCTTCAACATAGTCAATCGCATCCCGGTGATTGATTACCTCGAAGTGCTCGCGCAGGGATTTCCCGCCAACCGTCAGGCCGGTCTCGAGGATCAGGCGAGTTTCCTGTAAGGTGATCGTGCTGCCTTCGATGGCATTGGAGTTGTAGATCCACTCTACTAGAATCTGGTCACGCAGCCGGGTCACTGCTGCGGTGGGCAGGGGGCGTAGTACGTCTAGCTGCTCTTTTTTATGCTCTATCCTGGCAAGTAGTCGTTGTTCAATCATTGATAGCACCTCTTCCGTATCGGATGTGCATTAATATTATACATCCGATACCGATATTCGCGGATATTAAGCTTAAATCCAATCGGTGACTCAAACCTGGGGGGGAAAATTATCTTAACCAGTAACGAAGGTTTGCTCCGTCCATGTCACTGGTAAGATGGCTGATTACATGTCATTTGGGAGTACCCTATGCCTGTAAGTGGAGGAATGGCTGTTTTTCTATACCAGAGGTAGAATTAGCCTGGATTCTTGAGGGATATAGTTCCTGCCATCTTACTTACTATTAGCCGAAAACGTTTCAGATTTTGTAACGGAATCAACCATCTGTAAGCAGTATGCCGTTGATGACAAAAGAATGTGCCCGAATAATGTTATAAAATGATCATTACACCTATCCTGTTACCTGGTCCGAAGAGGATGGTGAATATATTGGCCTGTGCGCGGAGTTTGTCAGCCTGAGCTGGTTGGCTGCCGAACCGGAAGCGGCATTCCAAGGAATTCGCCAGGTGGTCGCCGATGTCGTCGCAGATTTGCAGAAGAACGGCGAACCTGTTCCCGAGCCGCTCGCCATCAAGAAATACAGCGGACGTTTCATGGCGCGAGTACATCCTGAACTACACCGGCAGTTGGCATTGGAAGCAGCAGAGGCCGGCGTCAGCCTGAACCGTGTGGTAAGCGATAAGCTCAGCAGAGCTCGATGCTAAAAGGATGAAATACACAACAACAGCCGCAAAACCAACAGCGGCTGTTGTTGGTTACTATCTCTTTTCGTCACAACCTACTCAATCGCTCCGCGCCTGTACCGGACCAAGCCGGCATCCCGGATGATTCGCTGCTAACATTGTCCATGATAACCGTTCCACTACTGTCCACCAGATACCAGGGGTTTCATACCAGCTTGCCCCGGCGATGTTCCGCGGGATATTCGGGTCCGGAGCAGTGACTTTCGCCAGGAAGTCGTCCGGGTGAGTTGCTACCCAGGTGCAGTTGAGTGAATAAATAGGAGCCAAGGCTGCTAATGAGAGCATCATTCCCCATCCACCGCGAGCTGGTTTGACGGTCTTCGCTGCCTGAAACCGGTCGATCATGAACTCAAAATACGTCATGTCCTTGGGGGCTTGATCCACCGCCATCGGTTGGTTTCCTTTGTATCCCACGTAGACAATACACACGCATACCAGCAGCACAACCCCATTTCGGATCGCCAATCCTAGAAAACGAAACAGTCTCATTACTTACCTCCATATGCTTTTTCAGTGTCAAGGCGGTGAATGCGCATTTGAACCGCCCTGACTTGGCTACTTACTGATGCGCAAGCCGGTTACTTCTTGACGATAATATAATTATGAATATAATAAAGTGGATTATATTGACGAATAGAAAGGTTTCGCTATGTTTGTAGATCGAAAAACTGAACTCGTATTCCTGAATGAAGTTTTGACTCGCAGCCATCCTGGCCCAGCGCAGATGCTTCTGCTCTATGGTCGTCGCCGGGTGGGAAAATCGGAGCTGCTGCTTCACTGGGCGGAACAGAGCGGCGTCAAGTACGTTTACTGGGAAGCAGCCAAAGAAAGCGCAGCGATGCAGCGATCCCATCTGTTCGCGCGCCTCTTGGGTGTCTCCGCGGGGAGTGCGGCAGGCTTCCAAAGCTGGGTGGATTTGTGGGAAGCGGCTGCGAAAGTGGTGGGGAACGAGCGGCAGATTATTATCCTGGATGAGGTGCCTTACGCCGCTGATGCCGACCCGGCGTTTTTGTCTGCTTTTCAAATTGCATGGGATCAATATTTCCAACGCTCGCAGGCGGTGATTGTGCTGTGTGGCTCGCATGTGCGCACGATGCAAACTTTGATGTCCATGCAGTCGCCGCTCTTTGGACGGATGACTGGACAATGGCATTTGCAGCCGCTTCCTTTTTCCTCAATGGCAGAATTCTTTCCCAATTGGGATGCGGATGAACGCGTGGCTGTTTACGGGATCGCGGGAGGAATACCGGCTTATCTGAGCTGGCTGAATCCGAAATCGGATTTGGAGAAAAACATTCGTCAGGTGATCCTTAACCCAGGGGGAATGTTCCTGGCTGAGCCCAGTTTTTTGCTCTATGATGAGGTTCGCGAGCTTAATCACTATCTGGCGGTTTTGAAAGCCATCGGGAAAGGCGCGCACACCCTGGATGAAATCAGCAAACAATGCTCTCTCCCAACTACTTCAGCGAATGCTTACCTGGCCACACTTCAAGAACTATACCTGGTGGAGCGCAGGCTGCCCGTAACGGTGCATCCAAGCTTGCGGGCGAAATCGCGCAGCGGCCGGTATCACCTGAGTGATCCATACTTCCGGTTCTATTTCCGCTTTCTTGCTCCGCACCTCGACAACCCTCCGGTGAAGCCGGACCAGGTGCTGGTAAGCGTTCGTGCAAATCTGCGCGCCTTTGTGGGCGCAACCGCCTTTGAAGAACTGGCCCGGCAGTGGGTGATGCGGCAGGCGGAAAGCGGCCAACTTACTTTCTATCCAGAGGCCATTGGTAGCCATTGGAGTCGAAAAGTCCAAGTAGATGTAGTTGCGCTGAACTGGCAAACCCACGATGTCTTGTTGGGCGAGTGCAAATGGGGTGTGGATCGAGTGGATCGCCAGGTGGTGCGAGAACTGATCGAAGAGAAAACGTCTTTGGTGCTGAAAGACTTGCCGGATGAAGGCGCGGGGTGGAAAGTGCACTATGCCTTATTTGGCCGCAAGGGCTTTACACCCGCGGCAAAAGAAGAGATGGATCGTTTCTCAGGTCTTTTGGTGGATTTGCAGGCATTGGATAGCCTTCTTGGACAATAGTAAGAATCGTGCTACCTGATTGATACGACACAAAAAAAGTTTGTTTCTTGACAATAAAACCCATCAGGTTTGATTTGACAATTAAATTGCGAGGGACTCAAAAAGAACTCATTTTTTTTGAAACTATTACCTGCATTCGATCAAACACTTCCTGGTTGAAGTAACCAAGCGTAAGCCTTCTATCTCTTGCGACACGGAGTTGAAATTCGGTCCCACCTTTATCCGTAGTGGATAACACAAAGACACGCTGTTTGGCGTGTCTTTGTTGTGAAACCGCCTGCCGCGGAGCCGAATCCGTTCGAGAATCGGTCGATCTCCTTTGATCTGTTCCCATTTTCCCATTCGCAACCCCTCAATTATGGCAAAGGATAACTCAATAACTCCTTTCCCGTCCAGCGTTTATGGGTCAACCCCGCTACCATCGCTGGCGTTCGTCTTCGATATCGTACAGGCTGCCGTTTTCCTTTTTGTTGGCTTGGGGTCGCCAATTTCACTTCCAGACTTTCATGGTATCGAACGAAGTGATAATAAGCCCGCCACCAATCAAGGTGTTCTAAAAGCTCTGGGGTGAAATGAGCCGGTCCCCAGGTGCGGCGTGTCAGTTTCGAGATGCATTGTCGAATCGTAAGATTCGCTCTTTCCACGAAAGAAGTGTCAATTTTTCCACTCAGACCTGCGACCTTCAGTCGCTCCCGGTAGTTCTTCTCATCTCCCCACAACATTCGCCGTTCTACTTCCACCGTCTTTCGCCTGCGTTGGTGTTTGATGACTTGTGCATAGACGAAGTCACTCACCAAGACCCAGACGGACTTTTTGCCCTCCGCCGTTTCCCACCTGCCAAAGTGAGTGGTTAATGCGTAGAAATAATTCTTTAATCCATCTGTGCTGAAGACCGGCACGCAGCCAGGGTGGAGTCTTCCTTTTAATTCATGCACGACATGATAGGCCAATTCATGTGTTCGCCCACCCACCTGGATGACTGGGATGATTTTGGTAGTCACATCACAGGCCGTCAAGAACCACATATCCTGCGTCGAGCGCTTCACATTCGCCCAAAGCTCGTCCAACTGGACATGGATCAGTTCCAATCTGAGCATGAAGCGTTCGTGCAGTTTCTTGCCCTGCATCCCGCTTCGGCACAACCAGGTGCGGATCGTGATTTCCTGCACACTGAACACCTCTTCAAGGGCCGAGGCATCCACGCCTAAAGCCAATAACCACAGGATTTTCTCGACCAGCCTGGAATGTGTTTTCAACCGGTATAAAATGGTGTTCCTACGGCTGGTGAATTTCTTCCCGCAGGCCTGGCATTTCAGATCTCGAATCTGCTCTTGTTTGCCGTGATTGCCGTATCCAACCAGGGCGTGGATGCTTTCATCGGTGGTCCGGTAATCTTCGCACTCTGGATTAGGACAGAAGTATCCTTGGGTGGATTGTCGTTTCTTGGGTCCTCCTCGCCCTTTCCGTAAACGCCTTGGCTCTGGCATTCTTGGTTGAGGCGATTTGTGTTCCCCTTTTTCTTTCACGCAAAAGGGACAATCTCGCTCGCTTTTTGGCTTCATCACCCGCGGTTTACGGGGTTGTAGATCGCCTTTCTTTTTCTTGAGAAAGCGCCGGATCCAGTTTCCCCGTAATAGACGATAGAGTTCAAAACAAACGATCAGAATCGCAAGGATTACCAGTAAATCCTTCATTCAGCGGACTTTTTCTCCTATTCATTAAGTCAAAGCTCACCATTCTATCATCCACTTCTATATGAAGTTATACACTGTGGAGTGAGGCTGCACCCAAAACACCAGCGATATATCAAATCAATTGGCGACGGTTCCGTTCATCTGTGATTTGTAGAATTTTTTTTCGGGATCGATTCCCTACTTGACTCTGAACGATCGCAACGTTATTATATTTTTATCAAATATATTTATACTAAATATATTTGATAAAACCTAAGATCAATACTGAACACCGCCCGAACGGCTCAAACAGCAATCGTCAAAGGGTGGGAGATCCACCCGAGGAGCCACGCCATGATACCTCGCTCCATCCGTTGGAGCATGTGGGCTTACGAAAAACTTCTACGTGCCTATCCACCTGGATACCACGCTCGCTTTAGCGAGGAGATGCGCCAGGTCTTTGCTCTCCTCTGCCGAGACAGCTATGCAAACCATGGTGGAGCCGGGATCGCCGCTCTGTGGCTGCCAACGCTTTTTGATTTGGCCTGGACAGCTCTTTTTCAGTGGATTAACCAGTTCAAACAAATAAGGGGACCGGATATGCAGACAACCATCCGTGTTTTACAAAGGCCTGCCTTGCTGCTCTTCGGCATCGCCTGGTGGGGCCTGGGGCTGAGCTTCTTTGTTGGCCCGTGCGGTCCGTTAGGAAAAATCCTCACTTTCGCCGCTTGCCTTCCGCTCGGGTATCTCTTTATCTGGGCCAGCCGCAAGCTTCCCATCACTGCTGCCGGAACGGCAGCGCTGCTGACTGGTTTTGGTCTGTCGACCGGTTTCTTGTTTAAACTGGAGGCGAGTGCTAAAGGGGCGGGTTGTGTATCAGGGCTCGTTTCACCCTATTTTCTCTTCACCCTCGGTTTTTTCTGTGCTGCCCTGCTCCTCTCCATGGCAGCCCGGCGCATTTTTACTTCCCCATTGGCAGATGAAACCCCTAGCCCAGGCAAGAATTGGAGTAAAGCTGTCTTTCTCCTTCTGGGCCTGGCCATCCTTGTGCTGGGGAAAAGTATCCACACATTCTACTGGCTCATGGTCTGGGACAGCACGGTCGATCCACTTGGGTTCATCTGGCTCATCCCGAGCATGGTTAACGCAATTTTCGCCGGCCTGCTCTTGATCATCACCCTCCCCGGGCGGGTGAAATGGGGTGGTGTGGGCTTCATCGTTGTCATTTCCCTGCTCCTCTTTGGGGCCGCCAACCTGGCTCTGCAGGTGGATTTCCGGGCCCTTACCAACACGCGATCCGAGCGGATCACTCAGGCAATCGAATCCTACCACATCCAGGAGGGCAGCTATCCGGTTTCGCTGCGCCAGTTGGTTCCCTGGTACACCCTTTCCGTTTCAGAGCCGGTGGTGATTGCTACCTTAGGATGGTGTTATGAAAGCGGGGCTGAGTATTATCGCCTGGCATATACCAGCCGCAATCACTGGAGCGATCCCAACCTGTTTGCCGTGGTCGCCTCCAGCGCTGGAGATGTTTCCTCTCTGCCACCCGCCTGCGGTAAGGAGATCTCCACATACCAGGCAAGATATAGCCAGCCCCCGCTGGTCTCCCTGGGAGGGCTTACGCTCATCGGCGCGCTGGCCCTGGGCGTGATCCCCGCCGGCCTGGTGGTGCTGGTGGCGCTTTACCTTCAACGGCGCAGCCCAATAGAAACCGCTTCACAGCGGATGTTCCTCTTTTTTCAGATTACCGCCGGAGTGCTTCTCGGACTGGTAGCCCTCATATCGCTTCCGTCCATTTCGAGCCAATACCCAGTCCGGCTCTTAGGCGCCTTTCTTGTGCCGACGATCTTCGGTCTGTTGGTGATTCTCATATCTTCCCGAAAACAGGTTGCCTTGCTGCGACGCAGGCAAAAAGTGCTCGTGTATTTCCTGACCGTGCTCATCTTGGCCGCCGGAATTGTCAGTCTCCGCGATCTTTCGACCATCCTGATGCTTCTCGCTCCCATGTCGGCGACTCTCGCCGGGGCCTGGCTGCTCAACCGCCGCCCATTGCGCTGGGTATGGCTCTTCGCCGCCGCCGCGTTGCTCCTGATGGCAGTCATCCAAAGCATTGTTGCTCCTCCGTTGAATTTTCTACCGCGTTTCCTACAGCCCCTGGTCGGCATCTTCTATCTTGCTGCGCCTGCTCTGCTGGTCGTTGCCGCGGCGTTGCTCCTGGTCACCGGTTTGCGCCTCGCCAGCCCGGCGTTCGCACCCCCAGGCGTACAACTAACCTTGCCGGGACGCGTAGAAGGGATCTTGCGAGTGGCAGGGAGCATCCTCTTGATGGGCTACTTAGCCTATGCGACTGCCTGGGCTTCGATCTGGGACCAGACCACGGATGGGTTGGGCGGGCTCACGCTCAATATGATCGCCATTCCAGTGGCGATCGCCTGCGGCATGGTCATCGCCCTGAAAGGACCAGCGCGGCAGCGCCTGATTGGATTAGGCTTTGCCGTCCTGGTACCCATTCTGGTCAGTGTTGGCTTCAGGTATGGTTGGGACGTGTCCTTTCCCCAAATGACAGAGGACCGGGCCGAGCGCATTGGTAATGCACTCGAACGCTATTTTGAGCGCGAAGGTGGCTACCCCGCCCGGCTCTCCGATCTCGTTCCCCGCGACTTGGTCTTCGTCCCCGCTCCGGTCATGTTCCGTGGGGAAGACTGGTGCTACCAGGCCGATGGCAGCGCCTACCGTCTGGCGGCGTTCTCCCACGAGTACTTTGGCCTGCCCGTCTCATTGACGGTCTACCAATCCGCCGGCAGTCTGGATGACCGCCCCTTGCCCTGTGCAGAACGTTTGGCGGAAATGCAGGCTCGCTACGACTGGACCGGAGGGCAAATGAACATCGAACCTGGACCGCCCACTACCCCAGTCCCGCTCCTGGATGGGCAGGCGCGGGAGAAGCTCGCTCCGATCTTCCCCTATGAAAACCAGGTCCTTCCGGGGGGATGGTCCTCCGATGGACGATACTGGTGGTTCCGCGCTATTACCGGCTCAAATCAGTACCAGCTTTATCTATTCGATTCTACGCAAGGTACAGTTTGCTCTATGCACTTAGAAGAGCCCGTCAATTTGAAATATGATCTACCCCCTGTAGCATGGCTCCCAGAAGACAAACTGTTGTTTATCGGCAACCCCGCCCTTGACTCCACTTCTTCCGCTGGGTCGGGTGCTTCTGAACCAGCTGTTTTCGCCATTTACGAGCCCTGCGGTGAGCAGGTTGGGACATTGGAAGGTGTCACGAACCTGACCATTTCTCAGGTGCTGCCAGGCTCCGAGTCCATTAAGCACTTGCTCCTCCAGACTAAATCGGCCTATTACCTTGTCCAGCCTGGAAAGATGGCCATTCAGCCGATACTTGGCATCCAACCATCTCAATTCGGGCTGCAATCAGACAACGCCGCCTGGTCGCCGGGAGGCTCCAGACTGGCCATTGCCCAGCCCAACAGCCGCGACCCTGAGGACGGGATCAGTCTACACATTGTCGATGGCGATTCCGGCGGACTTACCGGTTCTTTCCAGTTGGATTTCCTGGCGGAGTCGGGCTTGCCATTTGTCGAATGGTTATCGGAAGATCAGATCCTGATCCACGGATCTGGCAAGATGATTTCGGTTGATCTTTCCACTTCTCCCGCGCGCCAGGTAGAGGTGATGCGCGAGATGTTCCACATCAACCTGGTTTATCCTGACCAGGTTTTCTCGATGGCAGTGATCCGTTCGAAGGATGGCAATAACTACCACATTTGTCTGTGGGTCAACCTGACCGATAACAAACAGATGTACATCTTCCATTCCGAAACTCAACAGTTGTCCGTATACACGCCGAAATCTTTATCAGTTCTGGTCTTCCCCGATGGAAAATGGGAGAGGATGTACGGATGGGCAGAAGATACCACTGCCTCCGACTTGGTAGAGATTTTTTGGATCGACAGCGACCGCGCGCCGGTGACTATTCCGATCACCGGGCACCAGCCGCGTGGTTACCCGATGCTCGATGTACGCTTTCTCTCCGATCCATCCCGGCTGCTGTTAGCCTCCTCCAATGGGGTCTCTTTGGTCAGTGTCCCTTCCGGTGATCTGCTTCACTTTTGGCAAACCGGATCCGGGCGAGATCAATCCCCCTGGCTGCAACTCTCACCGGACGGAAAAACTGCGCTTCTTCCGGTTCAATGGGATGGTCTTTTCAATCTCCCTCTCCTGGAAAAGTAAGGTCCAAACGATGACAAAACATCAACAATCACTCCCTCTCTCACCTTCCGCATTTGCCATCCTGCTCGCCTTGCGAGATGGTGAAAAACACGGCTACGCCATCCTACGTGAGGTTAAAGAGACGACCCAGGGCGCAGTCCGCCTGCTGCCAGGCACGCTCTATAACCTGATCCGGCGTATGCTCGAGGACGGATGGATCGAGGAATCCGGCGAACGCCCTGACCCTCAAATTGATGATGCGCGCCGCCGCTATTACCGCCTGACTGCTCTCGGACAGCAAGTTGTTCGTCTCGAAGCTGAACGCCTGGCCCAGATGGTCAACCTGGCTCGTCAACGTGGACTTCTCTCTTCCTTAGGTGACTGACACGCCATGATCCATGGCGCTGTTGGTGAGACTTGCGTATGACCAGCCATTTCCAGTGGTGACTAAGCTGTAAATTCGTCTTGAACTGATCGGATACCCATCAGGTGATTTTTTCCGAAAAATTTTTGATTACCGGAAGCCTCTCTAATGGTACGATACACTCGACGATTGTCACTCATGGTTACACTCCTGTTCTTCCGTGGTGGGAATAACATAGTGTATCCCAAGTGCCAGTCGTCATCCTTTAAAGTGTCCGGTAATCAATTTTTGATCGGGAAATTGCCGCCCGAATGGAGGGAGAGGAAATCCAGGCCGCATATGCGAAAGCGGTGGATTTCTTTGAATTTTATAGAGGGCGACTTCAGGTCTTGGCTTACTCGAACATAAACCGGAAGCTGTTCCTGGATACCTGTGACCGATTATGCGAGATGACGGAGATTGGGCGGTGGGATGGAGTTGTGCCCTGGCCAGCGATTGCACTGGTTCGTTATTGGTTGGAGCAGCCTGTGTTTCTGGACTTTCGAGCAGATTTGATCGATGCGCTCGAGCGGCTCAGATACAGTTATAGTCGGGGGATCAATGCTGCCGCTGATTCCATGGAGCATATGGTCTGGGATGTTCTCCTGCGCCGCTTTGGATTCGCCCGCGGAGGTCCACTGTCGTTTTTCGCTCAGATCGGCAGCACCGAACGAGACAGGAATCCACGAAGCGGCCTCATTCCGGTATTCTCGATCTTGACACCCTGGAAAGGAATCCGAGAAACGAGCGAACAAGCAGAGATAACTGTCAGATCGCTGACCTGGCTGGTCAATCTACTGGTCGATTTTCAAGGGGAGATTGGTCTTAGGCGGGCCAGTAAAAAAGCACAGTCTGCAACGATCCTCAACCCCGATGATGCCCATGAGGAAGGTGATATAGGGGAGTAGTAGGTGAAGGTGGCAACCTTGAATATGGAAAAAATGCTGTTCATCCAACCTTGAAAATGCATTTCTTTCTAGGTAAAAACATGTCTATGCTGTAAAGTCGGTCTCCTCTCGCCTTGAATACATACAATTACTCAAATATCTAACCTTGAACACGATATTCAAGATTTTTAGGCGCGGAGAACCTCTTAAACAGACGCACTTAAGGCTCTTTTGGGGGGTGAGAAGGAGGCTTAACGCTGAAGGGTACTATACTCACGAGAATTGCCTTATTTTCGAAATCCTTTTTGACGTGTCGACTCTGCTTGCCGGTATACTGTGAGCAGTTCAGAAAGCAAACGCCTTCACCAGCAAGCAGAAATCCCGATTGCAGGTAACGGGTATAGTCGGGCGAAGAACCTTTGTCCAATGTTTGCGGTGGTTACAGTTTTTGGCGCAGCTTTTTATTCCTGCGAACTCTGGAACGCCCGTGACCAGTGTTCGCGTTTGCTGCGAAGGCGAACCTGAACGCGAGCACTGTTTACTAGGGTGGCGGCGGTAGAGAGCTGCGGAATCGCGGCCATTGACTGAAAAACTCAAAGAATTCCAGCTTGCGCCTGGCAAGCTTGCTTGCTGCTCGCCGCTCGCCGCGGCAGCGGGATGTAAGAGCCTTCTGGCTAACAAGAAAACATCGGCGACTGATGGCGAGACCTCATGTTTGCGGATTACTGACTGCCGGTAAGCCGGTTGTAGTTTTCCGCCTCTAGATCGGCTCCGGATTGGCTTGATTATGCCCTCTAGTGGGCTTACAAGGCGGTTTTTTGGCGCTAAGGTGTTTTGGTGTGCCCGCGCGCTCAAAAGGGCTTTCTGATGCGTTTTGGAGGGTTTTGGCTTGTACAGGAATTCTGAAATCAAACTACGGAAGTGTTGGAATTCTGGGTGCGGCATATCGAATTCCAGTAAGCAGGGCCCGTGTTTTTGGAGTGGTGAGTGGTAAGAGGGTGCGATTGCTGATACCAGGTTCAAGCCTTCGTTGGGCCAAAGTAAGCCTTGATGGGGGCTTTTTTACTCTCGGTGTGTTTTCAGGATTTCTGTTTTCAGGCGTGCCTGTACACCGTTGGCCAACCAAGCTGCCCAACGGATACAACAACTAAACCCCGAATTAAAACGCTTTTGGCGGTTACTTGGCCTGTGCTACCATAGGCCAAGTAACCGCCACCACACCGTCCCGGTGTGCCTTTCTAATGGGCCTTTCTAATTGTCGTTGACAGTAGCAGCGAACAAAAGCGTGAGAAAGTGTTGCCAATGCGTGTTTTCGGCTTGCAGGATCGGGCTTGCTGGCAAACTGGTTTCACAGAAGCAGGTACTCATGAAAAAAAACGTAATTCTTGTGAGTATAGTACCCTTCAGCGCAAAAGGTGCCTTTGAGCTTCAAAAATAGCCAAAAAGGGGCTGTTTTAGGGGGGGAAATCGGAGAGAAATGACCAATTTTCATATTCAAGGTTAGAAAGCATGGCTTTTGTCGTTTTCGAGGTCGTTCGGCCTCGAATTTCCTGTAAAGATGGCGCTTTGTGCGAGAAATAGTAATATTCAAGGTTAAAAAACTGGCGATTTATCGATCTCAAGGTGGGGCTTTTTTCGGGGCTTTGGCTCAAGAGTGGGTTGAAGGCCTTTGTAATTGGTTGCGCTTACGTTTCATTCAACGAAGTCTTTTGATTTGCACCAGAGAAAGCGTACCAACACCCTTTAGTGGGTGGTGCAGGAAGTTGTGTTGGCAGGTGGAGGATCCAGTAAGCTGAATGAGCTTAATATGCGAGCTTTTAAATCAAACACGCGTTGAAGCATTTTCGACCTTCCAGCGAGCGCGGTCATCGCGGCAAGGCGAAGGAGTGAACCGGAAAGGGTTGCCTGGAAATGCTCCGGCAAGAAATTTGGAGTGGTAAACATTGTTTAGACACGAAAAAGGGTCACTGTAAGGGGCAGTCCGCGGCGATCCTCGAGCCTGAACATACCTCCGAAGAAGGGGATTTCGAAGTGGAGTAATTGGAACGGGCAACCTTGAATATGAAAAATCGCCTAACTTTGAACCTTGAACTCCATTTTTTTTCATGTAAGCAGGGCTTTTCTAATATAAATCCGGCGATGAACCACCTTGAATATGCAACTTTGGGCACTTACATACCTTGAACTCGATAAATACGTCTTTTGGGTCGTCGAAACCCTCCTGAAGGCTCTTTTTTGGGCTGTTTTTGAGGGTGAAAAAGGCATTTAGCAATGAAGTTAACTATAGTCTCGAGAATACACTTTTTTTCGAACAACTTTATTCACGGGCGACCCTGCTCGCAAGAGTACTGTTAACCTCTGCAAGCGGTGCACTGTGAGCAGTTCAGAAAGCAAACGCCTTCACCAGGAAGCAAAAATCCCGATAGCAGGTTGCGGGTATACTGAGGCGAAACCTTTGATCAATATTTGTCGGCTGGGTAGATATGGGGGTAACAGTTTTTGGCATAAACTTTTCTTCCTGCGGACTCTGGTATGCCCGTGTCCAGTGTTCGCTATTGCCGAGAAGGCGAACCGGAACGGGAGCACTGTTTACTAGAGGGGCAGTAGAAAGCCGCCGAGTCGCAGCCATTGACTGGCTTCCGGGTAGCTTATGCAAGCGAAAATCCCAAAGAATTCCAGCTTGCGTCTGGCAAGCTTGCTCGCTGCTCGCCGCGGCAGCAGGCTGTAGGAGCATTCTGGCAAACAAGAAAACATCGGTGACTGGTAACGAGAACCCATGCTTTCGGCTTACTGACAGCCTGTAAGCAGGTTGCAGTTTTCTGCCTCTAGATCGGCTCCAGATTGCCTTGATTTTGCCCTCTGGCAGGCTTACAAGGCGTTTTTGGGGCGAGAAGGTGTTTTGGTGTGCCCCCGCGCTCAAAAGGGCTTTCTGACGCGTTTTGGAGGGTTTTGGCTTGTCCGAGCACTCCGAAATCAAACTGCGGAAGTGTTGGAATTCTGTTTGCGGCATATCGAATACCAGTAAGCCGGGCCCGGGTTTCTGGAGTGGTGAGTGGTAAGAGTGTGCGATTGCTGATAACAGTTTTCAGGCTTTCATCGGGCCTACGAATGCCTTGATGGGGGCGGTTTTCCCTCGCGACCTGCTTCCTAGAATTTATTTTTCGTGTTTGCTTGAACACATAATCCGGCAGCCGAGTTGCCAGCGGAAACTGAGCGCAGGCGTTCAGGTTTTCCGGTGCACAGGATGGATATCTGAATGCGTACTGGAAGGGGTTGGGAAATCGGTTTTCGTTCGCTGGTTTCACGCAGGCGGCTGCAACGGTTTTTGCCAGCCGGCTTTCTCAGATAATCAGAAATCGAATGCGGCTTGCTGGATCGAATAGCACGCTTGTTGGAGTGGGAAATTATCCGAGCTGGTAACAATCTGGTTAAGGAGACCGAGAGAAGCGACATTGCAGGTATCCGGTTTTCAGAATTTGGCTTGCTGGCAAACTGGTTTCACGAAAGTAGGCGTTCACAAAAAAATATGCATTCTCGAGACTATAGTTAACTTCATTGCTAAATGCCATTTTTAGCCCCAAAATGGACCACGATCGGGCTTTTTTAAGGGGGAAAATCGGAGGGAAATGACCAATTTTCATATTCAAGGTTAAAAAGCATGGCTTTTGTCGTATTCGAGGTCGTTCCGCCTCAGATTTCTGGCTAAAGATGGCGCTTTGTGCGAGAAATAGTAATATTCAAGGTTAAAAAACTGGCGA
>CAYOHX010000101.1:0-3665 GCA_964403875.1 uncultured Anaerolinea sp. | reverse complement strand
TTTATCGATCTCAAGGTGAGGCTTTTTTTGCGGCGTTAGCTCAAGGGTGGGTTTTATGCCATTGTAATTGGTTGCGCTAACGCTTCATTTGCAAAACTTCATCCAAGCTTTTGATATCGATCCGTTTTTTGGTTCAGGCCGCTGCTGAAAGCAGCCCCGATTTGCAGCCAACCCAATCAGTTGATTACCGAGAATACGTATCGCATCTGTCGCGAGCGGAGTGTGACGATTTTCTGACACGCCTCGCCAACGGAGATTCCACGGTGGGAATGGCATTACGGAAGCGCTTGAGTGAACTCTTTCCGCAGTCTCGAATATCCTCAAGCGCTGGCAAACGCAGCCTGGCTGAGCTGGTGCGGCGCTCTCGCCAGCTCAAAGAAGCTAATCGGCTGCGTAGAGCTGAAGAAGCCCGTCAGAACCACATCGCGGAGATGAAGGCTTTGGCCAAACGCAAACCGCAGGCATGGCAGGAGATCGATCGCCTGCTTGAAAGTTGGCAAAAATCCGCCGCAGTCTATGATCAAGCCACCAGACACCTTGAAAAACTCAAGCAACTTGCCGAGTTTCAGGACACCCGCGACCAGATCTTCGACATAATCAATTGCGTCCCGGTGATTGATTACCTCAAAATGCTCGCACAGGGATTTCCCGCCAACCGTCAGGCCGGTCTCAAGGATCAGTCGGGTTTCCTGTAAGGTGATCGTGCTGCCTTCGATTGCCTTGGAATTGTAGATCCACTCCACTATAATCTGGTCGCGCAGCCGGGCCACCGCCGCGGCGGGGAGGGGGCGCAGTCTGTCTAGCTTCTCTTTTTTATGCTCTATCCTGACAAGTTGTCGTGGTTCAATCATTTCAAGCGCTTTATCGGTATCGGATGTGTGTTTTTGTTATACATCCGATACCGATGTTTATTGGAATTCGGCTCTACTCCAATACATGCTCTAACTTGGGAGGTAAATGATCTTACACATTGTAGAAGGTCTTGCTCCGACAATGCGATGGGTCAATAGGGCTGATAACTCGTCCTATTAATCGATCAGGGGTAGCTCATATCGGTAAGTGGAGAGACGGAGAAAAGGAAATTTGCTTTCCTGCGCTTCTTCACTAAAAGTCTATTGCTTTTCCTGGGCCCCGTTCAGCTTGCTCAAGAGCTCTTGTGCGTCCGCGTGGCTCTTGAACAACCGTCTGTCAGTATCCAGAAGGATTTCTCCATTTCGCGCCTGGTGCAGCAGCGCCGCCCACGGCATCTTGCTGCCAACTGCTGCTGCGTAGGCCTTGGCCTGTTGGCGGGGCGTTGATTCGGAGAAGCCCGGATCAGTTTGTAGCGCATCCAGAATTCGCCTGCTTTCAGCCTGGGCTAATGCAATGATCTTTCTCAGAATATCCTCGCTGGTTTCGTTCCATTCGACAGGCAGAGTCTGCTTCGGGGTGGTGGGTCGTCTGGGTGGATTGGCCTGGGCATATTTCTGTCGGGTTTCCCGCCAATAATTGCGCCGGCTGGGAACCGATACGATCTTGAATTCAGGCAGCAGCAGCCCGGTCAGCGCGCCTCCATGCACGCAACTGGTGTCCAGACAAAAAACACGATCCTGGAAAATGAAGGGCTGCCCATTGTGCAGATGGTCGTGGTGGCCCACAATGACCGGTTTTTCGCCATCATAGAGAGCATAGTTACTCGTATCATGGACAGCTATGATACGGGTGTTGACCAGGCTGATTGACTGTTGGCGGCGGTTCAATGGCGACCACTACCTTACCTCTCGGCACATCGAAAGGGATGTGCAGTTCTAGCCCGGCGGATGCACTACGGGCATCCGGGAGACGGCGCATGAACCGGAATGCCAGGGTCGTCTCCACATCGCGGAAAGAGAGCGCATTCAACTCATCATCACCGAAACGTTCGGCAATGACCTGAGCCGCATTCTCATCCGCGTTGGCTTCATAGCCGCACCACAGGCAACGAAACTCAGCCTGGGAGCGGCGGTTCATCGAGGAAAAAAATCCACAATGGGAACACTGTTGGCTGGAATAAGCCGGTTGCACTGAGCGGTAGCGAATGCCGCGCTCATCCAGCTTGAACTTGAGTTTGTCTCGCACATACCCCAACTGCGAAGCGCGCAAAGTCCGGTTCATCTGCCTGGATTTGAGGCGCATGTCTTTGACTGTCAACCGTTCCAGCGCCACCTTGCTCCCCGATGGCAACTCATCCAGCATCCGATTGAGCGCACGGCCAATCTCGTTACGGGCAAAAGCTTCTGCTTTGGCATCGTTCAGTCTCACCGTGGGTTGGTTTTTGCGCTTCAAGCAGGCGTTGAGCTTCTGCTTGCGGCAGCGTTTGGTGTTGGCGCGTTCCACCCGGCGGCGCAATTCGGCGCTGACTTGACCATAACGCCGGCCTTCCGAAGTGGATACGATGGAGACCATTCCGATGTCCACCCCAACCACCTGTGACGATGGGGGCTTTGGCCCGCTGCGCTCCACAACGAAAGTGGCATACCATTCGCCATCACGCCGGTTGAGCGTTACGCCGCGGCACAGTTTTGGGAATTGCGCCAATGTCTCTTTGGCATGGTCATACATCCTGATCGGGATACGCACCGGATGCCCGGCTTCCAATGTGGAAATCCGTAGCCAGAAATCGAAGTGTAGTGTGTTCGATGGCTCTATGACCACTACATTGGTATTCGCCTGGATACAGATGGTGTGCAAGACCGGCGGATTTTCGCGCCCATTGCTATACCAGGACTGCACGATCCCACAGGCTTGCTGCCAGGCGCAGCGCTGCCAGCGATCCGAAAGCGGTGTGGGAATATCCTGTTCGGGAATATGCGCATATTTGTTTGGCTGGCGCACTTCATGGGCGATCAGCCAATTCACGTATGCCTGCACCACCCGCTGGTGTTCAGCCGCCAGATCATCCAACTTTTGCAGCTTGCCTGGATTAGCCTGGTCGAGTTTGAGATGGGTGATTGCCTTCCGGATGTTTTTCATCCGCCTTCACCATTTTGCAACTCCGCAATGATCCGCTCAGTCTTGCGCTTGGAGCGCTGCTGCCCGTACAGCCGGGCGCAAAAACTGGTCACGATACTGACCAAATCCTGAACCAAGTCTTCCTTCCCGTTCTCAGCCTGGTTGATCACCTCGATCTGCCGGCCCTGCATGGCGAGCAGTTGCTCAATGTAGTTGAACCCGAAGCGGGTCAGCCGGTCCTTGTGTTCCACCACAATCAAGTTGATCGCAGGATCGGTCAGCAACTTCAGCAACTTCGGACGGGTATCGTTGACCCCCGAGCCGATTTCTTTGACCACTGCCGCAATACCGTACCCTTTCGCAGCGCAGTAATCCATCAGACGTTTGGCCTGCCCTTCCAGATTGTCTTTGTTTTCAGCAGCCGAAACCCGTGTGTAAATGACAGCTTTCTGGTTGACAGCGGTAATGGCGGCTTCAACCGTTGGCTCAGTCACGATGATCGTGCCTGTATCAACCTGGTAACCGGCAATTCTTCCAGCCTTGAACCAGCGCCAGGCGGTACGATAAGAGATGCCGAGTTTATGGGCATAGGTGCTCAATTTCATATCCTGATAATAGTACAAATGTTCTTGTTTGTCGATGTAACTACTCACCACCCACCGGGATGGGAAGGGAAGGCGGACCAAAAAGAGACT
>CAYOHX010000100.1:0-18672 GCA_964403875.1 uncultured Anaerolinea sp. | reverse complement strand
GTCCCCGAGGTCTACACCGATTTCCGTAAACTGCTTGAGCGCGATGATATCGAGGCCGTGGACGTATGCCTGCACAACAACCTGCACCGCGCTGCCGTTGTGGCGGCGCTGGAAGCAGGCAAGCACGTTTACTGTGAGAAGCCCCTGGCAGGGTCCTATATCGACGCCGAGGCGATGGTCAAGGCCGCCAAAGAGACCGGCAAGATGCTCGCTATGCAGCTCAGTACCCTGTACTCAAAAGAAATTCGTGCCGCCAAAGAGCTCATTGAGGCAGGCCGACTGGGCAAGATCTACCACGCCCGGTCCACCGGTTTCCGTCGGCGGGGCCGCCCCTTCGTAGATGGTTACGGCAGCCCGACCTTCGTCCAGAAAGAAGTTGCCGCGGGCGGCGCGCTGTACGATATGGGGGTCTACCATATTGCCAGTATGCTCTACTTGCTGGGTAACCCCCAGGTCAAGACCATTTCCGGCAAGGTCTATCAAGAGACCGACATGGACGCTGTCCGCCGCCGTGTCAGTGGCTACAATGTCGAGGAACTGGGTCTGGGCTTTGTGCGTTTTGCCAACAACATCTCCCTGGATATTATCGAGTCCTGGGCCATCCACCTGGATAAATTCGAAAGCTCGGTGGTGGTGGGCTCGGAGGGGGGGGTGCGCCTGGAGCCGTTCAGCTACTTCTTCAATGACGGCGACCTGGAGTTCAACGCCACCGGCAACCTGGATGGCTTTGCCTGGCGCAAGAACAACGTGGGCCTCAACGGCGACGCCTATAACAGCTCGCAGGAGCATTGGGTGGCGGCGCTGCAAGGTCGGGTTCCATTGCTTCCTACCGCCGACCTGGGCCTGGCCACCATGCTCATCTCCGAGGGTATCTATCAGTCCGAGGTTTTGGGTCGCGAGGTGACCGCCGAAGAAGTGCGCGAACTGTCCAAATCGACCATGATTCAAATCTGATCCTCTTCTTCTAAACCCTAAGGGTCTGCTTAGCCCCTTAGGGTTTCTTTGAGGCAAACCGAATGGGTAACTACTCAGCCAAGTGTGGAAGATGGTATCTTTCTTCAACCCTTGAGTAGTGCCTCGAAAGGAGCAAAATCTTATGTCCGACGATGTTGGTTTCATCACCATGGCCGGTGAAAAAGCTACCGGCGACGCCCCCGAAATTGGCGTGGGCATGTTGGGCTATGCTTTCATGGGCAAGGCCCACAGCAACGCCTTCAAGAAGCTGCCTTATATGATCTACCCGCCGCCCGCTATTCCCAAGTTGATTGCCATCGCCGGGCGCAACGAGGAATCGGTCCGCGAGGCTGCCAAACGCTATGGCTATGAAGGCTACTACACCGACTGGAAGGCTATGCTCAAGGACGACCGCATCCAGCTCTTCGATAATGGCGGCCCCAACGATGCTCATGCCGAACCCTGCATCGCCGCGGCCCAGGCCGGCAAGCATGTGCTCTGCGAAAAACCCCTGGCGCGCTCTGCCAAAGAAGCCGCCGCCATGCTAGAAGCTGTGCAAAAGGCCGGAGTAGTGCACATGGTGGCTCACAATTACCGCTTCGTGCCTGCCCTGCGCCTGGCCCGCGACCTGATTGCCTCGGGCAAACTCGGTGAAATATACCATTTCCGCGCCGTGTACCTGCAAGAATGGATCATGGACCCCGACTTCCCCTACGTCTGGCGGCTGGACAAGCGCATTTCTGGCAGCGGCACGCTGGGCGACCTGGGCTCGCATATCATCGACCTGGCCCGCTTCCTGGTGGGTGAGCCGCGCAAAGTGACCGGCATGGCCAAGACCTTCATCAAAAAGCGCCCCATTCCCGGCGGCGGCATCGGTGACGTGACCGTCGATGACGCCTTTATGGCTATGATGGAGTTTGAAAACGGCGCGCTGGGCACGTTGGAAGCCTCGCGCTTCTGCGCTGGTCGCAAGAATCATCAGGTCCTCGAGATCAACGGTTCCAAGGGAACCCTGGTTTACAACCTGGAGCGATTCAACGAGCTGGACGTCTTCTGGAAAGATGAGCAGCCCCGCGAGACGCAGGGCTTCCACAATGTCCTTGTCAGCGAGGCCTATCACCCCTTCTGGAAGAACTGGTGGCCGCAGGGTCACATGATAGGCTGGGAGCACACCTTTGTTCATGAAATGGCTCATCTGTTCGATGCCATTGTCAACAAAACCCCCATCGCTCCCTATGGCGCGGACTTCGAGGATGGCTACAAAAATGCCGTTATCTGCGACGCCATCCTCGCCTCAGCCGAAACAGAAAAAACCGTTGCGATTAAGTATTAAGAAAACTCTCCACGAATTCGCACGAATTACACCAATTTCTAAGAAAATCTTTCTGAATTTGTGTGAATTCGTGAAATTCGTGGAGAAATCTTGAATTATTGAGAGGTTTTATGTCACCGAAAATTGGTCTGCAACTATACACCGTCCGCGACCGGATCGCCACCGATGGCTACGAGGCCGTGGTGCGGCAGGTCGCCCACCTCGGCTTTGCCGGGGTCGAGACCGCTGGCTTCCCCTCCGGAACCACCCCAGCCGATGCCGCCAAATTATTCAAAGAGCTTGGCCTCACGGTCATCGGCGCGCATGCCGGGTTACCCCTGGACGAGCGCAAGAACGAAATCCTCGACACCATGGCCGCTCTGGACAGTCCGTACCTGGTGCTGCCTTATGTCAGTCCTGATGAGGTCAAGAGCCTGGATGCGATCAAAGCCTTGGTGGACCGCTTGAACGAAGCCCAACCCATCGCCGCAGCCGCTGGGCTCAAGCTGCTGGTCCACAACCACTCCGCCGAATTCCTCCTGGTTGACGGCCGCCCCGCCCTCGAATACGTCCTGGAGTGGGCCGATCCGGACGTGCTCTTCGAACTGGATACCTACTGGATCAAGGTCGCCGGGATCGATCCGGTTGCCGCCGTACAAAAATTTGGCAAGCGCGCCCCGCTCCTGCACATCAAAGACGGCACGGGCATCCGTGAAGACCCGCAAGTCGTCGCTGGCCAAGGCGTCATGGACATTCCGGCCATTCTCAAGGCAAGCGGGACCAACACCGAGTGGGCCATCTTCGAAGCCGATCGCGTGGCGGGCAGTTCGCTGGAAGTCTGCGCGAAGAGTTATCAATACTTGAAGTCGATTATGTAGTTTCTATCCGAAACCCTAAGGGTCTTGGAGACCCTTAGGGTTTTCTTAAAAACTTAAAGGAAAAAATAATGAAGAAAATGATGTTTGTCTGGGGCGGTTGGGATGGGCATGAGCCCAAGCAGTGCGTCGATATCTTTGCCCCCCTCATGCGCGACGCCGGGTACGCCGTAGAAATTTACGACAACCTGGATATCTATCTCAATACGGAAAAAATGCTCTCCTATGACCTCATCTGCCAGGTCTGGACAATGGGCAAGATCACCGGCGAGCAACTCAAGGGACTCAGCGGAGCCGTGGCTTCGGGGGTGGGCTTTGCCGGCTGGCACGGTGGCATGGGCGATTCCTTCCGCGAGAGTACCGACTACCAGTTCATTGTCGGCGGGCAGTGGGTGGCCCATCCCGGCGGTGTCATCGACTACACCGTCCAGATTACGGACCACATCGACCCCATCACCGCGGGCCTCTCCGACTTTGCTATGCATTCCGAGCAGTATTACATGCACGTCGACCCCGGCAACCACGTTCTGGCCACCACTACCTTCGGCGCGCAGCACCACCCCTGGATCTCCGGCACGGTCATGCCCGTGGCCTGGAAGCGCTTGTGGGGCCAGGGCAAGGTGTTCTACACCTCTCTGGGCCACGTAGCCAGCGATTTCGAAGTCTACGAAGCCCGTGAAATCGCCAGGCGCGGCTTGTGGTGGGCAACGAGGTAACCATGAAAAAAGTCAAAGTTGGCGTCATTGGCTGTGGCAACATCAGCGGCATTTATCTGCAAACCGCTCCCACCTTCGATATTCTGGACCTCAACGCCTGTGCCGACCTACTCATGGATCGCGCCAAAGCCCAGGCCGAAAAATACCACGTTCCCCGCGCCATCAGCGTGGAGGAGCTTTTGGCCGACCCTGAAATCGAAATTGTGCTCAATCTGACCATCCCTAACGCCCATGCCTCGGTGGCCCTGGCCGCCTTACAAGCTGGGAAATCGGTCTATAATGAAAAGCCCTTGGCCATCGCCCGCGAAGATGCCCAAAAGATGCTGGAAATTGCGCGGGACAAGGGCTTGCGCATCGGCTGCGCCCCCGACACCTTCCTCGGCGCGGGCATCCAAACCTGCATCAAGCTCATCAACGACGGCGCCATCGGCAAGCCTGTGGCCGCCACCGCGTTCATGATGTGTCACGGGCACGAGTCCTGGCATCCCGACCCCGAGTTTTATTACAAGGTGGGCGGCGGCCCGCTCTTTGATATGGGGCCCTACTACCTCACGGCCCTGGTTTCCATGTTGGGCCCGGTGGCGCGCGTTAGCGGCTCGGCCCAGGCCAGCTTTGCGACCCGCACCATCACCAGCCAGCCTAAAAACGGCACAGTCATCGACGTCGAAACCCCCACCCACCTTTCCGCCACCCTCGATTTTGCCGGCGGGGCCGTGGGCACCCTCATCACCAGCTTCGATGTGTGGGCTCACCACCTGCCCTGCATTGAGATCCACGGTTCCGAAGGCTCGCTCAGCGTTCCCGACCCCAACACTTTTGGTGGCAAGGTCCAGCTTTGGACGCAGGACTCCCGCCAGTGGCAGGATGTGCCCCTCTTGCCGATTCGTGCCGAAAACAGCCGCAGCATCGGCGTGGCAGACATGGCCTACGGTATTCGCACGGGACGTCCCCATCGCGCCAATGGTGAATTGGCCTATCACGTGCTGGACCTGATGCACGCGGTCCATGATGCTTCCCGCGAGGGGAGGGTAGTGACCATGCGCAGCGCCTGCTCCCGGCCCGCGCCCATGCCAGTCGGCTTGCCCCTCAACCTTCTGGATGAATAACGGAAAAGGAACCTCCTCCACCTTGCGTAGTTACCCGCGATGGTAACTACGCAAGAAAAAAGCCCCCGAAAACCGGGGGCTTTTTTCTTGCAAAAAAGTCGAAACTTAGATGCGGGTAACGACGTTGCTGAAGATGTTACCAATAGCGGGGCCGAGCAGCGCGAGGATCACGATCACGACAACAGCCACCAAGACGAGAATAAGAGCGTATTCAACCAAACCCTGACCTTTTTCCTTCGGAGCGAACAACATGTTTTTCACCTCCTTTCTTTCGCAGTATGTCTTGCAATTAGAACTAAGCTTATTATACACAGACTCTCTAAGAATGGAATATCTATAAAATTACAAGAACCTTACAAAAAACCGGAGCAAAGCGTCCGATTTCCTGCCCTTGTATACCCAATCTAAACGCCTTTCCGATTACAATCGGGGCGTATGTCGCCAACAGTTAAAACCACCCTCATCCTGTCCATCAGTTTGCTCCTGGTGGGCCTGGCAGCCTATTTTGTCATCGAAGATATGGCCGAAATCCGCGCATATATCCGCGCCAACGGTTGGTACGGGCTTTTATTGGCCATCCCAATCTATGTCCTCATGGGCGCTACGCTCGCGCCTTCCGAACCGCTCACCCTGCTCATCGTTTCCATCTTCGGCCCGCTTATCGCCACATTGGTCGCCGGGGTGGGCAATGTGCTGGCCTCATTGCTCGAGTATTTTTTGGGCGCGCGCATTGCCAATGTCACCGATTTTCTTTCACGCAAAGAAAAACTTCCCTGGGGCCTCGGAAAACTGCCCCTTACCTCTCCTCTGCTGCTGATCTTCGGGCGCATGATCCCCGGTTACGGCGCGAAGCTTATTTCAATCCTCAGCGGCGTGTACCGCGTGCCGGTTGGCCTGTTCTTGTGGACTACCGCTCTACAGACGTTCCTCGGCGCGGCGGTGACCGCCTTCGGTGGGTATGGCCTGCTCAATCTGATCACCGGTTGATTCTCTCCAATTCCCCGGTATAATTGGCTCGTGCGCGAACTATACCCCGAGATTGAACCCTTTCACAGCGGGCGGCTGCAAGTTTCTGATCTGCACAACTTGTATTTCGAAGAGTGCGGTCAGCGCGATGGCCCTGCTGTAATTTTCTTGCATGGCGGACCAGGTGGCGGAATCATTCCCGATTCCCGCCGCTATTTTGACCCCGATTTTTATCGGATCGTCCTCTTTGACCAACGCGGGGCGGGCCTAAGCACTCCCTACGCTTCCATCGAAGAAAACACCACCTGGGACCTGGTGCAAGACCTGGAACGTTTGCGCTCCCACCTGCGCATCGAACGGTGGTTGGTGTTTGGCGGCAGTTGGGGCAGCACCCTGGCGCTGTGCTATGCAATCGCCCACCCCGAGCGGGTGGTAGGGCTGGTCCTGCGCGGCGTGTATCTGGGTCGCCGCAGCGAGAATCATTGGCTTTTCCAGGAAGGCGCGTCTCGGTTCTACCCGGAAGCCTGGCAGTCGTACCTGGCTCCGATTCCGCCGGCGGAGCGCGGCGACCTCATCGCTGCTTACCGCCGCCGTCTCACTGACTCCGATCCAGTGGTGCATCTTCCCGCGGCCCAGGCCTGGGCTGGCTGGGAGTCGGCTATCGTGCGCCTCATCCCTACCCCGCACGCGGAACCGCCGGACCCCCTTGGTGATTTGGCCATTGCCCGCCTGGAAAATCACTACATGGTCAACGGAATGTTCTACCCCGACGATCATTACATCATCGATCATGTCCCGTCCATCCGGCACATTCCCTGCCGGATCGTGCACGGGCGGTATGACCTGGTCTGCCCGCCAGTCAGCGCCTGGGAACTTTGCCAGGCTTACCCGGGGGCGCAGATCACCTTCACTCCGGATGCCGGTCACGCAGGGCGCGAGCCGGGTAACGTGCACGCCCTGGTGCAGGCAACGGATGATTTTCGTTCTCTTTTCGAGGTTTAACCATGACTGAGCCCACCCCTCCCCGCTGGGACCTGACCAATGTGTACCCTTCTCTCGATGCCCCCGCTTTGAGCGCTGATTTCGAGACTCTCCGCGCCAAAATCGCCGCCCTGGAGACGTTCATCGCCGCGCTGCCCAGCGACCTGGCCGCCGCCGAGAACGGCTTCCTGGCCGAGCAGGTTTCTTCTCTAATCGAGAAGATCAACATCTTGCTAGAATTGAGCGGCAAGGTGCGCGCCTATATTTATTCCTTTGTGTCCACCGATTCGTACAATAACCAAGCGCTGCGCTTGCTTTCCGAGTTCGAGCAGGTGGGCATGCGCATCGAGCAGCAGTTCACCTTTGCCCAAAGCTGGGTCGGCAAGCTCGGTCCGCGCCTGGATGCAATCCTGGCTCTTGGCGGAGCCCCGGCAGCCCATGCATTCTTCCTGCGCGAAACCGCCGAGCAAAGCAAGTACCTCATGGCCCCCGAACTGGAAGCCCTGGCTGCCGAACTGAACCTCAGCGGCGGCAATGCCTGGTCCAAACTGCAAGGGCAAACCACATCGCAAATGACCGTGGATTTCGAGCTGGACGGCCAGACTCAGACTCTGCCCATGCCCGCCCTCATCAACCTGCATTCGCACCCCGACGAATCGGTTCGCCGTCGAGCCTATGAGGCCGAACTGAAGGCCTGGAAAAACGCTGAAGGAACGTTGTGCGCGGCCATGAACGGGGTCAAGGGGGAAGCCATCACCCTCAACCGCCGGCGTGGGCGCATCGATGCCCTACACGCCCCCATCGATGACGCCCGCATCGATCGCCAGACGTTGGAAGCCATGCTCGGAGCCATGTACGATTCCTTCCCCATGTTCCGGCGCTACTTTAAAGCCAAAGCGGCCCGCCTGGGCAAAGACAAATTGCCCTGGTGGGATGTGTTTGCTCCCTCCGGCAAGATCGACGCGCACTACACCTTCTCCCAGGCCCGGGCTTTCATCGTGGATAACTTCGCCAAATTCTCGCCCGATCTGGCTGCTTTTGCTGACCAGGCTTTTGAGAAGGGCTGGATTGACGCCGAACAACGTCCCGGAAAGCGCGGAGGCGCGTTCTGTATGTCTGTTCCGGGAGTCAAGGAATCGCGTGTACTGTGCAATTTTGACGGCACTCTCGACCAGGTATCGACCATTGCTCACGAGCTGGGTCATGCCTTTCACAACCATTGCATGTTCCAGGCTGGCAAGACCATGCTCCAGCACCACACTCCCATGACCCTGGCTGAAACCGCCTCCATCATGTGCGAAACCATCGCTTTCGAGGCGGTCCTGGCCCAGGCCAAAGATCCTCAGGAAGAACTGGCCATTCTGGAGACGTCTCTGGTTGGCGACGCCCAGGTCATTGTGGATATCTACTCCCGTTACCTGTTTGAGAAAGAGGTCTTCGAGAAACGCGAGAAGGCCGAACTCAACCCGAGCGAGCTGTGCGACATCATGAGCCGCGCTCAGCAGGCTACCTATGGCGAGGGATTGGATGAGAACTACCTGCACCCCTACATGTGGACCTGGAAGCCGCATTATTACTATGCCGGCTTGAGCTTTTACAATTTCCCCTACGCCTTCGGCCTCCTGTTTGGCATCGGCCTGTATGCCATCTACCAGCAGCGCGGAGAAGCTTTCGTTCCCGATTATCAGAATCTCCTCGCCAGCACCGGAGAGGCCTCGGCTGCCGACCTGGCCATGCGCTTTGGCATCGACATCCGCAGTCGCGCCTTCTGGGAGGGCAGTCTGCAAGTCATCGGCAAGCGCGTCGATCGCTACGTCCGTCTTTAGGTGGAGCGCCATCCCCTCTTCATCGACTGAAACGTTGAGGGGCAGAGTACCACCTCATATTCAGGGCTCTTCCGCCTCTGGCTGATTAGTTACCCTCAAACCTGGTTCAAAATGGCCAAGAGCGCCGTTTTGAGCCAGGTTTTTTAACTCGATCCCCCCTTGACGCTGGAGATTATTGGGTGTATATTAAAAAACGAACGTTCGTTATTATATTTTGAACAACAGTTACTTTGTCAACTTCGGTCAGTCGATATGGTGGATGGTATCAGGGAGGAAGCATGGTTAGAGAACAAGGCTCCAAGGGAGAGCAGACCCGCGCCCGGATTATTGATGCAGCGTACAGCCTGTTCATTCAGCATGGTTACGCGGCCACTTCCATGCGTTCTGTTGCCCAAGCCGCCGGACTCACTTTGGGCGGATTGTATGCTCATTTCAGCGGCAAGGAGGAAATCTGGCAGGAAGTCTTCAAGGCGCGCCACCCCTACCACGAAATTCTGCCGATTCTGCTCGAAGCTAAAGGGAATACCTTTGAAGAGATCATTCGCGATGCGGTCTCGCGCACGGTCAAGGCATTGGGAAAGCGTGAGGATTTGTACAACCTCATGTTTATTGAACTCGTCGAGTTTAAGGGGAAGAATATTTCCGCGGTTGCGATGGATCTGCTGCCTATGGTTCCCAAACTGGGTAAAACCCTGTACAGCGACCCCGCTCACCTGCGCTCGGTCTCACCGGCTTCGTTTGGCCGGCTGCTTGGAGGCTTGATCTTGATCTATCACCTCACCGAGCAGTTGATGCCGCCCTACGTGCGTCAATTCGCGCCGCAAAATTCGCTGGATGAGATGGTGGACGTTTTCCTATACGGCATGATGTCTGACGATGCGCCATCCCGGAGGGAACATGCTTAATTCCCGGTTGATGTCGTTGATTCGAAAAGAGTTCATACAGATTGTTCGCGACCCACGCACGCTGGCCCTCACCTTTGTCTTGCCCGTGTTGATGCTCTTCCTCCTCGGCTATGCCGCCACCAACGATGTTAAAAACGTGCCCCTGGCGATCTTTGACCAGGACCGCTCTGCCGAATCTCGCCGCCTGCTAGATGCCTATCGCGCCGCCGATTACTTTCAGCTTGCTGTTGAGGTTGGCTCGGAAGAAGAGATTCGTTCGCTGATCGACCGGAATACGGTGCGCGCTGGATTGATCATCCCGCCCGATTACGGTCAAAAGATTGCTTCGGGTCGCAGCGCGCAAATTGCCTTTTTGTTGGACGGCTCTGACCCCAATGTGGCCAACACCGCTCTGGCAGCCGCTACGATGGTGGGGCAATCCTTTGCCACCGATTTGATGGTTGAACGCCTCGATCGCGCCGGTCAGGCGGGGACCGTAAAGATGCCCCTGGAGGTGCGCACGCGTGTTCTTTATAACCCGGCTATGGTCAGCGCCTATTACATGATTCCTGGCCTCATCGGCATGATCCTCCAGCTCCTCACCACCATGCTCACCGCCACCTCCATCGTTCGCGAGCGTGAGCGCGGCACGATCGAGCAGCTCATCGTCACCCCGCTTCGTTCCTGGGAGTTGGTAGTGGGTAAGCTGATCCCTTATGTTTTGATTGCCTTCTTCGACATGCTTGAAATTCTGGTCATCGGTGTCCTGGTTTTCAAAGTGCCCATCAACGGCAGCCTGGGTCTGTTTCTGGCTCTTTCCGCTTTGTTTCTGGTGGGTTCTCTGGGCATGGGCCTGTTCATCTCCACCATCGCGCACACGCAGCAAGAAGCCATGTTGAGCACCATGTTCACCCTCTACCCATCCATCTTCTTGTCTGGATTCTTCTTCCCATTGGCTGCCATGCCCCAGGTCTTACAGTGGATCAGCTATGCCGTGCCGATGCGCTATTTCTTGATCATTGCCCGTGGGGTCATCCTCAAGGGCGTGGGCCTGGAAGATATTTGGATCGAAGTGGTCGCCCTGTCAATTTTTTCGTTGGTGATGATGGGCGCAGCCGCGGCCCGTTTCCGCAAGCGGCTTGATTAACACGAATACTCATTCCATAGGAGAATGTTGATATGCGCAAGCTCCCAAAATTTTTGCCACTCGTTGTTTTTCTGCTCATCACGGCGGTAATCGTTTACTTTGCCGTCAACCGCGCCTCGGCGCTCAACGGCTCCCTCACCGCTTCCGGAACCCTTGAAATGGTCGAGGTATCCATCTCACCCGAGATGGCTGGGCGCGCGGTAGAGGTGCTGGTAGACGAAGGCCAAGCGGTCAAAGCCGGGGATGAACTCATTCGCCTGGATTCTTCTCTTCTGGAAGCCCAACGCTCTCAGGCCGAGGCCGCCGCCGCTGCCGCCGAAGCCGCCTGGCGCGCGGCTCAACAAAACCTGGCTCTCCTGCAAGCCGGCCCTTCAGAAGAGCAATTGGCTGTTTCGCAAACCGCAGTGGATATGGCCCAGTTAGCCTGGACCTCTGCCCAAGAAATCTACGCGGACCTGCCCGAATACCAACAGGAATTGCCCGCTGGAAAACAGCTCAGGCAGCAGGTGGAGCGGGCTGAGGCCGCCTGGATCAACGCCCAGGCCCAGTATGATCTGTTGGCCGCCGGCGCGCGCCCCGAACAGATCCAGGCCGCCGCCGAGCAGGTGGATGCTGCCCGCGCCCAGGCCGATGCTGCTCAGCGGGCCCTCCAGGTGATCGATGTGCAGCTTTCTCGCCTGATCCTCAAGGCTCCAGTCGATGGCGTCGTGCTCATGCGCGCCATCCAGCCCGGCGAATTCGTCTCGCCTGGCGCAAAGCTGCTGGTTTTGGGCAAATCCGGCAGCCTCACCCTCACCGTCTATCTCCCCGAAGACCGTTACGGGTTGGTGGAACTGGGAGAGAATTACGCCTTCACCATTGATTCGTTCCCTGGTGAAACTTTTACGGGCACGGCCTCTTACATCGCCGGAAAAGCCGAATTCACCCCGCGCAACGTGCAGACCGTGGACAGCCGCAAAGCCACCGTCTTCGCGGTTCGCCTGTCGATTGCCGATGGCCAGGGTCGCCTGAGGCCCGGCATGCCCGCCGATGTTGATTTCGGCGCGCACTGAGGTCGCTGTGGAAACAATGATCGCGGCGTCTGATTTGTGCCGATCCTTTGGTTCGCTCCGGGCCGTAGCTGGTCTCAGCCTGTCCGTTTCGGCTGGCGAAATTTACGGCCTGGTTGGGCCGGATGGCGCTGGGAAAACCACCACCTTCCGCCTGTTGTGCGGCGCGTTACGTCCCGATTCGGGCAGTGTCACGATCGCCGGCCTGGACTTGAGCAGGCGCATCGACCAGGCTCGCGAGCGCATTGGCTATCTTTCTCAGCGGTTCTCGCTGTACGAGGATTTGACCGTGCTGGAAAACCTGCGCTTTTTTGCCGAAGTGCGCGGCTTATCCATGACCGATTGGCTGCCACGCAGTCGTGAAATCCTCGAGTTTGTCGGCTTGTGGGAATTTTCGCGCCGCCTGGCCGGCCAACTTTCTGGCGGCATGAAGCAAAAGCTGGGGCTGGCCATTGCCCTGGTTACCCGCCCTTCTCTCCTGCTCCTCGATGAGCCCACCACCGGCGTCGATCCGCTTACCCGCCAAGATTTTTGGCAGCTCATCATCCGCCTGGCTGCTGAAGAGAATATCGCCGTGTTGGTGAGCACGCCCTATATGGACGAAGCCAGCCGCTGTCATCGGGTGGGTTTCATCCGGGCAGGCCGGTTGGTGGTGGAAGGCCAACCCCGCCAACTGCGCCAGCAGCTTGCCGGGCGCATCCTCGAGTTGTCCGGTTCTTCGCTGGAGCGATTAGCGGAAGCCGCTCGCGCTGACAGCCGCGTGCGTTGGGTGCAGCGCTTTGGTGAGCGGCTCCACCTGTTGGCCCAACCCGGCTGCGGCGAGGCGATCCTGGCCGACTTGCCCGCCGTGTTAAGTCCGCTGTCTGCCTCTCCATTGAACTTGAAGCCAATTTCTCCCACGCTGGAAGATGTTTTCATTGCCTTGAGCGAAGCTGCCGCATGAACGCCATCTCTGCTCGCCAACTCACCCGCCGCTTTGGCAGCTTCACCGCTGTTGATCACCTTACCTTTGAGGTCCAGATGGGCAAAGTGGTGGGGTATCTGGGACCGAACGGTTCGGGGAAAACTACCACCATCCGAATGTTGTTGGGGCTGCTGCGCCCCAGCGCCGGGGAGGCTTCCGTGCTGGGGTTTGATACGGCCCGCCAGCCCGAGCAGGTGCGCGCCGCTTCGGGGTATATGTCGCAAAAATTTGCCTTGTACGATGATTTAACAGCCGCGGAAAACCTGGCCTTTTACGGCGGTCTATACGGTGTGCGGGATCGAGCACGGGTTGGTCAGGTGCTGGATGAATTGGGTCTCACCGAAGTTGCTCGCCAGCCGGTGCGCCAGCTTTCGGCTGGCTGGCGACAGCGCCTGGCATTGGGCGCGGCGATTGTCCACCATCCCCGTCTGCTCTTCCTGGACGAACCCTCCAGCGGCGTAGACCCAATCGCCCGCCGGGCTTTCTGGGATTTGATTTACCGCCTATCCGAAGAGGGCATCACCATTCTGGTCACCACCCATTACATGGACGAGGCCGAATATTGTGAGCAGGTGGGTATCATGCAGGCGGGCCGCTTGTTAGCGCTGGACAGCCCCGCCACGCTCAAGTCCTCCCTGCCAGGCCGCGTTTGGGAGGGGGCCGCCGAGCCGCTTCTGCCGGGTTTGCGGACGCTCGCGGCTGTGCCGGGTGTGCTGCGCTGCTCGCTGGCTGGTGACGCGCTTCGAGTTATCGCCCGGCCCGATCTCGCCGCCGACGACCTCTTGGCGCCGCTGCAATCCGCGGGAATTGCGCTGACCGGGTTTGCGCAGGTCTCGCCGAACATGGAAGACGTGTTTTTGATGCTCACCGGGCAAAATGAATCGCTCCTCGCTGCTTGACTTGCTGGCGCAGTTTATTTGCCAGGCGCCCCAAGCGCACCCTCTCCGGGTGGGCATCGATGGCATTGACGCCGCCGGCAAGACCAGTCTCGCCGATGAACTGGCTGCTGTGCTGCGCAGCCAGGGTAGAGCGGTCATTCGAGCCACTTTAGACGGGTTTCACAATCCCCGCGCGGTGCGCTATGCTCGTGGGCCTTTATCGCCGGAGGGGTACTTCTGGGCTTCTTTCAACTACCCGCTTCTCCGGCAAGCGCTGCTCGACCCGCTTGGACCGGGCGGCAGCCGCGCCTACCGCACAGCGGGCTATGATCACCGCGCTGACCACCCGCTGGACTTGCCCGAGCAAACTGCTCCGCGAGAGTCCGTGCTGCTTTTCGATGGCGTTTTCTTGTTCCGCCCCGAGTTGGCCGCCTGTTTTGACCTCAAAATCTTTGTGGAAATCTCCTTCGGGGAATCATTGCGCCGCGCCCTCAGCCGTGACCTGCCCGTGTTCGGTTCTCGTGAAGTGATCGAAGAGCGCTACCGCCTGCGCTACATCCCGGGCCAGCAGTTGTACTTCTCCTTGTGCAACCCGCGCCGCGCCGCCCATTGGGTGGTGGGAAACGAAGATGTGGACAATCCGACCCTCCTCACCCAAAGTTTTCCGGAATTGTGAACCGTTCCTCGGCAAGCCTGGGGCTGGCCTGCCCACGAAGCTGTAGCAGGAGCAATTCTGTTTCTGCTTGAAATTCGCTTGCCGCCAGAGTACAATCCTCCTCACATTGGGTGAAGAAAGTCCCACATCGTAAACGGAGAGTAACTACCCGGCCAGAGGCGGAACTTTCCCCACCCTCTGATCTGTTACAACATAGATACCATTCAACGCTAAGGAGCATCGCGTATGACCAGCAGTTCATTTTACGTTCCGGAATCCGCTATGGCCATTGTTGCCCATCCGGATGATATCGAGTTTAGCTGCGCCGGGACCATGGCCCGCTGGGCCAAAGCCGGAACGCGCATTTCTTACATCCTCTGCACCAGCGGCGACGTTGGCATCGACGAGCCCGGCATGACCCGCGCCCGCGCCGCCGAGATCCGTGAGGCCGAAGCGCGCCTCGCCGCCGAGATCGCCGGTGTCGGTGAGATCGTCTTTCTCGGCGAGCCCGACGGCTTGCTCACCGCCACCCTGGAGCTGCGCAAGAAGCTGGTGCGGGAAATTCGCCGCTTCCGCCCCGAGTTGGTCGTCACCGGTGACCCCACCGTTGTTTGGGCCGGCGCGGATTACATCAACCACCCCGACCACCGCGCGGCGGCCCTGGCAGCCGTGGAGGCGGTCTTTCCGGCGGCGGGCCAGCCCAACCTGTTCGAAGAAATCGAGCAGCAGGAAGGCTTCAAAGCCCACAAGGTGCGTAAAGTATACGCCACTACCTGGGGTCCGGCGGATGTGTACGTCAACATCGAGGAGACCATTGACATTAAGATCGAAGCCCTGCGCGCCCATAAGAGCCAGATGCGTGACTGGGACCCCGCCGACATGATCAAACAGTGGGCAGCCGAAAGCGCCAAAGGCAAAGAAATGCGCTACGCCGAAGGCTTCAAAGTCGTCACCCTCCTCAGCGACGAGGACTGGACCAAGCGCCAGCAAGCCCAGAAATAGTTCTCTCCACGAATTACACAAATTTCACGAATTTTTAAAAGTGGAAGGATTTCTTCTCTGAATAAATTCGTGTTCTTTTCGTGTAATTCGTGGAGAAACTCTTACTCTCCGAACATCTCCGCGATCATCGGCCAGATGACATCCCAGTTTGGCAGCAGCACCTGCGCCCCGCCTTCGGTCTGATAGGGTGTCACCATCTCGCGCGTGATGGTGCGGTTATCCACTCCATCCGGCCCAGCCCGCAGCAGCGTCACCGCCAACCGCGGCCATTCCCAAACAGGCAAGTTGGTGTCGACCACCTCAAAGAAGGTTGCCACCGCGAAGGGTAACCGCGGCCACGTCAGCGGGTTGATCAGTTGGCGGGCCGTGGCGATTAAGACCACTTGCCCCTGCTTCATGCGGAAGAAGTCATCCGTGCCGCTGCGGTCTCGGGCAAAGGCCAGCGCCTGCGCCCCGTCCAGGTGGTGCTTGCCGGCTTCCAACCCGCCCATCGGCTCGTCCAGATTCAAGGTCACTCCCCCCAGCGCATCGATTACTTCCGAGAAGCCGCTGAACTGCACCCGCGCGTAATATCGCGGCGCGACCCCTAAATTGGAGGAAATCGTATCCATCACCGCTTGCGGACCGCTGCCTTCCTGGTTTCCTTCAGCGAAGAAATGCGCCGTGTTGATACGATTCTCGCCAATGCCGGGGATATTCACCCACAAATCGCGCGGAATTGACAACATGTGTACTTCGGCGCTCAACGCTTCAGCGCTCACCAGCATAATCGTGTCGCTGCGGCTCAGGGCCGTCCCATCCGGAGCGCGGTCTATGCCCAGCAGAAGCACCGTGGTTTTCCCAGGAAAGAACAAATAGGCAAGTATGACCAGTACCAGCGGCACTGCCAGCGCCAGCCCAAGTCCCAGGCATCCCCCACACCCGCCTTTGCGGCGCTGCTTTTGCGGTTGGGCGGGCGCTGGCCGGGGCACGCGGATGCGCTGGTAGCGCGAAAGCGGGTCCACCTCCGGTAACGAGCTGGGTCGGCCAGCCGGCTGAACCGGTTGGGTTTGCGCGTTTGGATCGTACGTCATCGTTTCCACTCCAAAAATGCCCCCATGACCTTGCGGTTCACCGCCAGGTCTGTGTAGGCGTGATAGGTTAACTCAATATCCACCGCCGCCGCTCCCTGCGCCGCGGCCCAATCCACCATCTGACCGGTCAACTCGCACGTCCCATAGCTCACCGGGTAGGGATACCCCGAAACTTTGGAAAGCGCCTGCGCCAGCCGTCGCGAGTCGGCGCTGGGCGGGCTGCCTCCCGCGAAGATGGCCGGTTTGGCGCTGTGATAGCTGATCAGCGCGTCTAACGGGTTGGCCCGAATGAAGCCGCGTAGGGCCTGGGCCTCCGGCTCCGAGAAAGCCCACGTCCCGGCGCTGATGGGCAGCAGGGTCCAACAACCTGTCGCCAACCATTCACTCTTCCAGTTCACCTCGAAGTTCCGGTTCAAATCCACCCCGTTGGCGTTGGCTCGCCCGCCTGGTCCAATCTCCGCCGCAACCCCGTCTGGGTTCATCAACGGCAGGACGTACAACATGATCTCATCAGGAACCAGGCCGGGATCAGCGCTCAAATCGGCCACCAGTTCCTCCGCCAGGGCGGTGGTATTGCTTTCGTAGCCCCCGTGGATGCCTGCCACGATCATGCGCCGCGTCTCGCCTTCGCCAAATCGATAGGCAGTCAGTGGCCTCCCTTCCACCGAATAACCGATCACAAAGGGTTGCCCCGCTTCGGCGGTTGGCGTGATGGTGGGGGTGGCGCTTGGACTGGGCACGGGCGTCACGGTTGCCCGCGGCGTAGAGGAAGCCGTCGGCGTCCAGGTGGGCTGCAGCGTGCGGCGCATGTGCGGGCTGGGCAGCGGTGAAGCAGCAGCGGTGGCCTCGAGCGGGGCCGCCTTGCAGCCTGCCACCAGCGCGAACATCAGGCAGGCCAGCAGAAGTCGGACGTTCATCGGTGGATGGTCAGGTTGCGTTTGCCCAACCGGGCAATGCCTCCATTGGTGATTTTTACGCAGCCCTGCAGATCCAGGTAAGTCAGCCGGTGCAGGTCGCGCAGGTGGCGCAGCGACAGGTCCGAGAGGCGGTTGCAGTAGGACAGGTTCAAGTGTGTCAACTGGTGCAGGTCTTTCAAGTGGGCAATGCCTGCGTCAGTCAGGCTGCACGAACTCAGATTCAGCCCGGTTAGATGGCGTAACGGTTTCAGATATTCTAACCCGCGATCGGTCACCTTGCGGTTCTCCGCCAGGTGCAGAAAGGTGACCGCGGGGCAGTCAACTACTTCTCTGGCCAGGCTGCGCAGGTCGTCGTCAGAGCAGTTTTTTAGTCGCAGAGCGGCCTGGAGCTCTTCTGGAATGTCAAAATTGCCCGGCCCGCGATCCAATTCGCGCCATTCAGCCGGGTGCTGCTCCGGCAGATACAGGTACACCACCACCGGCAGCGTAGAGATGAAAGAGCGTTCGTTCATGCTTGCATTATAACAGGAACAGCGCCCCCACCCCAACCAGCGACACCAGCGTGCCGATCACCGCCCGCGGGCTGATCTTTTCCTGGAACACCCAATAACCGATCGGTAGCAGGAAGATTGGGTTCAATGATTGAAGCGTAGAAGCCACGCCCACCGGGCTGAGTTGCACCGACACCAGCGAAAGCCACACGCCAATGAATGGCCCCAGAATGCTGCCAATCACGATCATGCCCAGCGCCCGCCGATCTTTGGTGGCCCGCAGAGTTTCCCCCGCCTTGCCCATCACAATGCTTACCAACCACAGGCTGATCATGGCCACGATCATGCGAATGGACACGCCCGAGATGGAGGGAAAGTCGCCCGCCAGCCCCAGCTTGGAAAGCGTCAGCCCACCCGCCTGACCCACCGCACCCCCAAAAGCCGCCAGCAGGCCCAGCACGTAATTCCGTTTGCTGGTCGCGCCGCCATAGGTGTTCGCGCTGCGTTCCAACACCACGATCCCAATACCCACCAGAGTCAGTGCGATGCCAAAAATTTGCCCAGGCCTCAGCTCCTCGCCCAGGAGCAGCCAGGCCAGCACCACCCCCAGCATGGGTGCGCCTGACATGATCAGCGTGGTCAACCGTGGGCCGATGAGCACAAATCCCTGGAATAAAAACAGGTCCCCCAACACCAGCCCAACGATTCCCGACAGCCCCAGCCAAAGCCAACGCTCCGGCGCCGCATTCAGTGGAAAAGGCTGCCCTTGCAACAGCCAGTGCATCCCGCTGATCCAAATGACCGCGAACACCAGCCGCAGCCGGTTGAGCACCGGCGCGCCCACGCGCCGCCCGGCCAGGGTATGAAAAATCGAAG
>CAYOHX010000099.1:0-18827 GCA_964403875.1 uncultured Anaerolinea sp. | reverse complement strand
GGAATTCGCGTGGTGAACCCCGGTAACTCCCAGAGAACCCGCTCGAATCGCCGTGTGAAGCGAGCGTTTTCGTGGTATAAATGACTCCCTATGGCAAATATGATCGTCGCGTTAGTAGGCCGGCCCAATGTCGGCAAAAGCACCTTCTTCAACCGGCTGGTCGGCGAACCGATGGCCATCGTTGATGAAACCCCCGGCACCACCCGAGACCGGCTGTTTTCTACCGCCGATTGGAACGGCATCAACTTTGACGTCGTCGACACCGGCGGCATCGACCCCAGCACTGGCAGCGGCGGCAAAGCGCCCCTCTCCATCGGCTCCGCTGAATTCATCGAAGAAATCCGCTCGCAAGCCAAAATCGCCATCCAGGAAGCCGACGCGGTCCTTTTCATGGTGGATGCGATTTCGGGGGTCACTCCCGCCGATCGCGAGGTTGCCGAAATTTTGCGCCGCAGCCAGCGCATGGTAGACGGGCAACCCCGCCCGCCCATTTTCCTGGTGGTCAACAAAGCCGATTCCGCCCAACTGCGCAGCAATGCCGCCGACTTTTACGAGTTGGGCATGGGCGAACCCTACCCCATCTCCGCCATTCACGGCACAGGCACCGGCGACTTGCTGGACGATTTGGTCGATTCCTTCCCTCCGCAAGAAGAAGAACCTGAAGACGAGTCCATCAAAATCGCCCTGGTAGGCAAGCCCAACGCCGGCAAATCCAGCCTGCTCAACAAGCTGGTCGGCGAAGAACGCTCCATCGTCAGCCCCATCCCCGGCACCACCCGTGACGCCATCGACACACACATCGAAATCGCCGGATTGCCCGTCACGCTCATCGACACGGCCGGCATTCGCCGCCGCGGCAAGGTGGAACCGGGCGTAGAAAAGTACAGCGTTCTGCGCTCCATGCGCGCCATCGAACGCTGCGACGTGGCCCTTCTGATGATCGACGCCTCCACCGGAATCACCGCCCAAGATACCCACATCGCCGGGTACATCCTGGAAGCCTGGAAGAGCACCGTGGTGCTGGTGAACAAATGGGATACGGTTGAAAAAGACAACTACACCATGCAGGATTTCACCACCCGCATCCGCCAGGAATTGAACTTCATGGATTACGTGCCCATCCTGTTCATCTCCGCCAAAACCGGTCAGCGCGTGGACCAGGTCATGCCCCTGGCTTTGCGTGTTCAGGAAGAGCGCATCGCCCGTCTTTCAACCGGGCAGATCAACCGCATCGTCCAGGACGCCCAGGCCCACCATGCGCCTGTTTCGCGCCAGGGCAAGCCCCTACACATTTACTACGGAACTCAGGTGCGCAGCGACCCGCCTACCTTCATGCTCTTCTGCAATGACCCCCGGCTGGCCCACTTCTCTTACATCCGCTATCTGGAAAACAGCTTCCGAAAGGTATATCCCTTCACGGGCACGCCCATTCGCTTTGTGCTCAAGCCCCGGCACTAAAGTGGCCTGAAAGTTGCACACCGAGATTCAGGCAGCCGGTGCGGTTACGGCAAACTCAGATTGTAAAGAGATTGTGAAGTCCGTGCCATAAGACGCCCTTGCCCTGGTTTTCAAGGAGTCTTATAATCACGACGTACGGTGTCGTCTTTTTGGCAAGCAATTCACGGCGCCCGCACTTTTGGAGGACATTTGGACTCATTCCGAACGGAGGTCATTCCCCCTCCCGAAGAACCCGAACAGAAAAAACGCTCCCCAGTAGTCAGCTTCCTGCTGGAAACCATTCAAACCATCCTGATGGCTATTGTGCTGTACTTTATCATCGATTTGATGCTGGGGCGCGTGCGCGTGGAAAACATCAGCATGCAGCCCACCTTGCAAGAGGGCCAATTCCTGTTGGTGAACAAAATGGCTTACCGCATCGGTGATTTCGACCGCGGAGACATTGTCGTTTTCCACTACCCGCGTAACCCTGCTGAAGACTACATTAAGCGGGTCATCGGCCTGCCTGGCGACCGTGTGCGCATTCAGGATGGTAGTGTCTCGGTCAACGATCAGATGCTGGAAGAAGCCTACATCGCCGACCATCCCAGCTACACCGGCGAATGGACCGTGCCGGAGGGACAGGTCTTTGTGCTCGGCGACAACCGCAACCAGTCTTCCGATTCGCACAGTTGGGGCTTTGTGCCCTACGAGAATGTTGTGGGCCGAGCCCTGGTCGTCTACTGGCCGTTAGAAGATATTAAAATCCTCAATCAAGTTCCTGTTGTGAATGCGGCAAATTGATCCTATGCAAACCCTAACCCCCACCGAAATCCGCCGGCTTGTCGAGCAGTATGAAACCCAGGCCCCCGATCTGATCCTTCCCCCCGGACACCCCGGCAGCGCGCCGCTGGCCTCTTGGATCGATCACACCCTGCTCAAGCCCGAAGCCACGCCCAGCCAGATCGAGCAGCTTTGCGCCGATGCCCGCCAGGCCAGTTTTGCCTCGGTGTGTGTGAATCCCGTGTATGTCAAAATGGCCGCTCGCCTGCTGGAAGGCTCGCCCGTGAAGGCCTGCACGGTGGTGGGCTTCCCGCTGGGAGCCACCATCACCCGCGCCAAGGTTGCCGAAACGCTGGCCTGCCTGGAAGACGGCGCGCAGGAAATTGACATGGTTCTGCCCATTGGCCTACTCAAAGCCGGGCAGTTCGAGCCGGTCCTCGAGGATATTCTGGCAATTGTCGAAACCAGCCACGCACAGGGCGCTATCGTCAAGGTCATCATGGAAACCGCCCTGCTCACCCGCCCCGAAAAGACCGCTGCCTGCTTGCTCAGCGTGGCAGCCGGGGCCGATTTTGTCAAGACCTCCACCGGCTTCAGCACCGGCGGCGCCACGTTGGAAGATGTGGAATGGATGCGCCGCGTGGTTGGCCCGGTGACGGGCGTCAAGGCTGCCGGGGGAGTGCGTTCGCTGGCCGATGCGCGCGCCATGCTGGCGGTCGGAGCCACCCGCCTGGGAACCAGCTCGGGCATGAAACTTCTTCAGGAATTAGGAGCTTAGTCGCACCATGAGTGTTGGCGACCGCCAGACTGTCCCTTGCATCGAATGTCAGGCCGGGCAAATGCACCGCCAGTATGTTACCTATTTTACCTGGCTGGGCGAAGAGCTCATCACCGTGCCGGATTTCCCTGCCTGGGTGTGCGACGTGTGCGGACGGCGCAATTATGACGCCTACGCCCTCAACCAGCTCAGTTTGCTGCTCAATCCCAATGCGGGCAAACCCACCCATCGCGCCCGCAAGATTCCACCCAAATCACCCAGCAAGAAGAATCCTCGCGCCAGCCGCCCCTAAGGTCTCCAGGCTGGGTCCAAATCGCGTCCTTCCGTGTTGGTCAGGTTGGTTTGCGTCTGGCCTGTCGAGCGCATTACGTAGATTTCCTCGTTCCCATCCCGGTTTGACATAAACGCCAGCCACTGCGAATCCGCCGACCAGCTTGGCGAATTATCCTTGGTGGTATTATCCGTCAACTTGACCACATCCTGATCGGGCCGAGTTAGCGGGAACTTGGCGATGTAAATTCGCTCGCGCGCGCCATCCACGCGCACATAAGCGATCCAGCTTCCATCCGGAGACCAGGCCGGCTGCGCCACCTGGCCCAGCGTGCCCAATAAAGTCGACCGGTCAAAAGCCTGGGGTGTCACGTAAAACGGAGGGACCGGGGTCGCGCCAGAAGGCGCGTCTTCGTCTGCTTGCGAGCGCAAGAAGAGCAGCGTGTTACCCGACGCGTTCAAAACGAAAGCCATCCACTGCATATCCGGCGACCAGGTGGCATCGTATTCTTCTTGCAGCAGGCTCATCCGCTGAATATCTTCACCCTCGGGGCCCATCATGTACAACTGTATGATACCGTCCTCGCGGCGGTCACTGGTGAACACAATAAACTCACCATCCGGAGACCAGGCCGGCTGAAAGTCATCGCCCTTGCGCTGAGTCAAATTGACCGGCTCCGCGCTGCCATCGGCGGGCATCTTCCAAATATCCAGACCATTGTCCCCACCACCTGGCGCAACGTACAACAGTTGCGTACCGTCTGGTGACCAGGCCGCCTGGGTCTTGTCGCCGGGCCCGTTGGTGAGCTGCGCCAAATCATAGGATTGCACCAATCCCTGGTCGGAAAGGGTGATCTTCATCGACCACAATTGCAGCGTTTGCCCATCCTCCCGATCGCTGGAAAAGACCACCTCTCCGCTGCCCCCCAGGGGCACAAAAGTGGGCGTGGGCGGAACAGCCGTCTCGGTAGGCATGTCGGTAGCGGTGGGCTCGAGCGTGGCGCTCGGCTCCGGCGTTGGCGTGCCCGTGGGCGCTTCCACCGGTGGAGCCGCAACGGTATCGGTAGGTAGAGGAGCCGCTGTGGGCGGCAGCGTGGGGGTGGCAGCTTCGGTCGCGCTGCCCCTCAGCAATTTCGGCAAGAACAAGGCCGCCACCAGAATCAACGTAGCCATCGCCGCCAGGGCTCCGCCCCCCACGGCGACCCAAACCCACGGGAAGGGCTTGGGCGCGGGCACTGCCGCTGCCTGAGTGGGCGCGGCCTCGCTGGAGCGCACTGTGGGCATGGCCCCGCGCACGGTTGCGTCGGTGGGCGAAACCTGCGGTTTGGGCAGCGGCCCCGAAACACCCGCCACCAGGCTACTCACAAAGGCGTCCACTCCATCGAACCGTCCTTCCGGCTTGACCGTCAAGGCTCGTTCCAGAGCCTGGGCCACCCCCTCGGGAACATCCGGAACCAGGGCGCGGACGGGCAGGAGCGTCTCCTGATTGAGCACCCGCTTGACCGCATCCGCCGGGCGGCCTCCGGTCAGCATGGTATACAACGTTGCCGCCAGCGAGTACTGGTCCGAGAACGGCCCCGTTCGCACGGAACTATACGCGCTGCCGTATTGCTCCGGCGGCGCGTACCCGGCTGTATAGCCCGACGCGCCGATGGCCGTGGCCTGGCTGGAATCCGCGGCCTTGGCAATGCCAAAGTCCACCAACACCACCTCGCCTGTCGCGGTCAGGCGGATGTTGGCAGGCTTGATGTCGCGGTGAATGACCGGCGGAGTCTGGTTGTGCATATAGGTCAGGGCACTGCCTAGTTGTTTGGCCCAAGCCAGCACCTTGTCCAACGGCTGGCGGCCCTCCTCCAACAGCAGAGTCTTCAGGTCCTTGCCGGGAATGTAATCCATCACCAGGTACTGTTCCTGGCCCAGGATGAAGTAATCGATGACGCGGGGCAGGTTGGGGTGCCGCAAGGCAGCCAGCAAGCGTGCCTCGCGCAAAAACTGATTGGTGCTCTCCGGGCTGGGATCGCGGTTGGCTTTCACCGCCACATCGTTCTCCAAGGACACATCCCGCGCCAGAAAAACCGCGCCCATGCCGCCCTCGCCCAGCTTTTGGACGATGCGGTAGCGATCTTTTAACAGGGTGCCGGGCGAAAGATCCATAACCCACCTCGCGATATCAAGGACATTATTCATCATTATACTAAGAACGCGTCCAACGGGGAACACGAGGGCATCCACTTGTAGGGGTCGGGAAACCCGACCCGGCGCCAGTGGGCCCAACCTTTGTAGCGCGGGTTTCTTACCCGCGTCTTAACACCAACATGGGGTCGCCACCTGCCAAAACCGCTTCAAAATTACGGCCGCTCTTCCAGCGTGATTGTCTCCAACAAATGCTCAAATGCCCCCAACTCCGTCGCGTTTTCCTCGGGAATGTCGCACAACGCACCCGCGCTTGTTTGAACCACCACCGCATCCTCCCCGCGGATGAAAAAAGCCATCATCCCCTGGCGATTGTCCACATCAAAACGGTACTCCACATAAACGCCCTCATTGCCGTTCATCAAGCCGGTTTCCATGCTCTCAATCGTCCAGCCCTCCCGCCATCCAATGGCCCGCTCCACCACCCCATTCAGGTCCAACCCCTCCCGATCCGTGATCGACACCACCGTGCGGAACCCCACCAGAATATCCGTGCGCGGGATGAAATACGGCGCGTTGAATTCGGCCCGCACTTCTTGCACGCGGATGCCACAATTTTGCTCGCTGCGTTCGTCATATACCGCCGGGTACTCGAAGCTCAGTCCGTAATCGCTGTTGGTATACGCTGTCCAACGCACGGAAGCCGAATCGATTTCCTGCGCGCCTTGCCAAGAGGACCCGCTGCCTTGCTGAACAAGTTGCGCTGAGGCCAGAAACCGGCCAAAATCGGCCCATATCGCGGTTGACCAGTTATAGGGGTACACGACAACCAGCCCACCCGGGGTTTCGATGATCGCCGCCTGAACAATTTCACCATCCGAGAACTTGTAATTAAAGCGATGGATGGTTAGCCCGCCAGCAGTCATCACGGTATACGTTCCGCTGCCGCCGGAATTCTGAAAATCCGCCAGCCAATCCTCCAGCGAGCGGGTATCACGGGTCACAGACAGCATAATTGCATCAGGGGGCATGCTGGTATACCCCAGCGGATCAGATGTCTTATAATTCGTGATGAGCGCCCAACCATCCGCTTCGTCTCCAGGGGAAAAATCCGCTGTCCATGCCACCGGAATTTCAAACGAAATTCCAAACGGTAGCAACCGCGCCTCCGTCATCTCGCCATCATATGCAGAGAAGCCCGGCGGCAGCAACTTCGCCTCTGGCGCGCGGCGCTGGCGGATGGAATCCAGCTCGGATAATGTCCCCAACAACAAACCCCGCTCCACAATCACCTGGTACTGCCCCGAGCGGGCGTCGATGCGCAAGATCTGGTTGAAGTTGCGTTGGTCGCGCGCCGCCAGCAGGCTGCCCTCTTCCTCCGTCCACGCCAGCGTCTCGACCACCCCCACCTCCTGTTGCCAGCCGCTGCGCTCAAAATTCTGCCCGGTCTGCAAGGTCATCAGGTACGCCCGCCCGCTGGTATCATTATGGACCACCACCAGGCTCTCCCGGCTGGGAGAAAGAGACACCGCGCCGACCAACCCGTACTGCACCCCTTTCTTGGTCAACAACTGGGATTGAACCCCATAGCGGTCATTGGGCAGCGAGAGCAGCGGGCGTGGAAGGCTGCCATCCAACGGAATTGCCCGGAAAAGCGGCGGATACCACACCTCCGCGCCGTTTTCCGTCCACAGTAACACCCCCGCGCCATCTGAATTGATTCCGTCGCGCTGACCCTCAAAAATCATCCGCGAATTTCCTGACTGCGGATTGACCGTGTGGATTTCCACTGGAACAACGATCTGTCGTTGCGCATCCTTATGGACTTCCCCTTCCACGGTAACCGCAATCGGCACCCCGACCGGCGACCAGGCCACGGCACGAATTTCACCATTCAATTCGGTCAATGCCACCGGGCTGCGACTCGCCAGGCTGTAATAAAGCAGCTTCCCCGGCGCGCCTGGCTCGGCGTAAACCAGGGCGCGGCCGTCCGGAGACCAATCCAGCAGCGCCGGGTGATCCGCCAACCGGATCTGCTCCCTGCCGTCCAATTTCAGCAAGTACGTGGCTCGATCCGCCGGTCGCACCACCGCAAGCCACTCCCCATCCGGTGAAGCGCTCAAAACTTGTTCCTGCCCCGGCGCGCCCTCGGTAAAAAATTTCTGCTCGGTGAGCAGAACCTGATTCATCGATCCCAGGTCCAGCCGGATCAACTGCCCTGTTTCGTTCACATAAATCACCTGGTCCTGGCTGGGCGGAAAATTCACCTCGCTGGAGATACGACTTCTTTCCAATCCCATCTCCCCGCTGAGTTCCTCCTTGCCCACCCGCTGGAACAGCGTCAGCGCCGCCCCGGCGACGACAAACAACACCACCAGCACTGCCGCCACGCGCCGGAAGCGCCGCCAGATGGGTCCGGCGCGCAGCATGCGCCGCTGGCGTTTGGGCGGCCTGCCTTTCACCCGCCGCGGCGCTTCTTCTCGCAGGGCGTTGACCAAATGCCCGGTGAAGTACCCCACCGGCTGCACCAGCTCGGGCAAATCCCCCACCGCGCCTATCCAGGCCCCCACCAGCGGGGCCATTTGCTCGTCCTCCAGCCCGGTCAGCAAAAACACTTCGTCGGCGTTCAGCGTGCCAAAAAATTTGAAGGCCAGCGCGTCGGCTTTCTCGGCGGGCAGTTTGCGCCAGGTCTCCGCCAACGCCGCCATGCCCGCAAAATGCTCCAACTGCTCCGCGGTGGGTGACAAGCCGTTTTCGGTCAAAGGCGGCAGGGACTTGGTGCGCCGGTGCTGGTCCTGCAGCGCAGCCGCCAGCCCAAACAGCCATTCCTTGGGCGTCTCTCCGTCCATTCCCGCCACCGCATACCAATCTCGCCCCAGGCGCATCGTCTCAGCCGTCAAGGCTTCCGCGGTTTGCCAGTCGCCGCTGCGCGCGAGGTGATAGCGAAACAGCGGCGTAATCTGCTCTTCGAACAACCCCAGGTATTCGGCAGCCAGACGGTGATCCTGCTCGTTCATACTTGCATAGACGTCAGGGCCTGCGCGCCAGTTCCAACATCACCGGTGGTTGCTGGTCAGCGCGCGATATGACCAGGCGGTTCTCCAGGCAATCGAAGCTCAAGCGTGCTTCTCCTTCCGGCAGCTCAACCGTCTCGCCCACCCCGGCCGAACCGGATAATGAGGCGAAAAAAGCCGGCCAGGCCGAAAGGTTCTCCTCGAACAACGGCTGATCGTTGACGGTCACGGTCATGCGCACTCCTTCGCCCCCAAAATCGCTCAATTGAAGCTGTGCAACCCTATCGTCGACCTCATAGCGGGCTCCGGCGTTGCCGTTCAGCAGGCTAATGGTGTGGTAAGTCTTCCCGTTCACCTCGCCGCCCAGCTTCACCTCGAACTGCTCGAAAGCCAATTCGAACTGCCCCTCCGTCGAAAAGCGGTAAACCACCTGTCCGCTCACCGATTCGACCACCGCGCTCGAATTGGACTCTTGCAAAGTGCGTTCCATCTGCGCTCGGAGATCTTCCGGCTCCCATTCTCCCGGCAAGCAGGCTGCCCCTGTCAGCGGCGCGGGGCTGGGCGTGAAGGTTGGCTCGGGCAAAGCGGTGGGTAGTTCGGTGGGCAAAGGCGCGCTGCCAGCTTCGGGCGGCAGCCCGGTTGGCGCGGCATCAGGCGTGGGGGCGCCGCATCCCACTACCAGGAAAATCATCATCCACCCCAGGAAGAGCCAACCAAGATTCTTCATCCAGCCCTCCTCCTGTCCCAATCTCACTCCGACCCAGGTCGGGTCAATTCAAGCGACATGGCCTCCAAATCAGCGATCACCTGCTCCACCTCGCCGCCTTCTGGCAAACGCAGCACCTGCCAGGCCGCGTCCTGCAGCACGCTCTGCACCAGCGCCCACGAGGCCAGGCTTGGCAGGGGTCGCGTTTGAGACGCCAGCGGCAGAATCACTCGCCAGGGAAAATCCGTCTGGTGGCTGCGCAATCCCTGAGCGGCGCCTTCGCCAATGGGCAAGGAAAGATCCGCCAGCGCCAGGCGGGTCTGCTGCGCGGGCAGCGACAACCAGCGCACCAACAGCCAGGCCGCCATTTGCTCCTTGGGCGAAGCATTCAGCAGGGCATACGACTCGCCGTAGGCATATAAAACGCCCTCCCCACTTTCGCTAGGATAGGGGATGAAAATCCATTCGTCATCGCTTTCAAAGCGTTCCTGCACATGCTGCTGGAGCGGCAAATCTTGCAAATTCGCTGAATAAAACAGGGCGTAGCGCTCGGCGAAGTAATCGTAGGGCGTGGGGGTCTTTCCCTCCCACAAGCAGCCGTTTTGCTGCAAGCGGCGATAGAAGCCCAGGCCGTCTTCCACCTCCGGCTGGTCGAAGCGATATTCGCTCTTTCCTTCGGCGGGCAGCGGATCGGCGCCAAAAGCCGTCAGCCAAGACAAAGCCGCCTCCGGCTCGGTGCTCACCAACCAGCCGCCCGTGCCATACTTGCGGCGTTGGTCACCGGTGTTGTTGGCCTGGGCCGCGGCGCAGGATTGAGCGGAGAACTGCTCGATCGTGGTAGGCGGCGCATCAAAACCAAGCTCCTTGGCCCAGGTCTGGTTGTAAATCAAACCGTGCGCGGTGCGCGCCGCCGGAATGGACAGGCGGCTTTCGCCCACCACGCCCTGCGCCCAAAAAGCCGGATAAAAGTCCTGCTGCTTCTCGCCCAGCCCAAACAGATAGTGATCCAGATAGGGCTGCAAATCTACCAGCAAGTCGTTCGTTTCTTCCCAGCGAGCCAGTTGCTCGTCGGGGGCAATCACCAAATGCGGCAGGGCGTTCTGCTCCACCGCATGAACCATCTCCTCTCCCAACACCATGGGACTGCCAAACGAACGCGCCTCCACCTGAATCCCCCATTCATTCAGGCGGTTAAAATTCGCCACCAAGGCTTGAATTTCGGCGTCCGCGCTGCCCACCCAGGGCGTCCACAGGAGCACCTTTACCCCGCGCAGCTCACTCGGCCGCACCTGCAAGTATTCAGGAATGACGGGTGTGGGCGTAAACGACGGCGTTGGAATGGGTGTGGCCGTTCCAGGACGCCGCGTAGCGGTGGCGGTCGCGGCGGGTTGATCTACCGGCTGCCCGGTCTGGGTTGGTCCCAGCGGCGTGGCGCAGGATGCCAGCGTGAGGAGGATCAAACCGCATAGAAAAGAGGTCAATCTGCGCATGCAGGGAAGTTTAACAGAATTGAGCCAATCCTGCAAACTTACGGTATAAACTGCGCTACCGCCGACGCCGATTGATTGGTGTGGTACTCCAACACCGTGTTCAACACCTCTACCTTGATCCGGTAACCCGGCGTGATCACCATCAGGCACATCATGCCATCACGCTCGATCCCCAGGCAGGAATTGCGCCACTCTACCGCCTCGCTGCTCACCAGCTTCACTTCTTCCAGGCCAACCCCTTTTTCAAGGGCGGCTTGCTGGCGAACTTTAACGATTGCTGTCGTCTCTTGCGGCCCGCCCAGGCGCGCCTGGCTCAAATCCTGGTTGGTATGGAGGTAATACGTTCTCCCTTCAACCTGCAAATCAAACTTATATCCCGCGACGATCATCTCCGCGCAAGCTTCACCCGGCTCAGCGGCGCCCAGGCAGGCATTCGGCCATTCCATGGGCTGGCTCTTGACCAGTTGGATGCTCTCCACCGGCAGCCCGGCTTGTTCGGCCAGCAGGCCAATCGCCGTCTGACCCAACTCACCGGCATCGCCCGTCCCCGGTCCATGCACCGCATCCGTCGGGAGCGTCCGCGCCTGTCGGACCACGCTGCCGTCCAGGTTGGTATGCATCTCGAAGGTGCTTCCATCCACTGTCAACACCACCCGATATCCGGGCGTAATCACCGCCGCGCAGACCTCTCGGGCCATCGCCGCTCCGAGACAGGCATCCGGCCATTCTTTTTCCTCAATGGTCTCGATCATTATCTCCGCTTCGGCCACGTTGAGGAATTTTGCCAGCTCGGCTCGCGCCTTCAATGCCGCCTCGGGCGGTTCGATGGGCGCGTCATAGGGCGTAGGCGGGACGGGTTCGAGTGTTTCCGTAGCCGCCGGCTGCTGAACTGGTTCATCTCCATCCGGGGGCATCCCCCCTGGGGCGCAAGCGCTCAACAGCGCAGCGGTCATCGCCAATATGGAAAAAAGTGTGAAGATCGTTTTCATAGATTTAAGACGCCTTTCGGGCGGATTGGTTCCCCAAGCCGGACCTCCGCCCGCCGGTGTGGATTAATGCCGCAGAATATAACGCACATCCGCCGCGATGTCTTTGGCGGGAGTACCATAAGGATACACCACTTTCAAATAACCCCTGGTATCCATCAGCAGCGCCGTAGCGGTGTGATCGATCAGGTACGCGCCCTGATCCCCGTAAGGCCGCTTCTCGTAAAAAATCCCGTACTGCGTAGCCGTGTACAGAATGTCCTCCGCGCTGCCGGTCAAGCCGATGATGCGCTCATCATACACGCTCAAATAGCCTCGCAAACGTTCCGGGGTGTCCATCTCAGGGTCTACCGAAACGAACACCACCTGGGCGCGCTCGGCATCCTTGCCCAGCAGCGCCAGCATCTCGCCCATTTCGTGCATGGTGGTCGGGCACACGTCCGGGCAAGAGGTGTAGCCGAAGAACAGCAAGACCACTTTTCCTTCGAAATCACTCAGCCGCGTCGAACGCCCTTCTGGGCCGATCAACAAAAAGTCAAAGGCGGGCTGTGCCGATTGGATCAACGTACCGCCAAAGCTGTGCGGCCTCAGTGCCAATCCAATCAAAATCACCGCGGCCAGGCCGGCCACCAACCCACCCACAGCAAGAATCAAGGGTTTCATCGAACGAGATTGCTGCATCGATCCCTCCTCCGGTCACCCATTCTATGGATAGCAGGCAAAGAAATGCGCTGCTTCATAAGCCAACCGCGCCGCGCCATGCGAGGTGGCGATTTCCTCATACAACAGGTCAATGAACGCAACCACGCTTTCCGGTTCCGCCCGCTGAGGATCCAAATCAGCCCGGACCACCCCAAAACCGTCCACCAACACCAGGTGCGATTCCAACACGTTCACCCCTTCCGCCGTCGACTGGTACAACACCTCGAATCCCCCTCCAGCCACGGCCTTCACCCGCTCTTCGGCGCCGGTCATCCAGATCCATTCCACCGCCTGCGGTTGGAAGGGCTGCGCGAATCCCGCCAGCCGTTCGGGCGTGTCATAAGCCGGATCGAGGGTGAGGGTGACAAACCGCAAAGGCGGATCGCGCGGCGGGTCGCCCGTCAGCGAGTGGTCCACCGCTTGCAGAATATCATACAATGGTTCGCATTCCACTCCGCAGCGAGTATACGCAAAAGAATACAGGGTCACCACCCCGCGCCCGTTCTCACTGTTCAGCGTGCCGCCGTCTGCCGTGGTAAAGATGTAGCCCGGCGCAAGATTCATGCGCGGCAGAACCACCACTGGCTTGGCCATCGTAAACCAGAGGATGACCCCGCCCGCCAGCGCCACGCCCGCATACACAATCCACCAGCGGTTGAAACGCCGCCGATTCTCGCGGTGGGCACTGGCTTTGTCGGCGAGTTTGATCTTTTCTTGATGCATAAATTCATTTTAGCACAGCAAAGCGTGATAATATTTTTCGTGAAAGGAAATGCGCTATGCCACAATCCAAACCTCCTCTCTTCAATCGACCTCCGCGCTGGCCGGCTTTGTGCCTGTGCGCCGCGCTGCTGCTGGCAAGTTGTTCACCCCAACCAGCGGCCACGCAGACCCCGGAACCGGCCCTGCCCTTGGAGGATTGCCAGCTTAGTACGCCCAGAATGACTTACGGCGTCGATGCCCGCTGCGGCACACTGACTGTCTATGAAGATTCCGCCGCCCAATCGGGTCGGCAAATTGAACTGAGCATTGCCGTTTGGCCCGCCGTCAGCCGCACGCCTGCCCCCGATGCCCTCTTCCTACTGGCGGGTGGCCCAGGCCAGGCAGCCATTGAAACCTATGCCCCCTTGATTAGCGTCCTCACCGCCGTCCACCAGAAGCGCGACATTGTCCTGTTTGACCAACGGGGCACGGGCCAATCGGCGCCCCTCGCCTGCCCGGTGGATGAGAACATGCCAGAAAACCCCACCCCCGAAGAAACCGCGGCCTATCTCACCCAGTGCGCCGCCGCGCTGAATGCCGATCCCAGTCTGTACACGACCGCACAGGCCGTTGAAGACCTGGAGCAGGTGCGCGCTGCCCTCGGCTATGCGCAGATCGATCTGCTTGGCGTCTCTTACGGCACCCGCCTGGCTCAGGCGTATGCCCGCGCCTATCCCCAATCTACCCGCGCCCTCATCCTCGATGGCGTCACCCCCCTGGATTGGTCCCTGGGGCCGCTCAACCCCGCCAACGCCCAACGCGCCCTGGACCTCATCCTCCAGCGCTGCGCCGCCGACCCGGGTTGTCAGGCTGCGTTCCCCCAACTGGACGCAGAGCTTGACGAACTGTTAGCCCGCCTGGAATCAACCCCCGTCGAACTCACCCTGGCCGACCCGCTCACCGGCGAACCCACCCCCCTCACCTACGATCGCGCCAAGCTCGCCTCCACTTTGCAACTCATGAGCTACAGCTCCGAACACGCCGCGCTGCTGCCGCTCCTGATTCACAACGCCACTGTCAACGAAGAATACGATGCCCTGGCGGCGCAATACCTGATCTTGTTTGGCCAGTTGGACGCCTCTTTGAGCAATGGCCTGTATTTATCGGTCGTTTGCTCCGAGGACGTGCCCCTCTACGATACGATCGCCGCGTCGGGCGACTCTTACCTGACCTTCGAGGCCGAAGAGGTGTTCCAAAGCTGCCAGAACTGGCCCCATGTCGCCGTCCCGGCTGATTTCTACGAGCCGCTCACCGGCTCCGTGCCCACCCTGCTGCTCAGCGGCGAAGCCGACCCGGTCACTCCGCCCTCCAACGCTGCCCAGGTGGCCGAAAACCTGACCAACGCCCGCCAGATTGTCGTTTCGGGGTTGGGCCATTCCGTGTTTTATTACGGCTGCATGCCGCGCCTTATCTCTGAATTCTTGCAGAGCGCCGACCCCAACGCGCTGGATACCACCTGCGTAGAGGCCATCCAGCCAGCCGATTTCTTCATCAATTACACCGGGAGCCAGCCATGATCCAGGTAACCAATCTCCACAAATCCTTTGGCAAGGTTCAGGCCCTCAACGGCGTAACCTTCACCGCCCCCAACGGCCAGATCACCGGCCTGCTGGGACCCAACGGCGCCGGAAAGACCACCACCTTGCGCGTCTTATACACCCTGCTGCACCCCGACCAGGGCCAGGCCCTGGTGGACGGGCATGACTCGCGCCGCGACACACTGGCGGTCCAGGCGGCCATCGGAGCCCTCCCCGACCAGCGCGGCATCTACCCGCGTCTGACCTCGCGCGAGAACATTCGCTACTTTGGCCGCCTGCACGGCTTGAGCGGCTCGACCCTCGAAGCGCGCATCAACCACCTGATCGACCTGCTGGATATGCAAGATATTGCTGACCGGCGCTGCAACGGCTTCTCCACCGGGCAATCTCTGAAGGTAGCCATCGCCCGCGCCCTGGTGCATGACCCGCACAATGTGCTCCTGGACGAGCCAACCAACGGCCTGGACGTGATGAGCACGCGCGCCATGCGCCAGTTCATCCTCCGCCTGCGCGACGAGGGCAAGTGTGTGCTGTTCTCCAGCCACATCATGCAAGAAGTCTCTGCCCTTTGCGATCAAATCGTCGTCATTGCCCAGGGCCAGGTGGTGGCCAGCGGCAGCGCCGACCACCTCCGCCAAACCACCGGCCAGGCCAACCTGGAAGATGCATTTATCGCCGCCATCGGCAGCGAGGAAGGATTAGTACGATGATTCAACGGATTTGGATCATTCTCCAGAAGGAAATGCTCGATAACGCGCGCGACGTGCGCTCACTACTCGGCTCGCTCAGCTCGTCCATCTTCTTGCCCCTGCTGCTCATTCCACTCATCATCGTGGTCGGCAAGATGATCAACTACGACGCCATCGAAACCCCGCTTCAAATCCCCGTGGTCGGAGCCGAAAACGCGCCCCGTCTCATCGCCTACCTCGAGCAAAACAACGTCATCGTCCTGCCGGCGCCTGAAGATCCCAAATCTGAGGTAGCTGAAGGCACCCTGGAAGCCGTGCTGGTCATTCCCGAAGGCTATCGTGAAGACTTCACCGCCGGACAGCCCGCTACCGTTCAGGTCATTCAAGACACCTCACGCTCCGCGACCATGGCCACCAACGCCCGGCTCGAAAACCTGCTTGCCGCCTACGCCAACCAGGTCAGCGTGCAGCGCCTGCTGGCGCGCGGAATCAACCCCAGCCTCACCAACCCCCTGGTGGTGCAAAGCGTCGATGTTTCCACGCCGCAATCCCAGTCCATGATCTTCCTCAGCATGCTGCCCTTCATGCTCATCACGGTCATCTTCCTGGGCGGCATGTACGTGGTCATCGACACCACCGCAGGCGAGCGCGAGCGCGGCTCGCTGGAGCCCCTGCTGATCAATCCCGCCCGGCGCAGCGAAATTGTCATTGCCAAGACGTTGGCCTCCATCCCCTTCGGCATTTTGGCCGTTCTGGTGGCAATGGCGGGCATTGGGGCCGGCTTCAACCTGGTTCCCATTGGCGATCTGACCGGCATGCGTCTGAACATCAGCCTGCTCACCCTGTGGCAAATCTTCCTCATCTGCCTGCCTATGGTCATCCTGGCTTCGGGGATGCAAATGGTCCTGGCCACCTTCACCCGCAGCTTCAAAGAAGCCCAAACCTATCTCGGCTTTGTTCCGCTGGTGGTGGGCATGCCCAGCATGTTTCTGGCCTTCTCCCCCGATCGGATCACCCTGGGCAAGGCTCTCATCCCCATCTATGGGCAGTCCATGCTCATCAATCAGTTGATGCGCGGCGAGACCATCTTGCCGGTGAACGTGCTGGCTGGGGCGGGCACCACTTTGCTGGCAGCGGTGCTCTTCACCATAGTAGCCATTCGGCTGTACCAGCGAGAGCAAATTTTGCGCGGGAGCGATCGGTGAAGTTTGTCCGGGCCGACCTGAAAACATGCGGCGAGGCCGCGGGGCTGGTCGTGGCCATTGATGTGCTGCGCGCCTTCACCACCGCGGCTTGCTTCTTCGCGGAAGGCGTGGAAGAAATCATCCTCGTCTCCGGCGTCGATGAAGCCTTTGCCCTGCGCGAGCGCTTCCCTGGCAGCCTCATCGCCGGTGAGATCGACGGTATTCAGGTGCCCGGCTTCGACCTGGGCAATTCCCCAGCCGCCCTCACCGGCCGCGACCTGCGCGGGCGGCTGGTCATCCAGCGCACCAGCGCCGGAACTCAGGGCGTAGTGCGCGCCGAAAAAGCCGAAGTTATTCTGGCCGCTGCCCTCACCAACGTCACCGCCACCACCCGCTATATCCAAAAGCTGAATCCCCCCGAGGTCATCTTCCTCCTCACCGGTTATTTTCCCGAGGAAGGCTGGGGGGATGAAGATTCCGCCTGCGCCGATGTTTTCGAGGCCTTGCTCACCGGCCAGCCTTATGACCGGGAAGAGATCATTCGCAGGACGTTGGCCTCGCGTTCTGGACGGCATTACGACGGCACGCACCCAAGCTTTCCCCTGGCCGACCTTGACATCGTCCTCGATTTTGACCGCTTTGACTTCGCCATGCAAGTTCACAAAGAAAACGGATTGTTCATCCTCCGCCCTATGTGAAAAGGAGACTATTCAGCAGCCGTAATAACTGTATAATTAGGATAACAATTATGCAGTTATGGAGGCCCGCATGTTCCCCCAACAGTCCCAGTACCTGAGCCTGATCCAGAACGGCTTGCCGCCCGCTCAAACCGCGCCCAAACGCGTGCTCATCGCCGGGGCGGGGATGGCCGGTTTGACAGCGGCCCTGGAGCTCAAACGCGCCGGCCACACCCCCGTGCTCCTGGAAGCCCAAAGCCGGGTGGGCGGGCGCATCTTCACCCTGCGCGAGCCCTTCGCGCCCGGGCTCTACGGGGAAGCCGGGGCCATGCGCATCCCTCGCACGCACCAACTCACCCTGGCCTATGTAGAAAAGTTTGCCCTGCCCACCGCGCCTTTTGTCATGGGCAATGCCCGCGCGTACTGTCACCTGCACGGGCAGCGCGTCCGCATGGGCGATTACGAGGCCAACCCCGACTGCTTTCAGTTCAACTTGCTGCCCCACGAACGCGGCAAGACCGTGGATGCACAGTGGATGGAAGCCATCCAGCCCTTGGTCAGACTGGTCGAGCACCGCGGGCAGGAGGGCTGGCAAAAAATCACCCAGGAATACGACCAGTACTCGGTGAGGGAATTCCTGGAACTGCGGGGGTGGTCAGAAGACGCCATCGAGCGCTTTGGGTTGATCTACAACCAGGAAGCCATCATGAACTCCTCCTTCCTCGAACTGCTGCGCGAGGACGCCGGCCGCTACTATCAGGACATGGTCTACATTCCCGGCGGAACCGACCAACTTCCGCGGGCCATGTGGGCGCAGCTTCGCGACGAAACCCGTTTTGGGGCACGCATCGTGGCCATTGACCAATCTCCCGATTCGGTCACCCTGCACTATCGTGACGCCGCCGGATCTCATGCCGTGAGCGGCGATTACGCCATCCTCACCCTGCCCTTCCCCGTCATGCGCCATATCGAAGTGCTCAAGCCCTTCTCCACGGCCAAGCAGCGGGCTATCCGCCAACTGCATTACGACGCCTCCGCCAAAGTGTTCCTGCAGAGCAAACGCCGCTTTTGGGAAGAAGATGAGCAAATCTTTGGCGGCGGAACCGTTACCGATATGGCCATTCGCAACCTGTACTATCCCGAACATGGCCGCGAGACCGGTCGCGGGGTGCTCCTGGCCAGCTACACCTGGGGCGAAGACGCTCAACGCTGGGGGTCGCTGGACCCCGCCGAACGCATCCGCCAGGCCATCGAGAATGTCGCCGTCATCCATCCGCAAATCATTGAGAATTTCGAGGCCGGCGCGTCCAAAATGTGGCATGATGATGAATTCGCAGGCGGAGCCTTTGCCCTCTTCGACCCCGGACAACAGACTCTGCTGTACGATCCCATCACTCAGCCCGAAGGTCGCATCCACTTTGCTGGAGAGCACACCTCTCTGGCTCACGCCTGGATTCAGGGCGCTATCGAGTCCGGCTTGCGCGCCGCACAGGCCATCCACACCGCTTCCTAGCGTTTGGGTGGTGTTTGATGTGGGGGCATTGGGAATTGGTGCGCTGAACCCCGCCTTTTGGAGTGTCCTCAAAATGCGGCAGCTACCACGGCAACTCTTGGAGAACCTGGATGGTTTTTCCAAAGTCACTTGACTTTTGCAAAAGCCTCGCTCTTTCGTATGGGG
>CAYOHX010000098.1:11420-19158 GCA_964403875.1 uncultured Anaerolinea sp. | reverse complement strand
GCCCCCCACCCCCCCCACCCCGCCCCCCCCGCCGCCCCCCCCCCCCCCGCCCCCGCCGGCGCAAGTGGGGGTGGATCCTGGAGAAGTGTGGTCTGGAAGACAGACTCAGACTGTCCAAACGGATGCGCAAGGAACGCTGGAAATCGAGCTGACCGGCCCTTGTGAGGTAGAAATTACCTGGTGAGGTCTGGGATGCTTGAGGGTTGATTACCCGAAAAGAACAGGTCCTGAAATTGAGGAATGACCTCGACTTCAGGACCTGTTTTCTCTCGGCGGATGGATCGCTCCGGGAAGCGGGTCATTCCTCCAGGGTGCTCAGGTCTCCTTCTGGGAGCCCTTGGGCGCGGGCTTTGAGCACGCGGCGCATGATCTTGCCGCTGCGAGTCTTGGGGAGCTGGGGAACAATGGTGATTTTCTCGGGTTTGGCGATGGGCCCTAGTTCGTGGGCCACATACTGTTTGAGGTCGGCTTCAAAGTTCTCGCCGACCTCGGCTCCGGCACGGAGCATGACGTAGGCATAGATGGCATGACCTTTGATGTCATGGGGCAGTCCGATGGCGGCTGCTTCTGCGACGGCTGGGTGGCTGACCAGGGCGCTTTCAATTTCGGCGGTTCCCAGGCGATAACCGGATACTTTAATGACGTCTTCCACGCGACCAATGACCCAGAAATATCCATCCTTGTCTTTTCGGGCGCTGTCGCCGGTGAAGTACACCCCGGGGAAGCGGCTCCAATACTGACTGACGTAGCGCTCAGGGTCTTTATAGATGGTGCGGAGCATGGCTGGCCAGGGGCGTTTGAGCACCAGGTAGCCTTCTTCGCCAGGGGCTACGGGTTGGCCGTTCTCATCGTAGATGTCGGCTTCGATTCCGGGGAAGGCGCGGGTGGCGCTTCCGGGCTTGAGGGGAGTTTCGGGCAAGGGGGTGATCATGAACATGCCCGTTTCTGTCTGCCACCAGGTGTCCATGATGGGACAGCGGTTCTTTCCAATGACTTCATAGTACCAACGCCAGGCTTCGGGGTTGATGGGTTCGCCCACGGAGCCCAGCAGGCGCAGGCTGGAGAGATCGTGTCGGTTCGGCCAGGCGTCGCCAAAGCGCATGAGCCCACGGATTGCGGTGGGGGCGGTGTAGAAGACGTTGATGCCATACCGCTCGACCAGACTCCACCAGCGGTTGGGATAGGGGAAGGTGGGCGCGCCTTCGTACATGAAGGAGGTAGCGCCCAAAAGGAGGGGGCCGTAAACGATATAACTGTGGCCGGTGATCCAGCCGGGATCGGCGGTACACCAGTAGCGGTCTTCCTCTTTGAGGTCAAATACCCATTTGAGCGTGGTTCCGACCCCAACCATATAGCCACCGTGCGTGTGGAGAATGGCTTTGGGCTTGCCGGTGGTGCCAGATGTATAGAGGAGGAACAGAGGATCTTCGGCGTCCATCTCTTCGGTCTCGCAGCGCGAGGAGCCTCCGGTCGAGCGGGCTACGGGCAGACCCATCAGGTCGTGATACCAGTAGTCGCGGCCCGATTCCATCGAGACCTCGTGGCCGGTGCGGCGCACGACGATGACATGTTCGACGGTTGCGCAGCGCTTGAGGGCTTCGTCAACAATGGCTTTCAGTTCGATGGTCTTGCCATTCATGAAGCCGCCATCACAGGTGATGATGACGTTGGATTGCGAGTCGTCGATGCGTCCGTGTATGGCTTCCACGGAGAAGCCGCCATAGATGACCGAGTGTACCGCGCCAACTTTTGCGCAGGCCAGCATGGCGATGGGTAACTCGGGCACGCGACCCATGTAGATGGTCACGCGATCGCCTTTTTTTACGCCCATGCTGCGCAAAACGTTGGCGAACATGCACACCTCGCGGTTGAGGGCGTGGTACGAGTAGGTGCGCTGCTCGCCGTTTTCTCCTTCCCAGATCAAGGCCAGTTTGTTGCGCCGCCAGCCGGCCACGTGTCGGTCGAGACAGTTATAGACGATGTTTGTGGTTGCGCCAGTGAACCACTTATAGAAAGGTGGGTTGGAATCATCCAGCACTTTGTCCCAAGGCGAGAACCATTCAAATTCTTTGGCTTGTTCTTCCCAAAATTTGGCCAAGTCCAGAGAGGCCATGTTGGCCAAAACATCCCGGTTATTGATGTGGGCGGCGTTGACGATCTCGGCGGAGGGGGGGTACACGTCACCTGCAATCTGCTCGACGGTCATAAGAGCCATCCTTTCAGGGGCAACTGGTTTCGGGATAGGGGAAATTCCCGAAGTATGATGGATGTTCCGCGGCTAATCAATCAGAGATGGAAGGGGGTGTTTCTCGGCGATCTGATTGGTTATTATGTTGCGTATTATAGTAATAAATGTATAAAATATCAAATTGTCCAGATTTCAAGTGTCTCCAGGGTAAAAAGCGAGGAACGACACTGGATGGATTTTTGGAATCGCGTAACTCTTGAAGCGTGCAGGTGTTTCAGGTTTCAGAGCAGCGGAAAATCCAATCCGCGGCCTACATTTCTTCTACAGAAAATTCTAGACCACCGTCTTTGAGCTACACACCTCATCTAACCTTCCGGCAAACAGTGCCGGAGGGGAAGTGTTTGTGTTGCCTGGACCTGGCGGTCAAACCCCTGGAGGATGGAACATGCACGAACAAAAGCCTGTAGCAATCGTCGGAATGGGGGCCATCATGCCAGACGCGTACGACGCGGCGGCCTTTTGGGATAACATCAAACGTGGACGGTATTCGATCACGGACGTGCCCGCGGAGCGCTGGCGGGCGGATTTGTATTATCACCCTGATCCGACCGTGCCAGAGAAAACCTACAGTAAGATTGGCGGCTGGGTGAAAGGATTCCAGTTTGAGCCATTCAAGTGGGGAATTGCGATTCCGCCGCGGGTGCTGGGACAGATGGACGAAGCGCAGCAGTGGGCGATTGCCGCTTGCCGGCAGGCTCTGATGGATTACGGTCACCCGCAGCGGGCGCTGGACCTTTCGCGGACGGGAGTGATTTTAGGAAATGCTCTGGGAGGTGAAAAGCACTATATCACCACCTTGCGGATTCGCGTGCCTGAGTTTGCCGAAGCCTTGAGCGCGGTACCAGACTTTCAACAACTGCCTCCTGCCGTGCAGCAGGCGCTGTTGGCGGGATTGGCGGAGAACATTCGCCGAGCGACGCCAGAGATCAACGAGGACACCATGCCGGGCGAGTTGTCGAATGTGATTGCCGGGCGGGTGGCTAATGTGTTCAATCTCACCGGGCCGAATTATGTCACCGACGCGGCATGCGCTTCTTCGCTGGCGGCGCTGCAAAGCGCCGTGGAAGGGCTGAACGCGCACAACTTTGACGCGGTGTTGACTGGCGGGGTGGATCGGGGCATGGGCGTGGAGGCCTTTGTCAAATTCTCCAAGATTGGCGCTTTAAGCGCGGATGGTTCTCGGCCGTATGCGGATGGCGCGAACGGATTTGTGATGGGCGAGGGCGCGGGCATTTTCTTGCTCAAGCGGTTGGAGGATGCGGAGCGAGATGGAGACAAAATTTACGCGGTGATCCGCGGAATTGGCAGCAGCAGCGATGGCAAGGGCAAGGGGATCACTGCGCCCAACCCGAGTGGGCAGCAGCAAGCCATTGCGCGCGCGTGGGCCAACGCAGGGCTTTCGCCGGCCACCGTGACGATGATCGAAGGACACGGCACGTCCACACGCGTGGGGGATGTGGTGGAGGTAAACAGCCTGACCGCGATCTTTGGGCAGTTTGGCCTGCCAGCAGGCAGCATTGCTCTAGGGTCGGTAAAGTCGAATATCGGGCACTTGAAAAGCGCGGCGGGCGCGGCGGGTTTGTTCAAGGCGGCGATGGCCTTGCACGAGAAGGTGCTGCCGCCCACGGCCAACTTCGAACGGCCCAACCCAAACCTGGATTTTTCACAACTGCCCATGCAAGTCAACACTCGTCTGCGCGAGTGGGAAATGAAGCCTGGGGCGTTCCGACGGGCGGGATTGAGCTCGTTTGGTTTTGGGGGAACGAACTTCCACGTGGTGCTGGAAGAGTACATTCCAGGGATGTTGGCCGAACAAAAGCCTTTGTTCCAGGCGGCTCAGCCGGCTGGGGCTGCGGCTCCGGTTGCCGCCGCGGTTGTGGAACCGCAGGGGGGGCAGGCGAGGCCGTATCGGGGGGTGTTGTTCTTGAGCGCTGATTCGGTGAACGAACTTCGCCAACAGCTCGATAAGATGCTTGAGCAAGCTCGTCAGGGGGTGCAGCCGCATTGTGAGATCCCAACAGCGGATGTGCTGGCGCGTCCCGAGCGGTTGGCAATCGATTACGGCGATTTGGATGAGTTGATCAAACGCGGCGAGCGGGCTTTAAAGGGCTTTGACGCCGAACCGGGCAGCAATCCCTGGCAGGCTTTGCAGGCGCATGCCGTGTTCAGGGGCAGCGGCGTGCCGGGCAAACTGGCCTTCATGTTCCCGGGGCAGGGTTCGCAGTACGTCAACATGCTCAAGGATCTGTGCGCGGTGGAAACGGTGGTGGCCGAGACGTTTGCCGAAGCCGACCGGGTGATGGAGTCCATTTTGGGCCGTCCTCTGACGAGCTATATTTACGTGGAGGGGGATGAGGTCTCGTTGGCAGAGGCTGAAAAGGCTTTGCGAAACACGGAAATTACTCAGCCCGCGCTGTTGACAGCCAATGTAGCCATTTTGCGCTTGATGCGCAAGTTTGGTTTCCAGCCGGACCTGGTCATTGGACACAGCCTGGGCGAGTATGCGGCGCTGGTGGCGGCGGGGGTATTGACCTTTGCCGAAGCGCTGCAAGTGGTGAGCGCGCGCGGGCGGGAGATGAAGAAAGTGTCGGTAGCCGACAATGGATGCATGGCGGCGGTTTCAGCCCCCATTGCCCAGGTGGAAGAAATTCTAAAGTCGGTTAAAGAGTATGTGGTACTGGCGAATATCAACAGCCCGCTTCAATCGGTGATCGGCGGGTCGACGGCGGGGGTGGATGAGGCCTTGGCGGCCTTCCAGGCAGCAGGATTGCAAGCCACGAAGATTCCGGTGTCGCATGCGTTCCACACGCGGATTGTGGCCGCGGCCAGCCAGCCCCTGCGCGGGGTGATCGCGAAGATGAGCGTGAAGGCTCCACAGATCAAGCTGGTGGCTAACGTGACTGGTGATTTATATCCCACCGAGCGCGAAGAAATTTTAGATATACTGGCGGCGCAGGTAGCCTCGCCGGTGCAGTTCATCAAGGGCGTTGAAACATTGTACCGTGAAGGGGCGCGGGTCTTCGTGGAATGCGGCCCGAAGCGGGTGATGAATGCGTTGGCGACAGACTGCCTGAAAGACAAGGCCGATGTGGCTATTCTGGCGACCAACCATCCGCGCAAGGGCGCTGTGGTCAGTTTCAACGAGGCTTTGTGTGGTTTGTACGCCGCGGGGGTGGGCGCGAGCCCTCGACCGATCGAGCCGAAAGCGGAGCTGGTTCAGGAGGCAAACTCGGCAACTGTCGACGCGGACGCCGTGAAACAATATGTATTGGAAGTGGTCAGTGAGAAAACAGGCTACCCGGTGGACATGTTGGACATGGAGTTGGACCTGGAAGCAGATTTGGGCATCGATACGGTTAAGCAGGCCGAGTTATTCGCGACCATCCGAGCGAATTACGACATTCCCCGGCGCGAGGACTTGCGCCTGTCGGATTACAACACGCTGACCAAGGTGGTTCAGTTCATGTGCGAGGCGCTGCGCCAGAAGGGAACTGGGCCGATAACGCCTGCCCTTTCTGCCATTCCGGTTGCCGCTCAAGCTGTCACGACACAGCCGGAGGAAAGGACTGTGTCGGATACTGCTCAGGGAGCGGGTAGACTGCCTTTGACTGGGTCGGTGGTGGTGACGGGCGCGGGGTTGGGCTTGCCGGGGCGAGACAAGCACGTGTTCAGCGATGACAACATTCGCGACTTGCTGAGCGGCGAAAACCGGATCGAAGCGCTGCCCGATGCGCTGCGCGACCGAATGATCGAGAAACGCGTGACCCGCCTGGTGAAGAGCGAGGCCGGCGCGGTCATGGAAGTGCTGGATCAATCCGATCAGGCTGTCAAACTGGGGGGGCAGCGTGGGAAGTTCGACCTGGTGGAAGAGTTTGGCGTGCCCGGCGAGCGGGTGGAGGCTTTCGATATTTCTACCCGGCTGGCGATCGCGGCAGGCATTGAAGCTTTGCGCGACGCAGGCATCCCTCTGACGATGGCTTATCGCCAGACCAGCAAGGGGACCTTTCTGCCGGACCGCTGGAAGCTGCCCGAGTCGATGCAGGATGAAACTGGGGTGATCTTTGGCTCGGCTTTCCCCGGATTGGATGAGATGGCCGAAGAAACCGGGCGCTTTGGTGAACATGAGAAGCTGGCGGGGCAGCTCAACGAGCTGCGCGGGGTGCTGGGATGGGTTCCAGCGGGCGCGAACGACTTGCGTACAGCCTTGGAAGCTCGCATCGCTGAACTGGAAGGCCAATTGACAGCGCTGAATTATCAATTTGATCGCAAGTTCATCTTCCGAGTGCTGGCGATGGGGCACTCGCAGTTTGCCGAGTATATTGGCGCGCGCGGTCCCAACACGCACGTGAACGCTGCTTGCGCCACCACCACACACGCCCTGGCTGTTGCGGAGGATTGGATCCGCGCGGGGCGCTGCCGCAGGGTGATCGTGGTGGCAGGAGACGATGTGACCGGCGGGGCGTTGGCCCATTGGATTGGCACAGGAATGTTGGCCAGCGGCGCCGCAACGGTAGAAGGCGATGTGCGTATGGCGGTGCTGCCCTTTGACCGGCGGCGCAATGGAATGATTATGGGGATGGGCGGGGCGGCGCTGGTGGTGGAAGCGGCGGACGCGGCTGCCGAGCGCGGTGTACGCCCGATTTGCGAAGTGCTTTCCACGCAAATTGCGAACAGCGCGTTCCACGGTACACGGCTGGATACGCAGCATGTCAGCGAGGTCATGGAGCGCCTGGTGCGGACCGCCGAGGAGCGCTTTGGCCTGGACCGGCGGCAGATGGCTTCGAAAATGGTGTTCGTTTCTCACGAGACCTACACCCCGGCGCGTGGCGGAAGCGCCTCGGCGGAAATTCGCGCTTTGCGGCGCGTGTTCGGCGAGCAGGCCAGCCAGGTGGTGATTGCCAATACGAAAGGATACACCGGCCATGCTATGGGGGTGGGCGTGGAGGATGTGCTGGCGGTGAAAGCGCTGGAGAACCAGCAGGTGCCACCGATAGCCAATATCCACGAGGGTTTTGAGCCTGACCCTGAATTGGGCGATCTGAATCTCTCGTTGGGTGGGCAGTACCCCGTGGAATACGCGCTGCGTTTGGGAGCTGGTTTTGGCTCTCAGATCGCTTTGACCCTGGTTCGGCGCGTGCCTGGCGTGGGCGAGAGGATCGAACAACCCGTGTACCGGCGTTGGTTGGCGGAAGCTTGCGGCTATGCGGCCCCGAATTTGGAGACAGTGCAGCGCACGCTGCGCGTTCGGCACACCGGCGCGCCCGAGAAACCACCGGCAAAGTCGAGGTGGCAGTATGGGCAGGGGCCGACCCTGTGGGCTGCCAGTGAGGGGTCGCCCGTGGCCGCGGTTGTCAGCACACCGGCAGCGGCCGTTGCCTTCACCCCCGGTGTGGTAGAGAAACCGATTCCGGTCAACCCGGGTGTGAATAGCGATGAAGTTAAGGCGTATGTGCTGGAAGTAGTCAGTGAGAAGACAGGCTACCCGGTGGA
>CAYOHX010000098.1:0-11320 GCA_964403875.1 uncultured Anaerolinea sp. | reverse complement strand
TGACCAAGGTGGTGCAGTTCATGCGCGAGGCCCTGGCGGCAAAGCAAACCCTAGCGGAACCTACGCAGGTCGAGACTGAGCCGGTGGCGGGCGGAGAAGAAACCGAGACGGGGCCCATGATCGCCCGGCGCGTGCCGGTTCCGGTGCTGCGTCCAAGATTGGATCTGTGCGTACCTACCGGCGTGACATTGAACGAAGCCAGTCGGGTGGTGATTGTGGCAGACCGAGGGAAGGCTGGCAGCGGCCTGGCGCGGCGATTGCGCGGACACAAGGTTCAGGTGTTGACCGTAGATGGGGAGAACGGCAGCGCGGCTGGCGAGAAAATCGTTGCATTCCAGGCGGGAGGTCCGGTGCAGGGAGTGTACTTCCTGCCGGGGCTGGACGTGGAAGCGGGCGTGGCGGAGATGGATGCCGAAAGCTGGCAGGGGGAAGTTTCGCGGCGAGCCGAGGGCCTTTTCAACGTGATGCGCGCCTTGCAGGGCGAGCCCTTCCTGGTATGCGGTACGCGCATGGGAGGGCTGCATGGGTGCGGACCGGATGGCGCTACCTCGGCGCTGGGGGGGCTGGTGAGCGGTTTTGCAAAAGCGCTGGCTTGGGAACGCCCAGGGTCGGTGATCAAGGTGATTGATTTCTCCGAACAGACCTCGGATGGAGATGTGGCCGGGCGGTTGCTGCGCGAGACGCTGAATGATCCCAGCGCGGTGGAGGTGGGCTGGGATGGCGACTTGCGCTTCACCCTGGCGTTGGCTGAGCGGCCCGCAGGCGAAGAACGCTTTGCGCTTCCACAAGGCAGCGTATTCGTGGTTAGCGGCGGGTCAGGAGGCATTACTGGACCGATTTTGGTGGACCTGGCACGGGCCACGCGGGGAAAGTTCTACTTGTTGAGCCGCACGCCCCTGCCTGAGCGCGATTCGGTAGATCTGGCCCATTTGCGGGCCGATAAAGTGGCCTTCAAGAAGGAATTGATGCTCCGCCTGGCGCAGGAAGGCGGCAAACCGACCCCGGCGCAGGTGGATCAAAAGGTGGCGGCATTGGAGCGCGCGGCGGCGACCCTGGACACGATCGCGGCGGTGGAAGCCGCGGGCGGGCGGGCTGAGTACGTGGTGTGCGATGTGACAGACGCGTCATCGGCGGCCCAGGCGTTGGCGAAAATCGATGAAGAGCGGGTAGATGTGTTCATCCACGCTGCCGGGTCAGAGCGCAGCCGCAAGCTAGAAAATAAGCCCGTGGATGAATTCCGCCAAACGGTGGCCGTGAAAGCAATGGGGGTCTTCCACGTGTTCAAAGGCCTGGAAGCGGCGGGCAAGCTGCCACGGGCCGTGGTGATGTTCTCATCCGTGGCAGGGCGTTTTGGAAATACCGGTCAAACCGATTACAGCGCGGCCAACGATTTGTTGGGCAAGCTGGCGGCGGCTTTGCCAAAAGCCTACCCACAGATCAAGGCGTTGACCCTGGATTGGGGCGCGTGGGCCGAAGTGGGCATGGCCAGCCGGGGTTTCATTCCTGAGTTGATGAAGCGGGCGGGGATCGAAATGCTTCAGCCGGGCACGGCATCCGGCCTGGTGCGGCGTGAATTGGTTCACGGAGCGCATGGGGGCGAGGTGGTTTTGGCGGGCAGCCTGGGCCTTCTGGAAGGCAACCGGCATCCGCAAGGCGGGCTGGATGTGGAAGCAGCTAACCAGGCTTTGACCGCGGGCGAGCCTATTCATGCCATGTTCAGCCGGGTGACCGGGGTGGACCTGCTCAGCGGGGTGCATTTGGAAGCCGAGTTGGACCCGCAGGCAGAGCCTTTTTTGAAGGATCATGCTTTGAATGGAATTCCCTTGTTGCCGGGCGTGATGGGAATAGAAGGGTTCTCGGTGGCGGCGCGGCACATTGCTTCGGTATTGGCTTCGGAGCGGGGCAGCTTTGTGGTGGTGGGATTGGAGGATATTCAGTTCCTGGCGCCGTTCAAGTTCTACCGTGACCAAAAACGCCAGATTTCCTGGAAGGCACAAGGCGTGCGCGAGGCCAGTGGGCTGGTGGTGTATGTAACGCTGGAGTCAACCTCGGTATCGAAGGTTAAGAAGGATGAACGGCTGCTGCATTTCCGTGGCAAAGTGAACTTATGCCCGGTGGGGGCGGGGTTGAGCAAATCGCGGGTCACGCCGCCGCATTGGAATGGAGGGCGGACGATCACATCCGAAGAGATTTACAAGTTGTACTTCCACGGGCCAGCCTTCCAGGTGTTGGAGGGCGTGCAGGTGGTGGATGGTCGGGTGCTGGGTAAGCTTCGTTCGAATTTGCCGCCGATCATGAATGGAGAGGGCTCGCCGATCACGCCGGTGCTCATTGAGCTGTGCCTGCAAACGGCGGGGGTGTGGGAGATTGGGCGGACAGGCTCGTTGGCGCTGCCGCATTCCATTGGCCAAATCCGGTTGTTTGAGGCCGGGAAGCAAGGCGCGCCGATTTTTGCCGAGGTCGCGCCGGTGGAAGGAGAAGGGGGGCTTTCATTCACCGCGCGGGTGGTGGACGGATCGGGGCAGGTGTTTTTGGAACTGGATGGTTACCGCACCTCGGCGTTGGATTACACAATGGAAGCGGCGTTGATCCAACCGCTGAAGGATGTGGTCACGGGCCAATGATCGGGCTGCCGTTGATCTGGTTGTGTGAAAGCTTTGAGGCCGGGGAATTTTCCCCGGCCTTGTGCCCTCACCCACGGCAAGGCCGGGGCTTCCCCGGCCCTCTCCCGGGGGGAGAAGGCGCAGGGTCGGAAGCTCGAGGCGAGAAAGAGATGGCGTTTCTTTCTGGCGCTGAGCGGGAAATATTGGCGGGGTTGCGGTTTGAGAAACGGCGGCGAGAGTGGTTGATGGGGCGCTGGGTGGCCAAGAAACTGCTGGCGAGCGCATTGGAGTGCGCGCCGGGCGAGTTGAGCATTGAACCTGAAGAAGGTGGTGCGCCGGTGGTGTGGCGCGGCAAGAAACCCGTGCCGGGCTGCCTGACAATCAGTCACCGGGGGGAGCGGGCGCTGGCTGCCTGGACGGATGCGCCGAACTTACGGATCGGCGCGGACATAGAGCAGGTGGGCGATGCCAACCCAATTTGGATGGCAGATTACCTGACGGAGGCAGAGTGGGCGTTGCGTGAACGGGAGGGGACCCACTGGCCTTATCTGGTATGGAGCGCGAAGGAAGCGTTTCTGAAAGCGTTGCGCACCGGGCTACGCATCGACACGCGGGCGATCGAGGTGCTGCCGGGGAGGGGAGCAACAGATGGTTGGCGACACCTGAACCTGCACAGTCGAGTGATGCCTGGAAAGTGCTGGTTTGGCTGGCGGCGGGAGGGGGAGTATCTGCTGACGCTGGCGATGATGGAATCGGAATAGCGCCTGATCCTCAAAGAGCGAGGAGACTACGAAACGATCGGGCGCTCGGGCTTGTAGACGGATACTTCGGGCGAAAGCTGCAAGCCCAGGTCGGCGAGGCGCCGGATGCGCGTGAGATAAGCCGCACCGGTGAGCAGATGCAACGCTACATCCACGACTCCGCGGTTGGCGGGCTCGGATAAATAGCTGTCGCGTGCCCAGTCATTGAACGCGCCCATCGAGGGACCGCACCAGATTTGATAGTCCATTTCGCGGCCTTTTTCGCCGATGTTGGACCAGCGCGAGGAAAGACCCAGGTACCAGCGGAAGACAAGGGCCATTTTTTGATGTGGGTCGGCGTTGCCACGCTCCACCTGGCGCGGATCGCGTTCGGTGAAGAATTTCACTGTGTCAGCCCAAATCTCGTCGAAAGGGCGCTTGAAGACCGTGTTTTCCAATTTTTCTCGCTCGGCGGCAGGAATCTCTTCCCAGGCATTGTACCGCGAGTACAGGTCATAGAGTTTGCTCGCTCGCGGGGCAAACATGCTGCCGCGTTTGAGGACCTGTACGCGGACGCCCATCTCGAACATATCGGCGGCGGGGGCCATGCTGACATCGGCCATGTCGGCTTTCACCAGCAGGTTGCGGGTGTATTCAGAAGCGCCCGCCTCACGGCAGGCCTGATTGACAGAACCGGTGACCACATAAGCCGCGCCCATCGCAAAGGCAGCCATCGCGGCGGCGGGCGTGCCGATTCCTCCGGCAGCGCCCACGCGCACCGGGACGGCATAGTTGTGCTGGGCCTGGAGAGCGTCTCTTTGAGCCAGGATGGCAGGGATGAGCGTTACCAGAGGGCGGTTGTCGGTGTGGCCCCCCGAGTCGGCTTCAACGGTGATGTCGTCAGCCATGGGCACGCGCCGGGCCAAATCGGCTTGCAGCGCGGTGATTTTGCCTTCTTCGACCAGTTTGTTCAAAATATCCTGGGGCGCGGGGCTGAGGAAGCGTTTGGCTACTTCTTTGCGGGAGATTTTGGCGATGATGCGGTTTTGGATGGCCACACTTCCGTCGGGAGCTTGTGAAAGGCCCGCGGCGCGGTAATATACCAGGCCGAAGGTCATGTCCATGTAAGCAGAGGCCTCAATGACGGGGATGTGATATTTCAGGTAAAGCTCGACGGCGCGTTGTTCGAGAGCTGGCTCGAGCGGTGAGTTGAGAAGATTGAAGGCGTATGGCCCGTTGGGTAGGGCTTGCTGGATTTTCTGGATGGCGGATTCGATCCGCGCGGGCAAGCAGCCGCCCGCGCCGAAGGAGCCCATCAACCCGGCGTTGCCCAAAGCAATGACCATGTCTTCGGAAGCAATGGCGTTGGCCATCGCTCCGGCATAGTAAGCGTAGCGTGTGCCGTAAGTGGACTTGAAGGCGGGGTCGCCGAGGTTCTCGGGAGGCAGCGCGGGCAGGTGGCCCAGGACCGCAAACTCGCCAGCATCACCGGCGAGGAAGCTGCCACCATTCACCAGGCTGACTAGCGAACCGTCTGAAACGATCCACCAGGGCTGGGAGAGATCGCGTAAGTTTTGGCGCGCGGTGGCGGAGTTGAGGGTGGATTGCTGGGCAGAGCCCTGCCAGGAAATGCCTGGCCAGGGGCGGGCGACGCCCTGGGTTAATGGATTCATTGAGCTCTTCCTTGAGTTAGTTTTAGGGTAACCACTCAGACCCTGGTAGAAAAGTCCCGAATTTTCCCAAAGAGCCGAGCAGTAACGTTCTAAGCTTATAACCCAGGGTGTGTAGAATCGTTGCGGGACAGGCGTTGAATGACGGGTTGAGCCTGGTTGATGAGGTAATCCCAGAAGGCGGATTGAAGCCTGCCTTCGGCGAAGCGCCGGTTGCGGCCAATGTAAATTTCTTGATAAATTTCCAGGTTGTGAATTTTAACCGGCACGGCTTGTTCGCTTGTCATCCGTTCCACGACCATCTGCGAGACGAACCCAACCCCGATGCCTTCCTGGATGGCGATGGCGATGGCTTCGGAATTGCCCAGGGTCAGGATGATGCGCAGGTCGTTAATGTTGTGACCGTGGCGGGCCAATGCGTTGCGCACGGTGCGGTAGGTTCCGGCGGTCTCTTCGCGCATGATGAAGCGTTCGCTCATGAGTTCTTCGAGGCGGATTTGCCCGCGCGCGGCCCATTCATGATTTTTCGGAACCAGGAGGGTAATGGGGTCGTCAATGAGTTTCCGAAATTCTACATTGGATGAGAATTCTTCGGGGTTGCTGGAGAGAGCGAATTTTACTTCGCCGTTTTCGAGCATTTGCAGCGCCTGGGCGCGAGCGGTGACACTGCATGACGCATTGACGCGAGGGTGACGGCGCATAAAGTCAGCTAGCAAGACGGGAAGAATATACTTTCCGGGCGTGGTGCTGCAACCGATGACCAGGTTACCCTGGACCTCGCCTTTGATTTGATCCATGATCTCGTCGGTACGCAGCGACACGGCTACCATTTGGCGGGCCAGCGGCAAAAGGGCGATGCCGGCTTCGGTGAGAGAGATCTGACGACCTTTGCGAAAAAAAAGCGTTGTGCCAAAATGCTGTTCCAGGGAGCGGATGTGTTGGGTGACACTGGGTTGCGACATGTGCAACAACTCGGCGGCTCTGGAGAAGTTGAGCGTTTCGGCTGCGGTGAGAAAAACATTGAGTTGGTGAGAGTCCAGCATACGCAGGATTCCTTGATTGATTTTGGAGTATTTTTACTCTATCTATAAGCTTATCTTATTATATCGGATAAGTAAAAACTATACACTTTGTGACGAAAATCACTAGAGGTTATCTGGTTTACCCTTTATCATCAAAAGGTAGTAACACTTACAAGGAGGAGAAGCAATGATCAATCCGCGTCGATGGATTGGGGTAGTGGCTTTCACAGTTCTGGCTGCGATGTCTTTGGCAGCGTGCCAGGCTGCGCCGGAAGCCACGGAGGTTGCGCCTGAGGTGACCGTCGAACTGCCCACCGCAGCGCCTTTACCCACCCAAGAGCCCAATTATTGTCTGGACTGCCATACCGACAAAGATCAGTTGATCGCCACGGCCAAGGTTGAGGAAGAGGTTGAGAAAGAAGATGAAGGCGCTGGCTGAGGTGGCTCTGTGGCTCCGTTGGAGCCCTGGGAAAAGGTTTTAGTCTCGGAAGAGTATACAAAGACGCTGCATGGTTTCTTGCGCTGCACCTACTGCCACGGGGGCGTGCAAGAAGCGGCAGACAAAGAAGCTGCCCATAAGGATATGATTGCGAATCCCTTGGCGGTATCCGACGCTTCGTGCAGTGAATGTCACGAAGATGTTTCGGATACTTACGCCACGGCTTTGCACAACACCCAGGCGGGTTACTGGACCCAACTGGATGCGCGCAGCGTGCCTGAGAATCATGAAAATCTGGAAGAGATGTTTGGCAATCACTGCGCCACCTGCCATACGAGCTGTGGTGAATGCCACGTTAGCCAGCCCGAAAACGTGGGCGGCGGCTTGTTGGATGGGCACATGTTCGTAAAGACCCCGCCGATGACTCGCACTTGTACGGCTTGTCACGGTAGTCGGGTGGGGAATGAATACCTGGGCAAGAACGAAGAGATCCCTGGCGACGTTCACTTCCGCACTGGACGAATGAACTGTGTATCATGCCACACGGGTGGTGAAATGCACGCGACCGATGAAGAGTCCGCTTCGCATCGCTATGCGGGCAATCCCGCGGTGGAGTGCACGGACTGCCACCAGGTTGGGGGGCCGGATGAGACCATCCCGCAGCATGCCATTCACGGAAACGATCTCTCGTGCCAGGTATGTCACTCGGTGCAATACACCAGTTGTGACAACTGCCACGTTGCTATCAGCGAGAAAACGGGCAACCCATTCTACAAGACCGACGCTACCTATTTGGGGTTCTACATTGGCTTGAACACCCGCAAGAGCGCCGATCGTCCGTATGACTACGTCACGGTACGTCACATTCCGGCTCATCCGGATTCTTACTCGTACTATGGCGAGAATTTGCTGCCCAACTTTGATGCGATGCCCACCTGGGCTTATGCGACGCCGCACAATATTCAGCGCGTGACCCCCCAGAATCAAAGCTGCGATAGCTGTCACGGTAATCCTGAGCTCTTCCTGACGGCTGATAAGGTAGCCGAAGAAGAATTGGAAGCCAATCAAGGCGTGATTGTTCCTCAGCCACCGGAACCGGTGCTGGGGCAGTAATATCTGTTTGAGGAGTAAAAGAAGATGGAGAAGAAAGTTCGTGTGCTGGTTGTTTTAACCGTACTGCTGGCAATGGTGTTGTCAGCATGCCAGCCTGCTGTGGCGACCGTTGAGCCGGCCGCCCCGGTGGCCGAACCGACCGCCGTTCCGGCGACCGCGACACCCGTGCCGGTAGAGCCAACCGCTGTCCCTGCGGATTGGAATGCTCTGATGAGCGAGGTAATCGCGGGTTTGCCTGCTAACGCCGGTTATGGTACAGTTTCCGCAACGAAACTTAACGAAGAACTGGCCGAGAGCGCGCCCTTCCTGCTGGATGTGCGTGAGGCCTCGGAAGTGGAAGCGGATGGTTACATCGCCGGCGCGGTTCACATTCCGGTTCGTGACCTGTTCAAGAACCTGGATAAACTGCCCGGGTTGGACGAATCCATTGTGATCTATTGTGCTTCCGGCCATCGTGGCGCTTTTGCGATGGCAGCCATGCAGATGTTGGGTTATACCAAGGTACGGAACCTGGCTGGTGGCCTGGGCGCATGGAAGAAAGCGGAGTTGGCTGTTGAGACCGGCGCGGCGCCCGAGGCTGTTGCGGGAACGGCTCCGGACGTGGACGAAGGGATGCTGGCTGAGTTGGATGCGTTCTTCAGCAACCTTCCGGATGGTTTCTATGCGATGAAGGCTTCTTCAGTCGACGAACTTCTGGTTTCTGAGATGCCTTTCTTGCTGGATGTGCGTACCGAGAAAGAGGTTGCCGAGAATGGCTATATCGAGGGCGCTGTCAACATTCCAATGGATAAAGTGTTGACCAGCCTGAACGAGTTCTCGAAAGAAGATCAGATTGTGGTTTACTGCGTTTCGGGTCACCGTGCGGGTGTGGTGACGATGGCGCTGCGCCTGTTAGGTTACGAAGCTATCAACCTGGGCGGCGGGTTCAATGCCTGGAAGGCTGCCGGCTTGCCGGTGGCGGGCGTTGTGGATTGGAACGCTACCTGGGCGAATTTCCTGAGCACCTTGCCGGAAGGGTTCTATTCCGTTTCGGCGGCCAACCTGAACGCCGAAATGGCCGAAGCGATGCCTTTCCTGGTGGATGTGCGCGAACCGGCCGAGTTTGAGAAAGGTTATCTGGCGGGCGCGGTCAATATCCCGATCCGTGAGTTGCTCAAGAACCTGGACAAACTGCCCGCCAAAGACCAGCCGATTGTGATCTACTGTGGTTCGGGTCACCGCGGCGCGTTGGGCCTGGCGGCCTTGAATCTGTTGGGCTACACCGATGTGCGCAACCTGGGTGGCGGCACGGGCGCCTGGACGAAAGCCGAACTGCCCCTGGTGACCGAAGGCGCGGGTGAACTGGTTGCCGGCGCTGCCCCGGAAGTGGATGCGATGCTGTTCGCCAAATTGGACGAATATCTGAGCAATTTGCCCGAGGGTTTTGGCACGGTTAAGGCTGCGGATTTGAATGCCGAAATGGCCGACGCGGCGCCCTTCATTCTGGATGTGCGCGAAGCTGCCGAACTGGAAGCGGATGGTTATATCGAGGGTTCGGTGAACATCCCGGTGCGCGAGGTGTTTGCTAACCTGGCTCAACTCCCTGCTGACAAGGCCGCTCCGATTGTTGTGATGTGCAAGTCTGGGCACCGCGGCGCGTTTGTTCAGATGGCGCTGCAAATGAACGGCTACACCAATGTGCGCAACCTGGGCGGTGGCCTGGGCGCGTGGGTGGCTGCCGAACTGCCCGTCGTGAAATAGCTTTCATCTCGTCTCCCCAGAGCATCTGCCCCGAGTGATCGGGGCAGATGTCATTTAACCAGCGCCCCGGAATCGGATATTTCTCTACCGCCTGGAGACCCTGTCTTGTGGAACTACTCACGCGAAGGGTGAAAAACCCTGAATTTGAGGTGTTTCACCACGCCAATTCCCAACGAGTCCGTCTTGTTGTAGAACAAATTATCTATTATACTGATACTGGCACGGTTTATGTGCCGGAATAACCATGAACTTTTGGGAGCGCCTGCTTTATCGCCTGGGATTTTTGTCCAATTCACAGGTTGTTCGCTTTGAATTGGACGAACCCGCCCATGAAATGCTGCGGTTTATGGCCGATCAGCAGAATTTGACGCCGGAGGAGATGGCGGAGGCGCTGCTGCGTGGGGCGTTGTTTGACCGGCAGCAAGCCGAGGCGCAGATGACGGCCTGGCAAATGCTGACAGTGCGAGAACAAGAGGTGGCGGCCCTGACTTGTTTGGGCTACACCAACCGGCAGATTGCCGCGCAGTTGGGGGTGTCGCCGGAGACGGTGAAGAGCCATCTGCGCAGTCTGCTGCGCAAGCTGGGGTTGCACAGCAAGGAAGATTTGCGCCAGGCGCTGGACGGGTTGGATTTTAGCGCCTGGGAGTAGGTATCCCCCCAAGGGGTTACCCCGGCCTTCCCCTGTGCTTCCCATGCGCGGGGGATGGCGCGGGTCAATCCACAAGCGTATCCTGGGGGCATGGATGCTTCACTGGTTCTTTCTCAAAATCGTTTTTATCTGGTGAATGGGCCGCGGGTGATTCTGCCGGCCCTGTACGAATTGGCGGCGCGGCTGGCGTCTCGAGGCGCGCTGAAGGTGATCGATGGCGGCAATACCTTCAACACCTACCCGGTGGCGGCGGCGCTGCGGCGGCTGGGCGGTTCGCCTTACCCGGCGCTACGGCGGGTGATGTCGGCGCGAGCCTTCACCTGTTATCAGATGCACGCGCTCGTATGCGCGCCCGAGCCGCCGGAACAACCGGTGCTGGCGCTGGATTTTCTGGCCACCTTTGCTGATGAGGCCGTGCCGGTGGGCGAGCGGATGCGCCTGTTTGGGGACTGTGTGGAAGGGCTGCGGCGCATGGCGAGCCGGCAACCTGTGCTGGTGTGGGCCGCGCAGCACAGCGGGCTGGGCGACCTGTGGACACCGTTGCTGTCCCGGCTGGAAGCCGCCGCGGATATTCATTGGGCCTGGAGCGCCCCGCCCCCCAGTGTTCGCCAATTGGAGTTGTTCTAATGGGCCGCACCCTGCCTTCCATCACACAGTATTTTTTGGAGGAGAGCGAGGCTTTGGGGCGTTTCCGGCGAGCCTTGCGGCGCAGCGATCAGGCTGCTCTGGATGTGATGCTGGATGAGGCGCAGCGGCATCTGGCGGCAGTCTCCTATGCGGGACACGCGCTGCCGTTTGAACTGTTTTTGCTGTCCATCATGCTGGAACAGCAAAAGGAGATTCTGCGGCTGCGCGGTGTCTTGGAGCGCGTGGGGCATTTGCCGCCGGAATGATATGGAGCTGAGTGGATGGCTGCTGGACTTATACGAGGATTCTCAGTCAGGGGTGGCGTTGTGGCTGCTGGGAGATGACGGCACGCGGCGGCGGCTGGCGCAGCCTTTTCCGGTGGGGTTTTGCGCCGAGGGCCCTACCGAGCGGCTGCGAGCGCTGTGGCGCTTTCTGGCAGGGCGAGAAGAGTCGCCCTACTTGCGCCGCTGTGAGCGGGTAGACGCTTTCGCGCAAAGCGAAGGAAGCGCGCAGGCGCTGCTGCCGGGCTGCCCCGTTCCTGTGCTGGAGGCGCAGGTGGAGCGGCATGCCAGCCTGCCGGGGTTATTCCAGCAGGCGGCGCGCACGTTCCCCGATTTGCAATATGCGAACGCTGACGTGCCGTTGAGCCTGCGCTATGCGGCGGCGACGGGGGTGGGGCCGCTGCTGCGCTGCAAGGCGCAGGTGGGGCCGGGCGGG
>CAYOHX010000097.1:0-19221 GCA_964403875.1 uncultured Anaerolinea sp. | reverse complement strand
CACCGCCCGCCTCATTCTGAACGCCGCCACGGGTGCCCCCTATGACTCACGTCTCCATCCCCACAACCCTCACCGCCAGTTCCTGGGCCGCGCGCATGGCCAGCTCGGTACTGGAGTCCTACCCTCCAGTCCGGTGGAAGTGGCATTACGAACACGGCTTGTTCGTGCGCGCCGTCACCACGGTTGCTGCCGTTGGGGGAGATTCGCGCCTGCAAGGTTTTGATCAGGTCTGGGTAGATCATTTTGTCGGCCCCGACGGCGCGATCGACACCTATCGCATGGATGAATTCAACCTCGACCAAATCTACCCTGGACGGTTGTTGTTCCCCCTATACCAACGCACCGGCGACTTGCGCTATCAAATTGCCCTCCATCACCTGCGCGCCCAATTGAGTCAGCAGCCGCGCACGCCCAGCAACGGATTCTGGCACAAGCAAATCTATCCGAATCAAATGTGGCTGGATGGTTTATACATGGCCGGTCCTTTCTACGCGGAATATGCCCAGGCCTTTGCAGAACCAGGCATCTTTGACGATCTCACTCACCAGTTCGCGCTCATCGAAGCCCATACCCGCGACCCGCGCACCGGGTTGCTGTACCACGCCTGGGACGAAAGCCAATCCCAGCGCTGGGCCGACCCGCTCACTGGCTGCTCACCCCATTTTTGGGGTCGTGCCATGGGATGGTTCGTGATGGCGCTCATCGATGTGCTCGATTATCTCCCTCCCGCGCATTCCGATCACGGCGAACTGGTTGCCATGCTCAACCGCCTGGCCCAAGCCCTCATCCACTACCAGGATCCTGCCAGCGGCCTATGGTATCAGGTGGTCGATCAGTCCTCCCGCCCTGGCAATTATCGCGAAGCCTCTGTCTCAGCCATGCTGGCTTATGGATTTGCAAAAGGCGTGCGCCTGGGTTGGTTGCCGCCCGAATTCCTCACGGCCGCCCTGCGCGCATATCACGGGCTACTCGAAAACATGATCCGCATCGATTCTCGCGGCGCACTGACCCTGGAAGGCACTTGCTCAGTGGCCGGTCTGGGTGGCATTCCTTACCGCGACGGCAGCTATGAGTATTACATCAAAGAACCCGTGGCAGCCAATGATTTTAAAGGCGTCGGACCTTTCATTCTGGCCGCGCTGGAACTCGATACAGTCAAACCTGATCCGCGATGATCGCCTCCTACCTTTCACCCTCCGATTTTGGCGCAGTTGCCGATGGCCACACCCTGGACACCCAGGCATTGCAAGCGGCTATCGACGCCTGCGCCACACGCGGAGGCGGCACGGTCTGCTTGCCGCCGGGCCGCTATCTGACCGGCAGCTTGTTTTTGCGCGACAATATTACCCTGCATCTGGAGGCTGGGGCTACTTTGTTGGGCAGTCAGGACCCCGCCGATTACCCGGTTACTTCCAACCGCTGGGAGGGCATGGAACAGCAGACCTACGCCCCACTTCTGGCGGGGAATGGCTTGCGGAACATCGCCATCACCGGGCGCGGCGTGATTGACGGACAGGGCAGCTTCTGGTGGCGCGCTCACCGGGCTGGTTCTCTGGTTTATCCACGTCCCCGCCTGATCGGTTTTGCCGACTGCCGCAATGTGCTCGTCGAGGGTGTGACCCTCACCAACTCGCCCGCCTGGACGGTGAACCCGGTGCGCTGCGAAAATGTCAATGTGCGCGGCGTGACCATTCACAATCCGCCCGAATCCCCCAACACCGACGGCATCAACCCAGATTCGTGCCGCCTGGTGCGCATCTCGGACTGCTGCATCAGCGTGGGCGACGACTGCATCACCATTAAATCTGGTACCCAATTTGAGCAACCCGAGCGGCGGGCTGCCTGCCGCGACATCACCATCACCAACTGCACGCTCGAGCGCGGGCATGGCGGCGTGGTCATCGGCAGCGAAATGAGCGGTGACGTGCAAAATGTAGTCATCTCCAACTGCGTGTTCATCGGCACCGACCGCGGCATCCGCATGAAATCGCGTCGCGGGCGGGGTGGTGTGGTGCAAAACGTGCGGGTCAGTAACATCATAATGGATGGGGTCTTATGCCCCTTTACCATGAACCTGTACTACAATTGCAACGGAGCCAAGGGAGACCCGGTGGTATCCAATAAAAACATCCGTCCTGTGGATGAAGGCACGCCCGCCTTCCGAGGCGTGCATTACAGCCACATCACTGCCGTCGACGTCAAACTGGCCGCCGGTTTTTTCTACGGGTTGGCCGAAATGCCACTGGAAGATATCACGCTCAGCGATATTTCCATCGCCATGAGTCCCGGAACGGAAGCCGATTTTCCCGAAATGGCCGACGACATTCCCAGCATGACTCAGGCGGGATTCTTTGTGCGAAATGCCCGCAACTTGCGCATCGACCGCGTGCGAGTCACTGGGCAACTAGGCCCGGCCTTTGATCTGGACGAATCCGTTGATGCAGACATTCGACCTTGAAGATTGGAGATACACAATGAAATACCACGCATATCTAACTGCTAATCCTGGACTGAACACTCCGCCTATCAACCCCTGTCAATTGCTCGGGTTCAGCCTGCTCAAACTGGAGCCCGGCGAAACTCATCAGGACAACAGCGGCGATCGCGAGATTCTAGCCGTCATCCTGGGTGGAAAAGCGCATTTCCAGATCAACGGGCAGACCTTCGAAAAGATCGGTGGGCGGCCCAACCCCTTCGCAGGCAAGCCCCACTCCGTCTATATTCCTGCCGGAGCCCAGTTCACCATCCAGGCCCTGGGACCGGTAGAAATCGCCCTGCCCAGCGCACCCAGCGATCAACCCGAGATTCAACCCTATGTCATCACGCCAGGGCAGGTGGCCTCAGGCGTGTGGGGCGCGGCCAATTTCAAGCGCAACTTCCATCAAATTCTCACCAGCGCATCGCAGCCCGATCTGCCCGCTCGCCGCCTGATTGTGGGAGAAACCTTCACCCCCAGCGGCAACTGGAGCACCTTTCCACCCCACAAGCACCAACAGGACGACCTGCCCCGTCAGGCTTATCACGAAGAAATGTATTATTTTAAGGTCAGCCCAGCCGAGGGCTTTGGCATCTGCCACTACTACAACGAGGAAGGGGAGGACGAGAACTTCACTATCCACGATAACAGTATTCACATGATGCCGCGTGGCTATCACACCGTGGTCTCCGCCCCCGGTTACACCACCTACTACCTGTGGTTCCTGGCAGGCAACCAACGCGTGCAAGCCACCGTCGACGACCCTGCCCTGGGTTGGGTAGGCAAGACCGTTGCCATGCTCAAAGAGCTGGGTCATTAGGAGTCAAGTATGATCTTGGATGCCTTCAAACTCGATGGAAAAGCAGCTTTGGTGACCGGAGCTGGGCGCGGTTTGGGCCGCGGCATGGCCCTGGCCCTGGCGGAAGCCGGGGCAGACATCGCCGGGTTGGATTACACCTCCAGCGAAGAAACCGCCGCCGAAGTGCGTGCCTTGGGCCGACGTTACCACAACCTGCAATGCGACCTGCATTCCGCTTCCGTCGCTGACCTGAACACCACCATCGCCGAAGTCGTCTCGGTGTTGGGCCGCCTGGATATCCTGGTGAACAACGCCGGGATCATTCGCCGCGCCCCTGCTCTGGAGTTCAGCGAGTCGGATTGGGATGATGTGCTGCAAATCAACCTGAAGGCAGCTTTCTTCCTGGCGCAAGCTGCCGGTCGGGTGATGGTACCACAGGGCAGCGGAAAGATTATCAACGTAGCCTCTATGCTCTCCTTCCAGGGTGGAATTATCGTCCCCTCCTACACGGCGTCCAAGAGCGGTATCGCTGGAATCACCCGTGCCCTGGCCAATGAGTGGGCGAAACATGGAGTCAACGTAAATGCTATAGCCCCTGGCTATATGGCTACCGACAACACCGCCCCGCTACGCGCCGATCCCAACCGTTCCACCGCCATCCTGGAACGGATTCCCGCCGGACGATGGGGTCTGCCGGCTGATCTGATGGGGGCAATCGTGTTTCTTGCCTCTTCTGCCTCCGACTACGTCCAGGGAGCCGTCTTGCCCGTAGACGGCGGCTGGCTGACCCGCTAGGAGGTCCCTTTCATGCTTTCACCGCTTGGCCTGACCCCCTCGTTTGGATTCGGCGATCGCCTGGGGTGCGCGACCCCAGGGCATATCACCGCTGTGCGCAGTACTGGTTTTGCTCCCATTTTTGCCCAACAATCCGTGCGCGAAAACGCCCGCACCGGGCGCACCCCGCAGCAGGTCATGGACGACGCCCGTAGGGCGGTTGAAGCCGCCGGATGGGATGCTCCCTGGGGCGCTGATGCCGACCACCTCAAAACCGTGGACGATTTGATCCCCTTTGTGGATGCCGGCTACACTTTTTTTACCGTCGATCCTGGCGCGTACGTTGAAAACAGCGCCGACACACAGCCCCTGAGCATGTTACAAACCCAAACCCGGCTCTTCCCCTGGGACGATCTCCGCGCACTGTATCTCGACCAGTCCATTGACCACGGCTTTGGCGTTTTCACAGAGATCACCTTGCTGCGCGCCGCAGTCAAATACAACCGGGCGGTTAACCACACCGCGGCTATGTACCGCCGCCTGACCAAAATGATGGAGCATTTTGACTTCGAAGTGTCTGTCGATGAGACCGACGCCCCCACCTCCCCCCTGGAGCACTTCTTCATCGCCAACGAGCTAACCCGCCAGGGCGTTAAATTCACATCGCTGGCCCCTCGTTTCATTGGGCGCTTTGAAAAAGGGGTCGATTACATCGGTGATTTGGCCGCTCTGGACACAGAAATGGCCCGCCACGCTGCCGTCACAGCCCACTTTGGCAGTTATAAGCTGAGCCTGCACTCTGGTTCAGATAAGTTCAGCGTCTATCCCTTGATCGCAAAACACTGGGGCAGCCGCCTGCATGTCAAAACGGCGGGGACCAGCTACCTGGAAGCCCTGCGCACCCTGGCTCAAGCCGAGCCCAGACTTTTCGAAAAGATTTGGATGCTGGCGCTAGAACGGTACCCAGTTGATCGGGCCAGCTACCACGTCTCCGCCGAAGTCAGCAAAGCCCCCGCCAGTTGCGGCCCCGCCCTGCTCGAAGACTTACACGCCCGCGAGATTCTACATGTAACATTTGGCTCAGCCCTGACTCAACACGGAGTCGAAATCAACACTGCCCTCGCGCGCCACGCCCCAATCTACCAGGCCAACCTGGAGCGCCACTTCCGTAAACACCTCGATTTGCTTCGCTAACAGGCATTCCCCAATCCCCTTTCCACCCCTTCTCAGGATCGTTAAAACCAGAGAAGGGGTCGGGGTTTAAGGGGATATCGGTGTCAATGTGGGCGAAACCATTGCGTTGGGAGTGATAGTCGGAGTGGCAGTCAAAACGCGCAAATACAATTCAGGCGCCCAACCCACCCGACCTTCCGCATCTTGAATCTCTACCCAAACCAAGCCTCCATACTCCTGCCGTCCATACAGCAACGTGAGTGGTTGCCCAGCGCGTAATTGACCGATGGCCGGCCCGCCCGGTGATTGGTAAATTTGCATTCGCGGTAAGAGTGTTGAGATCACCTGTGCTAACTGCGGAGTAGGTGTATTGGAGGGGGTAGCGGTGGGCGGAATAGTCGCAGTGGGCGAGGAGGTTTGGGTTACTGTCGGCGAAGCAGTCGCGGTGGGCTGCGGCGTATTCGTAGCAGTTGGGCTCGGGCCAGGAGTATGCGTCAACGTCATCGTGGCAGTCGGCGTCGCTGTTGGCGGAATCAGGGGGTCCAATCGTTCAGCAAAGATTTGGTTCACTTTGAGTGAAATTGGTCGGTTCAACCGCTCAACGATCGCTTCCTGCAACTCAATCACCTGATGGTAGCGAAGCTGGCTATTGGTCCGCACGGTAATTTCCATATCCAGATTTTCGCCGGTACGATTGAGGGTCAGGTCGACCAGTTCGGCATTCCCAAGCTGTTTCACTTGTTCCTGGACCACACTATTGATTTTTCGATTTTCAGACGCATCCCGGAAAAATTGCACGCCCCAGTAATTGAGGGGCACGAAAAGGAGCAAAGTCAGACTGGCAGATAGAACTAAACTACGTGGTAAGCGCGTCTTACCGGCCACCGGGCTAGATCCAAAACCCCGTAAGAAGAATACCAATACTGCCGCAAAAGCAATCGTCACGGCATTGGTAATGAATAGTAAGATCGCGCCACCAGCCACATCCAGGCGACCCAACGCCAGCCCAATGCCTACCGTACAAACTGGTGGCATTAACGCCGTGGCAATGGCTACACCAGGCAGTGCCGCCGAAAGATTGGGTTGGGTCATTGCATAGGCTGCCGCAATCCCCCCTGAAAAGGCAATAACCAGGTCAATCGGCGTTGGATGCGTGCGAGAGAGTACTTCCTGCGGCAAAGTTTGGAAGGAAATAATCGGCAGGTAGGAATTGAATAGGGTCACTACCGCCGAGAGTAATACTGCTAGCCCCGCGCCACGCAGTAACGCCGAAACAGCATTCTTCAACAGATGAGAATCGCCTACGATAGATGCCAACCCAATGCCGATAATCGGCGACATCAACGGCGCGACCAACATCGCGCCAATAATTACGGCGGGAGAGTCGGTGATCAATCCAAGCGTGGCAATGCTGCAAGAAAGCACGACCAAAAGAAAAAAGTCGAAACCAGGCGATGACAACGGAGTAATCTCAGCGATGACTTTTTCCCGACTTTGTATTGAAAGCGGCCGGACAAGTCGTGAAATATAACGGAAAAGCATGGCCTTCTCCTCCTAAAATTGGCTCGCCTCAGTTTACCACGGGATAAGATCCCGCCTCGTCGTCATCCCATATATTCCGCTTGTTTATCTCCGTTTAAACGCTTTCTCAATTTCGGCGGCTACAAAAACCAAGGAACCTGCCGCCCCACACAGAAGCAGATCCACCAGGGCAAGCGGAGACGTTTTCAGGTAATCTTGCAGCGCTGGAACATAAATGGCGGCTAATTGCGCCACCACGACCAGCACAGCCAGACCCAACAGGGGCTTGTTCGATAAGAGGCCCACCTTGAAGATCGAGTCATTGCCGCTGCGAATGCCAATGGCTTGCCACACCTGGGCAAAGGCCAGGGTGGTGAACATCATCGTTTGCCAATCATCGTGCCCGGTAAAATAATGCCACGCGCCCATCCCCAATGAAAGCGCGCCGATGAGCAGGCCAAAGCGCACAATTTGACTGCCGACGCCTCCGCTGAAGATACCCGACTTCGGGGAAATGGGTTTGCGTTTCATCACATTTTGCTCGGCGGGTTCAACGCCTAAACCGACCCCCAACAGGCCGTCGGTGAGCAGGTTCAGCCACAGCAATTGCAGCGGAAGCAACGGCACAGGTAAACCGATGATGACCCCCACCAACATTACGATGATCTTACCCAAGTTCCCGCCGATACTGAACTTGATGAACTTGCGCAAGTTATCGTAGATTACCCGGCCTTCTTCCACGGCCGCCACGATGGTACTGAAGTTATCATCTTGCAGCACCATTTTTGCTGCCTCTTTAGAAACATCTGTCCCCGTGATTCCCATCGCCACGCCAATGTCGGCTGTTTTGAGAGCCGGCGCATCGTTGACGCCGTCTCCGGTCATGGCTGTCACCTGCCCGCGCTTCTGCAGCGCGTTGACAATGCGCAGTTTGTGCTCAGGCGAAACGCGGGCGAAAACGTCAACCTCTTCCACCATCGCCAGAAGGCCTTCGTCACTCAGGCTGTTCAACTCAACACCCGTCATCGCTCGCCCACCAGGCCCGGTAATGCCCAACTCGCGGGCAATGTGTAGCGCCGTCAACGGGTGATCGCCAGTGATCATCACCGGGCGAATGCCCGCGCTCTTGCTGCGCGTCACGGCTTCTTTCACTTCGGCTCGCGGCGGGTCGATGATCCCCACAAAACCGATGAAAGTCAGGCCCTCTTCCAACGACGGGCCGGTTTCCATTTCGTCCAGCGCCTTGAAGGCAACGCCCAGCACGCGCATTCCATTTTCAGCCAACGCGCGGTTGGCGTCTTCAATTCGCCGGCGATAGTCGCCGGACAACGGATGCTGAGCGCCGCCATCCCAAACATGGGTAGAGATATCCAGCAGCCCATCCACTGAGCCTTTCGTAAACGAAAGATACGCAGCTTGCGGAGCGACAACGGAAAGCAATTCACGGATGCTTGACTGCCGGCTGCGCTCCAAACTGTGCAGGGTGGTCATGCGTTTGCGATCGGAATCAAAGGGCAGTTCCGCGATGCGTGGTTTGTGCGCATCCAACTGATCTTTCACCAGTCCAAACTTTGCCGCCGCAACCACCAAAGCGCCTTCCGTTGGGTCACCAATGGCGTGGAAGCGGCGCCCCACTCCGCCTTCATCATCCACCGTCAAGCGCGCATCATTACACAGCGCGCCACCGATCAGCAGCAACCCCAGTGACCCCTGTGGAGTCACCGCCGCTGGGGCGCTCAGGTCGATCATCCCCTGCCCCTTGGGTGTGGTCTGCTCGTTCACCTCCACGCGATGCCCGGCCACATCCAACACCGTCACAGTCATGCGGTTCTCGGTCAACGTGCCGGTTTTATCCGAGCAAATTGTGGTCACCGAGCCCAGCGTTTCCACGGCAGACAGCTTGCGGACCAGCGCGTTGCGAGCCAACATCCTGCGCGCGCCCAGCGCCAGGGTGATGGTCACCACCGCCGGAAGCCCCTCTGGGACCACCGCCACCGCCACGCTCACCGCTACCAGGAAGGCGTCGACCACGCTGGAACCACGGAAAACATCAAAAGCTGCCACCAAAACCGCCACCCCCGCCCCCACCAACGCCAGGATTTTTCCCAACTGGTCCAGACGCTTTTGGAGCGGGGTTTGCTCATCACCATGCTGCTGTAACAGGCTGGCGATATTGCCCAATTCGGTTTTCATACCAGTGGCAATCACCAAACCGGTTCCGCGCCCATACGTCACCGTTGTGCCCATGTAAGCCATATTGATCCGATCACCCAAGGGCAAGTCGGCTTTCTCCAGAGCGTGCGCGTCTTTTTCCACCGCATCCGATTCGCCGGTCAGGGCAGCTTCCTGAATGCGCAGGTTGGCTACCTCCATCAATCGTAAGTCTGCTGGAACCACGTTACCCGCTTCCAGCAGCACCACATCCCCAGGGACCAGGTCACGCGCCGAAATCTCTTTCAACGCCCCACCTCGCAGGGCTCGCACGCGGGGAACCGCCAGTTTCTTCAAAGCCGCCATAGCCCGTTCGGCCCGGTATTCCTGGAAGAATCCCAACAGCGAGAAGAGCAGCACGATGGCAAAGATGGCTCCCGCTTCCTGCCACTTGCCCAAGAAGGCCGAAATGACTGCCGCGCCGATCAAGATCAACACCATGGTCGCCGTGAATTGCTCCCAAAGGATTTTCCAAGGCCCGCGCGCGCTTTTTTCTTTCAGTTCGTTAAAGCCGTGCTCAGCCAGTCTTTCAGCCGCTTCCGCGTCTGAAAGACCTTTATCCGAGGCGCCCAACCGATCGACAACATCTCCCGCGGATACTTGATGCCAGTTCACGTGTTCCTCCCTGATCAAGTTCATCGACATACGCTCTCCTCTCTCTATCATATTACAAATTCTACAACATGATCCGTTACTGCTAGCCCTTGGAGGAATTCGAGACTTTTCTACCAGGACTTGAGTAGTTACCATGATCTTAGATTTTCCGGCGAAAATGGTTTTTTTCAAAAAAAGACCACCGCCAGTATTTTGGCGATGGTCTTGCCTTTCCTGTTCAGCCGGGAATGATATTCCGGATTGACGGCTGCGCAACCTTATAAGGCGGCTACTCCCCATCGAGTTAAAGGGATTATACAACAGGTAATTTGCATATCTATTAATCGCGAATTAGAAAGACCCTCAAACCTTATACAAATACGCATCGAAACATTTCATCCCCCATTGCGCTCTCCCTCAATGCGGCGACTATCACGGCAACTCCTGGAAAATCAAATCAATTTGGTACAGTTCATGCAATCCAAATGGGTACGCCTGAGTCCTTGGTACAAGGTTATGTGGAAATTGCTCCTGAATTCAGGATATAATCAGGCTAGAGGTTATCTGGAAGGGCCTTGATGCCTTTCGCGGACCTCAGATGGAGATTAGGAAAAATGATTATCGATAAAGCGATTGAAATCGTGCTCTTTGTTCTGGGATTGGGAGCATTGATCTTCCTCCACGAATCAGGGCACTACGTGTTCTGTAAGCTCTTTAAGATACCCGTAGAAGAGTTTGGCTTCGGCTTCCCTCCCCGATTGGTCAAGCTATTCCGATACGACGGCACCGATTTTACGCTCAACGCCATTCCTTTTGGGGCCTTTGTCCGCCCTCGCGGAGAGAATGACCCCAACGTTCCCGGTGGCATGTCCGAAGCCAATCCCTGGAAGCGCTTTGGCGTTCTCATCGGTGGCCCGCTGATGAACCTCATCACAGGCATGCTGCTCTTCAGCCTCGTCTTTACCATCGACGGTGTTCCCCACCCGGATAAAATCGTCATCACCGATACCAACCCCGGCTCTCCCGCCGAACAAGTTGGCCTGATGACTGATGATCTGATCCTGTCAGTCAATGGCGAAGCCATTACAAGCATTGACCGCCTCTCAACGCTTGTGCGCGCCAACCGTGGTCGCGACATCACCATCACCGTTTTGCGCGATGGACAAACCCTGACCTTTACCACCATCCCTCGCGTCTACCCACCCGAGGGTGAAGGCGCGTTGGGAATTGGCATGACCGAGTACACCGAGCCCGCAACCTGGCCCCAGACTATTCCTTACGCGATCCAAGAAACCGTCCAGCAAGGATACGATCTCATCTCACTGCCCGTGATGCTCATCACTGGCAAAATCCCCGCCGATCAGGCTCGTTTGGTCAGCCCTATTGGGTTGTTCAGTATGTGGTCCAGGGCCAGTGAGATCGACACCGCCGTCGCCGCGTCCAACCCCGAAGCGACTCCCATCACGCGCTTGACCTTGTTGGCTATCATCTCAGTGGCGCTGGGCTTCACCAACCTGCTGCCCCTACCAGCATTGGATGGCGGGCGCATCTTGTTCTTGCTACCGGAAATCCTCTTCCGAAAGCGTGTCCCCGCCGAAAAAGAAGCCTATGTACACGCTATTGGCTTTATCGCGCTCATCATTCTCATGTTTGTAATCGTCGCGCAAGATATCATCAACCCACTCACCTTCTAGGAGAAAACTCATGGGCAAGCGAGTCAAAGGCAGCCGCAGTCATCAAAAAGTAGAATTTTCATCCATTCTGAACGCCCTGGTGGATGAAGAACACCCCTTCCCTCCCAAATACCTTCAGCACCTTTCCGACATCACCCCGGAACAATTCACCCAGTTGCGTGGCATTTGGAAAGATATTCCTGCATCGCGACGTCTGTCTTTGCTGGAAGACCTCGAAGAAATGCAAGAAGACGACACGCGCTTGCTATTTTCAGATGTGGCCTTGCTAGCGCTTCAAGATGAGGAACCAGGCGCACGGGCGCGGGCGATCAGCATGTTATGGGATACGGGCAGTGAAGAGCTGATCCCAGTCTACATGCGCCTCAGCCTGCACGACCCAGCCGCCGAAGTGCGCGCCGCCGCTGCCTGGGGTTTAGGAATGTACATTTACCTCGGCGAGTTGGAAGAACTAAATGCCGAGTTGAAACCCATCGAAGATCACCTGATTGCCATCGCCTCTGGCAGCGACGAGCCCCTGGTGCGCCGCCGCGCCATCGAATCGATGGGCTTTTCCAGCCGTGACGAAGTTCCCGCATTGATCGAAGCGGCCTACAACTCCGATGATCCTGACTGGATTTCCAGCGCGCTTTTCGCAATGGGCCGCTCCTACGATGCTGCCCGCTATGAAAACCACGTCAAGCGCATGATTAACCATCCCAAGTTCAATGTGCAGCTCGAAGCCGTGCGAGCCGCTGGCGAGCTAACCCTCGAATCGGCTCGCCGCGCCTTGCTAGACCTCTTTGAAGAAGAAGCCCTCGACCCCGACATTCGGGATGTGGCCATTTGGTCACTGTCGCAGATTGGCGGCGAGCAGGTCGAAGAAACCCTGGAAGACCTGTTAGAAAAAGCCGAAAACGACGAAGACGAAGAGTTCATCCTCAATGCGCTCGATAACCTGTCGCTCACCGAGCAGGTCAACAAAATGGACTTAATGGATATAGACCTGGAAGATGAAGATCTGATGGACAATCTGGTCGATCTGGATGATGACGAGGACGAAGAAGAGGACGAGGATGATGAGGAGCCCGAGGGCAAGTCTTAAGCTTGCTCGGACGGGAATGATCCTCCTGCTGGCCCTGACGTGGCTGGCTGGAGTATTCGCGCCTGCCAGCGCTCAAGCCACCGTGCAGTTCCTCGACGTTGCCCCCCAGGTCAGTTTTGGGCAGCACATCCTTTTCCAGGCGCGGGTTGAAACCACTAGCCCCATCCAGGCTCTCTACCTGCTGCTCGAGCCGCAAGGAGCCGCTCCGGTGTATCTGCCGGTAACGCTGACTGAAAACGGACGAATCCAATACCAACTCGATCCCGGTCGTTATTCCATCCGCCCCTTTGCTCAAGTCACGTATGCCTTTCGGGCCGAGTTTGAAAGCGGGCAGCCGGTGACCAGTGAGTATTACCATGTAGATTACATCGACACGCGGTATGCATGGCAAGCGTTGGCCGATGGCAGCCTGTCCGTATATTGGTATGATCGCGACATCGCCTTTGGGCAGTCCGCGCTCAACAATGCCGTGGCAGGCACGAAGAGCGTTCAAATGCTGCTGCCCGCCAAATTCGCCAACCCGCTGCGCATTTTTATCTATAACTCTTCCAGCGACCTGCAAGGGGTGATGGTGGGCACACCCTCCTGGGTTGCGGGTCACGCCGCGCCCGACCTGGGCGTGGTCCTGCTTTCCATCCCGCCCGGACCGGACGAAGGCCTGGAAATGCAGCGCCAGATTCCCCACGAATTGATGCACCTGGCCCAATACGAAGTCATCGGTGAAGGCTTCACCAACCTGCCCCACTGGCTGATCGAAGGCATGGCCTCTGAAGCCGAATTGTACCCCAACCCCGAGTATGGTCGGGCGCTCGAGAAAGCCGTCGAGACGCGAAAGCTCTTACCGATGGCTGATCTGTGCAATGGTTTCCCTCGCGATGCTTCTGGAGCCTTCCTCTCGTATGCCCAGTCCGCTTCCTTTGTACGCTACCTGTACCAGCAATTTGGCGCGAGTGGATTGGAGAGTCTGATCTTAAACTATCAAGACGGTCTGGCCTGCGATAAAGGTGTTTCGGCGGCCTTTGGCCTGACCCTTTCCCAGTTGGAATACCGTTGGCAACAAGAAAGCCTGGGCGTCAACCCCGAAGGTCTGGTCGCTCGCAAATTATTCCCCTATTTGGCGGTCGCGGGTGTTCTCTTCGGCATGATGATCATTAGCATCGTCGTGGCTTCGCGCCACCCCAAAACCACCCAGGCGACATCTCAATGAATCACCATTCCCGCCTCCATGCAGTCGTTTCAGGCCATGTCCAAGGAGTTGGCTTCCGAGCCTTTGTGCGCGACCGGGCTGAAGAGCTGGACCTGACCGGCTGGGTGCGCAACACGTTCAATGGCGAAGTGGAGGTGTTGGCCGAAGGCCCCCACGATGATCTGGAGCGACTGCGGGATTGGCTAAAAACCGGTCCGCGCGGGTCATTTGTCACCCACGTGACCCAGGAATGGCAGGAAGCCACCGGCGAGTTCGAGTACTTCATGGTGACCCGCACAGTCTGAGAAATCAAACCCATAAGAAAAACCGGCGCGATGCCGGTTTTTTTTTATGGGTTAAGCTAACGCCTCGATCTGCTCTTTCAGGCGCGCCGCGGTTTCGCGGTACGTAGTCAGCTTTTGGCGTTCTTTCTCCACCACCATCGCGGGGGCCTTTTCGGCAAAAGAGCTGCCCAACAGCTTCTCCAGGCGCTCAATCTGCCCTTCGGTCTCTGCCAGGTCTTTCTCCAGGCGGGCGCGTTCTTCGCTCGTGTCAACCATACCCGCCAGGGGTAAATAGATCTCGATACCCATCACCACCACCGAAGCCGCCGGCGAGGGTTTGGGGTCTACCTCGTGCTCCATCGACAACCCGTCCGGATCGAGACCCGCCATGTACGCGATCAAAGCACCTTGCTTATCCAGCACGTGCAGGCGGTCACCGCAGGCCATCACCGCCGGAATCTTCTTGCCGGGGGCCACTTTCTTTTCGGCGCGCAAGTTGCGAATGGAGCGCACGATTTCTTGCACCAGGCCAAAGTCATGGGTCTTCTGCTCTTCCCAACCTTCCTGAGAGCGGGGTTCAGGGAACTTAGCCACAATCAGGGCATCTTCCCAGCCGCCCGCCGGCGCAAATGCGCCAGATTTTTCCTGGGCCGTCTGTTTGAGATAGCCCCACAACTCTTCGGTTACAAACGGGGTAAAGGGATGCAACAGACGCAGGCTCATATCCAGTACCCGCACCAGCGTGTAAGCGGTGTAGAAAGCCCGGTCGCCGCCTTCGGCCAGTTGCATCTTGGCAATTTCCACATACCAATCGGCAAACTCGCTCCAAATGAATTCATAAATCTGCCGCCCGGCCTCGCCGAATTGGTAATTGGCAAACAAGCGCTCCACCTCGCTGATCAACGCCTGCAAGCGGGCCCAAATCCACGAATCCGCCAGAGTCCAAACTGGCTCGTATTCTGGGGCCAGAGGCGCTTGATCCAACATCCCTAACACAAAACGGCCAATGTTCCACAATTTGTTGGCAAAGTTGCGATTAGCCTCCACCTTCTTGAGGCTCAAATTCACATCGCTGCCTGGGGTTGATCCTACCAACAAGGTGAAACGCAGCGCGTCGGTTCCCATCTCATTCATTACAATCAACGGGTCCACCACATTCCCCTTGCTCTTGCTCATTTTCTGCCCGTGTTCGTCGCGGATTAAGCCGTGCAGGTAAACCGTGTGGAAAGGGGCCTCCCCAGTGAACTCCAGGCCGTCCATGATCATCCGGGTGACCCAGAAGAAGAGGATATCATAGCCCGTTTCTAACACAGAAGTGGGGTAGAAGTACTTGAAATCGGGAGTTTCTTCAGGCCAGCCCAGTGTAGAAAACGGCCACAAACCCGAGGAGAACCACGTATCCAACACGTCCGGGTCCTGCTCGATCTTTGCGCTTCCGCAGTGCGCGCAATGAGTGGGGTCCTCGCGCTCCACGGTCATCTTGCCGCAATCGGCACAATACCACACCGGGATGCGATGCCCCCACCACAACTGCCGGCTGATGCACCAGTCCTGGATGTTCTCCAGCCAGTTGTAATACACTTTGGTGAAGCGCTCTGGGACAATCTTAATGCGTCCGTCTTGAACCGCTGCCAGGGCCGCATCGGCCATCGATTGGATGCGCACAAACCACTGCGTCGAAACCATCGGCTCCACCGGTTCGCCACCGCGCTGCGACCGCGGCACGCTCATCGCATAAGCTTCAGTCTTCAACACCAGCCCTTGTGCTTCCATATCCGCCCACAACTTCTTGCGTGCGTCAAATCGATCCATACCCGCATAAGGGCCACCGTTCTGGTTGACTCGAGCGGCCTCGTCCAACATGCTGATAATTTCCAGTCCGTGCCGCTGTCCAATCAAGTAGTCGTTGGGATCGTGGCCCGGAGTGACCTTCAAACCGCCGGTGCCGAAAGCGCGGTCGACATACTCATCAGCAATGACCGGGATGCGCCGCCCCAAAATAGGAACCACTACCTCTTTGCCAATAAAACGCTGGTAGCGCTCATCTTCGGGATGCACCGCCACCGCCGTATCCCCCAAAATTGTCTCGGGGCGAGTGGTCGCCACCGGCACATAATCACCGCTGCCGTCCGCCAGCATGTATTTAAAGAAATACAACGTGCCCATTTCCTGAGAGTATTCCACTTCCAGGTCCGAGACCGCGGTGCGCAAGCCCGGCGACCAATTGATCATGCGCGGGCCGCGATAGATCATGCCCTTCTCATACAGGCGAACGAACGATTCGCGCACCGCCTTTGACAGGCCTTCATCCAACGTGAAGCGCTCACGGTCCCAATCGCAGGAAGCGCCCAGGCGGCGAATTTGCCGGAAGATGATTCCGCCGTACTTGTGTTTCCATTCCCAGGCCCGCTCGAGAAACTTCTCCCGCCCCAACTGGTCGCGATGCAGCCCTTCCTTGGCCAGCATCTTTTCAACCTGCAACTGAGTGGCAATTCCGGCATGGTCTGATCCGGGCACCCACAGAGTCGGCTCGCCTTTCATGCGGTGATAGCGGATCATCAAGTCTTCCATCGACACGAACATCGCGTGTCCCAAATGCAACTCGCCGGTCACATTCGGCGGGGGGATTGAGATGACAAAAGGTTTCTTCGACGGATCGTGACCGGGCTGGTTCGGGTCATTACTCGGCTTAAAGTAGCCGTTCTTTTCCCACCACTCGTAAATCCGCTCCTCGGTCGCGGCGAAGTCGTATGTCTTAGGTAATGTGTTTTCCGGCATGATATCCCTCATCGTTCGAATGGCAACCCGAAGCTGCCTTATTGGATAGTAACAGTTAATCGTTCACTGCTTTCGGCCACTTCCACCACCTCCGCGCGGGTCACGCTCATCAGGTCGGGAACGGCCATTTGCAACGCGGCGCGCAGGGCCGGGGCAGACGCCCCTAATTGTACCCGCATTATCGCACTTGCCAAGCCCAAATTCTTCTCACTTTTGTAACGCCGCACAGTGGTGGCAATCTCAATCAGCGCTTCGCCGGTCTGAACCGCCTGCGCATCCTGCCAGGCCGGGTCCACGATCGGCCAGCGCGACCGGTGAATCGATGGGCAGCCTTCACCTTCGGCAAACAGCTCACGGTACACGGCCTCAGTCACGTAGGGCAAAATGGGCGCGAACAGCTTGAGCACCGTCAACAGGACAGTGCGCAAGGCAAAACAGGCCCCCAGGTGGCCGGGATGTTCTGGCAGGTATAGACGCTGCTTGGCCATTTCCAGGTAATTGTCAGCCAGGTCGCGCCAGAAGAAGGACTCGATATCATTCTTGGCCGAGGCATATTCATAGGAGCGGAACGCATCCGTCACCCGCCCAACCAATTCCTGCAAGGCAGCCAAAATCCAGCGGTCCGCGGCCGTTAGCTCCGGCGGACATTCGATGCGACCTTTATCTGCCAGGAAAGTTTGGCTGAAGCGGGCCACGTTCCACAATTTGGTAACCAGCTTGCCGCCCATCTGGATTTTCTCTTCGCTGATGATCGAATCCTTGCCGGGGCTGGTCGAAGCCGCCCAATAACGCAGCGCATCCGCCGAATAACGTTCAATCATCTGCATGGGGGCCATCGGTCCGCCGCCGCGGCTCTTGCTAATCTTACCCATGCCTTCGCCCGCCAACCCCCAACCTGAAATTAACACCTCCGACCAGGGTATTTTGCCAAAGTGGAAATGCGATTTAACGATGGTGTAAAACGCCCAGGTACGGATGATCTCATGAGCCTGGGGGCGCAAACTGAACGGATACACGCGCTCGTATAGTTCCGGCTGTGCATGCCAGCGCCCCACAATTTGTGGGCTGAGCGAGGAGGTAGCCCAGGTGTCCATCACATCCAGCTCGGGGGTGAAGGCAAGGCTTCCGCAAACGCATGGATGCGCTGGTTGTGTACTGCCTGGGTCGACTGGCAGTTGGGCTTCATCTGCCGCAACCACGGAGCCACAGGCTTTACAATACCACACCGGGAAGGGCACGCCGTAGGTGCGCTGGCGCGAGATGGCCCAGTCCCAGTTCAAATTTTCAACCCAGGCCTGGTAGCGCGCCTGCATGTGATCGGGGTGCCAGTGAATTTGCTCGCCCGCGCGCAAGAGATCATCCTTGCTGTCTAAAATACGCACGAACCACTGCTGCGACACCACGAATTCAACCGGCGTATCGCAGCGTTCATGCACACGGATGGATTGACTCACTGGCTGCCGCGCGAGGATCAACCTTTCGGCTTCCAGCAGCTCTTTCACCCGCTTGCGCGCCACGGGAATCGTTAACCCTGCTAGCGCGCCGGTTTGCGCGGTCATGCGCCCATCCCGGTCAATGGCCTCCACCAACGGCAGCCTGTGCGTATACCACCAGGTCATATCCGTCTGGTCACCAAATGTGCAGCACATCACCGCGCCTGTCCCTTTTTGCGGGTCGGCTCCGGCATCAGCTAACAGCGGAACTTCTTGCCCATACAACGGCACAATCACTTTCCTGCCCACCAGCGGTGTGTAGCGAGGATCCTCGGGATTGACAAACACCGCTACGCAAGCCGCCAGCAGTTCGGGGCGCGTGGTTGCCACCGGCAGCACACCGCCGTCTGGCAAACCAAAGGGCAGAGTCACAAACTCACTGTCCCGCTCCAAGTCGTTCAACTCGGCCTGGGCAATGGCTGTTCGACATTCAGGGCACCAAATGGTCGGCGCCGACTGGCGGTAAGCGCGACCCTGGCGGTACAACTCCAAGAAAGAAGTCTGTGAGGTCCTGCGTGAATAATCATCGATGGTGCGATACGAGTAGCGCCAATCGATGGACAACCCCAGTCGCTGCCACAGAGCCCGATAATCCTTCTCGGCTTCTTCGCTGACCTCCAGGCATTTCTGAATGAACGCCTCGCGCCCTACTTGTCCTACGGTCACACCGTGGCGCTTCTCGACCAGACGTTCGGTAGGCAAGCCGTTGTCGTCAAAGCCCATCGGGTAAAACACGTTCATGCCATTCATCCGAAAAAAGCGCGCCATGAAATCAGGATGGCTGTAAGAATAAACATGACCCAGGTGCAAATGTCCCGAGACGGTCGGCGGCGGGGTGTCAATTGAGTAGACGGGATCCACGCTTTGCAAGTCAAAACGGTAGGCGCCTATCTCTTGCCAGAAGACCCCCAGTTTCGGTTCCATTTCAGTTGGGTTGTAATGTTTGTCCATAAACACCTCGCTATCAGCTATCGGCTGTCCGCTTCAGAGGGCGCAGCGCGATGTCTTGCGTAATTGGTCATTCAACGCCATCGCTGCGCCCCTACGGTTGTTTTTTTTCATTTTCAAATCAATTTTTCTTTTTTTACTTTCACCATTCGTGCGGTACCACCGCAGTTAACCGTGGTTGAAGGAAACTTTAAACAAAAATAGGGGTT
>CAYOHX010000096.1:0-19340 GCA_964403875.1 uncultured Anaerolinea sp. | reverse complement strand
CCCCACAGCCACTTTTTCTCCCAGCCCCACCGCCGAGCCTTCTCCCACCGCCACCCCAGAGGTCAGCCCAACGCCCGCCCCGCCGATTCTTTACTACACGCAAGCGGGTGACACACTCCGCGCGTTGAGCGTGCGCTTTGGCGTCGACCCTGCCGAGATCACCTCGCCCGACTCCATCCCTGCCGAAAGCCTGTTCAACCCTGGCCAGCTCCTGATAATCCCCAGTCGCCTGGGCGAAGTCAGTTCATCCACTCAAATCGTCCCCGACAGCGAAATCGTCTACTCGCCTTCCGCGCTGGATTTTGACATCCAAAACTACGTTAACGAAGCCGGTGGATATCTCAAAGAGTACCGGAAATGGTTCCCCGACGGTTGGAACGAAGGCGCTCAGATCATCCGGCGCGTATCATTGGAAAACTCGATCAATCCCCGCCTGCTGCTGGCCATTCTGGAATATCAGGGCCATTGGGTCTTCGGGCAGCCTGAAAACCTGGCCCAAACCGACTATCCCCTGGGCAACGTCGATTATGACAAAAAAGAACTATACTACCAGCTCAGTTGGGCCGTGCAGCAGCTCAATTTGGGGTACTACGGCTGGCGGGAAGGCCTGGTAACTGAAATCACCTTCCGCGACGGAAATACGCTGCGTCTGGCTCCCGATCTCAACGCCGGAACCGTGGCAGTGCTGTACCTGTTCGCCCAGCTATATGATGAGCCCCATTGGGCGGGCGCCTTATACGGCCAGGGCAGCCTGACCGAGCTGTACGAAACGATGTTTGGCAACCCCTGGCTGCGCGCCCAAACCGTCGAACCGCTGTTCCCCGCCACCCTCACCCAACCTGTCATGGAACTGCCTTTTGCCGCCGGGAAAGTGTGGAGTCACACCGGCGGCCCGCACTCCGCCTGGGGGCCCAACGGCGCTCGCGCCGCCCTTGACTTTGCCCCCAGCGTCGGTGAGCATGGCTGCTTCCAAACCAGCGAATGGGTCACGGCTGTCGCCGATGGGCTGGTAGTGCGCTCCGAAACAGGCGTGGTCGTGCTGGACCTGGACGGCGATGGGTATGAACAAACCGGCTGGTCCATTCTTTACCTGCACATCGCCTCAGAGGACAAAGTTCCCCTGGGCGCCTGGGTGATGCAAAACGAAGCCATCGGCCATCCCTCCTGCGAGGGCGGCAAGTCCACCGGAACCCACGTTCACATCGCCCGGAAATATAACGGCGAGTGGATTCTAGCGGACGGTCCTCTGGCATTTGAGCTCAGTGGCTGGCGTTCCTACGCCGGCGAGAAAGATTACGAGGGCGGCATGATTCGCGGTGAAGATCAGGTAATCGCTTCGATTTACAGCGAATATACCGCCGCCATCCGCCGCTAAGGCCGCTCAATTCCCGGCTCCCCACAGGCTGCAAATCGTCGCCGCAAACTCGCTCATGCCTGCCTCGATCTCCTCGTAGGTCGCTTGCGGCTGTCCTTCCGGCGCTTGATAAGCCAATACCCCCACAAAGAACCACTCCCCGCTGTGCTCGACCAGGGCCGCATCGCCTACGATCAACAGATCGTCCGTCAGCGTGCCGCGTTTATTATGCAGCCCCTCGCCTTCCACCTGGCAACCGCGCAGCCCGCCCAGGCGCAACTCATCGTTAGGGGTATAATCCGCCATCAACGCAAAAATGATCTCTCGCGCAGAAGCCGAAATCCACTTTCCAGTCCACAAACCCTCGAACAACAAGTCCAGATCGCTCAGTGTAGACCGCCGTGGGGTCAGCCGGGTATGCTCCAGGCCCCAGCTTTTCAGCACGTCTTCGGGGCGCAAGCGCTCCTCCACCCAACCTTGCAGGGTGTCGGCAGCCGGTTCCTCCGATTTCACCAGCATGGCCCGTAAGAGTTGTTCGTAGCTGCGCCCATCCGTTCCATGCTCGCGCAGATAAACGGCCAAATCTTCGGGCGGGTTCTCCTGTTCCAGAGCCGCGAAGAAAAGCGCGGCGATCGCCACTTTGATTACCGAGGCCGGGTGCAGCACAGCATCCTGACCGCGGGCAGCCAGGGTCTTTCCCCCCACCACGCGGATCAGGTAATGCCACTCGCCGCCACGCTGGTCCGCCACGCGGTTCAAAGCCTCGGCCCAATCTACTTGCGAAGTAGCCATCACAGTTGACGTAGGTACGGGAGCCAGGTCCGCGGTAGCAGAAGCGCTCGCGGTTACCTGAACAGGCGCTGACGTCGCCGCTCCGTCAGGCGTCCACAGCGTTACGGTGGCCGTGGGCGGCAATGGCTCGGCTGCCGGAGTGCATCCCGGCATGACCACCATCAGGCTCAATACAACCAGGATTGGGACCATTCTGATGCGCTTCATAGGGTTCGTAGGATCGATTATAATCAACCCCGAGTAAGCCTAGTGAAAGACTATTCTGTGCGTCCTCCCAAGACAACCCACCGAACAACCTTTATTTGTATTTGCCTGGCAATGTTCTTGCTCACGGGCTGCCTGCCCGCTGACCTGGCTTCTGGTGAATCGGGCACGCCTGTGCCCATCACCGACACCGCCACGCCAGAACCCTCGCCCACCGCCGAACCCACTCGCCCTGCTTACGGGCCTGGCGAACTGGTCGACTATACTGCCCAAACCGGCGACACCCTCCCGGCTCTGGCCGCGCACTTCAACACCACCGTGCGCGAAATTCGCCAGGCCAACACGTTCATTCCTTTGGATGTCACTACCATGCCACCCGGCATGCCCATGAAAATCCCCATTTACTACCAGCCCTTGTGGGGCAGCCCCTTCCAGATCATCCCCGACAGCCTCTTCGTCAACGGCCCCGCCCAGCGCGGATTTGACAGCTCGGCTTTTGTCAACGGGCAGCCTGGCTGGCTGAAAGATTACAGCGAATACGCCGCCGAACAAAACCGCACCGGCGCCCAAATTGTGGATTATGTGGCCCTCAATTATTCGATCAGCCCGCGCCTGCTCCTGGCGCTGCTGGAATACGAACTGGGGGCGCTCAGCGATCCGAACTTGCCGGTCGGCCTGGAGCGCTACCCCCTTCGCGAAGCAGATTACAACACCACCGGCCTATACCGGCAGCTTGCCTGGGCTGCCAACACCCTCAACAATGGTTACTACAACTGGCGCACCGGCGAATTAACCTCCCTGGATCTGCAAGGCGGGCGGCTCGAGCGACCCGACCCCTGGCAGAACGCCGCCACTGTTTCCTTGCAATATTACTTTTCCATCCACCACAGCGAAGATGAATACCGCCTGGCAACCGGTCGTGATGGGATCGCGGCTGCGTACATGCGCCTGTTCGGCGATCCCTGGACCACCGAACCGCACATCCCAGGCAGTCTGCGCCAGCCAGAACTGCGTCTACCCTTCCCGCCCGGCCAATCCTGGGCCTATACCGGCGGCCCACACACAGCCTGGGGAGAGGGTGAACCCTTTGCCGCCATCGACTTCGCTCCGCCCAGCGTGGTGGGCGGCTGCAGCGACACCGAAGAACTCGCTACCGCCATGGCAGACGGGATCATCGCTCGCACGGGTACCGGCATCCTGGTGTTAGACCTGGACGGAGACTCTGACGAGCGCACCGGTTGGGTGATCTTTTATCTGCACATCGCCGCCACCGACCGGGCCCCCAAAGGCCGCAAGGTGCAGGCCGGCGACCCCCTCGGGCATCCCTCTTGCGAGGGCGGCAAGGCCACCGGCACCCATATCCACATCGCCCGCAAGTACAATGGGGAGTGGATTCTAGCCGACGGCCCCCTGGCCTTCAACCTGGAAGGCTGGATCGCCAAGAATGGCCCGGTTCCCTACCAGGGTTACCTGGTACGCAACGGACGCTCCATCACCGCCTGCGACTGTTCCGATCAGGCCAGTCAGATTCAAGCCGAAGCTCGATAAACTCTCTCCAAAAGCAATCCCCCCAACACACTGCGTGATGGGGGGATTGCTTTTGGAAAATTGAATTCCTTGTGGCTATTCTTCCACAATCGTGATCTTGTGCTCGATCTCCACGGCCTTGATCAGCATGGCCTGCGCCGAACAGTACTTCGTCGACGAAAGCTCCACCGCTCGTTCCACCGCCGCGCGGTCGATCTCCTTGCCCGTCACGACAAACTCCAATACCACGTGGGTGAACACCTTGGGGTGTTCCGTAGCCCGGTCGGCGTGCGCACTCACCTCGAAAGCGGTCACTTCCTGGCGTTTCTTCTGCAAAATGGAAATGACATCCATCGCCGTACAGCCCGCCAGTCCCACCAATACCAATTCGATCGGGCGCAGCCCATCATTATCTCCGCCAAATTCGGCGGAGGTGCCCATCGGAATGGTGAATCCCGAAGTCGCGGTCCCATCAAACGACATTCCATGTTTCCAAATCGCTTTTGCGTCCACGATTACTTCTCCAAAGCTTTCTTAATCTCCGCCACCAGCATATCTTCCGGCGCGGCTCCCACAACGTGATTCGCGCCCAGGTTGATGGCCGTATGCGGCACGCCTGACACGCCATACTGATCGGACAGTTCACCAAACTCCATAGCGTCCACGCCTTCGGCTTCCACCAGGGGGCTTTCCATCGCCATGCGGTAGGCGAGCAACACGGCTCGCGGGCAGTACGGTCAGGTAGGGGTGGCAAACACTTCCAGTTTGACTGGCTTTGTTAACTCTCCTAAAAACTTGCGCGTCTTCTCCGAAAGCCCCGAATCACGCTTCGAAACGATCACCAGCGCGTTCACCAGCGTCGAGAATTCGTGCCCCGCCGGAATGCCCTTGAAGCGCACCGCATAATCGGTCACGCTGTCGCCATCTCGCCCCGCCAGAACAAATGTCGGTGCAGCATCCACCTTGAACTGATTCGCCACGGCGCTGTCTTGTTCCAGGTCATACTCTTTCAACGAGAGTTTATCGGAAAGTGACGTCACCTCTTGCAGCAACTGCTTCGTTTCCTTGCAGTACTGACAGCGGCTTTCATCCTCTGTCCCAAAATACAGCACCTCTACCGGATGCTCGATTTCCGCGAACATTTCGCGAACTTGCTTTCGAATATCTTCGTTGAGCATATTTTCCATGTGGGGTTCCTCCAAAAGAATCTTACCCGATAACGGCTAAATGGGGATGTAAACCGGCTAGGTTTGTCCAACACATACTCAGATGCGCCACCCGCCAGAAAGTTACATGTAATCCTTCAAATCCAGCTTCGAAAACAACCGCTCGCGCACGGTGGGCGGCAGGCATTCTCCTTCAGCATCCAGGTGATACAGCTCCACCGTCTTTCGCAGCGTATCCACCACAACCCGACAGTTGGTGCAGCCACGCAAATGCTCCTCCAACTCAGCGCACAGCAGCGCGCCCAGCGTTCCGTCCACATAATCGGAGAGGGATGCCAGCAAGTCCTGGCAGTGCCCATGTTCGTGTGTGTGTTCGCTCATCCTACTCACCTTCATCCTTTTGCGCCGCAACCCGCTCGCTCCAGTATGCCGAGAGCGCTTCACGCAGCTTGAGCCTGGCTCGCAGCAGGCGTGTCTTCACCACCTGCTCGCTCACGCCCAACGCTTCCGCAGTCTCCCGAACAGACAGGTCTTCCACATCTCGCAACAGGAACACCGCTCGCAGTGCCGGAGATAAAGTCTGTACCGCCTGGTTCAATTGCCGTCTTCCCTCGCCGCTCATCAATTCGTGCTCCGGCAAGCAGCAAAAATCGGCCAGTTCGCTCGGCGCGGTCGCCTCGCCGCCATCCTCGTCACGCTCTTCCTCCACCAATCCAACCTGCGGCTTGCGCTTACGAATGGTCATCAAAGCTTCGTTGACCGCGATTCGATACAACCAGGTAGAAAGGCTGGAGCGTTCTTCAAAACCAGGCAGCGAGCGCAGTGCTTTGAGATAAGCGTCTTGCAGCGCATCTTCGGCGTCGGCCTCATCGCCCAGCATCTTGAGCAGCAGGCGATAGATCTTGGGAGAAGTCTCCTCCACCAACCGCGCAAACTCACTCCGGTCTCCGGCTTTCAAAGCAGTCAAGTCAAAGGTCGGCCTGTCACTCATTTAGATGCGTTTCGCTTCAAAAAAGTTACGACAATGGCCAGGTAGGCAGCACATCCAGGTCCAGCGGGTCGGTGTGCCCCAGCGCATAACGGTAGTATCCCGCCGCGGCGATCATGGCGGCATTATCGGTGCAGTAGGCAAAGGCTGGGATATGCACCGGGAACAGCTTTTGCTCCAGAAAAGCATTGCGCAAGGCCTTATTGGCTGAAACGCCACCCGCCAGAAGGATCTCTTTGGCCCCAAATACCTGCGCAGCCTTGATCGTCTTCGTCAGCAGAACATCGACCACCGCCGCCTGGAAGCTGGCTGCCAGGTCCGCCACCGGCAGTTCATTGCCTTCTTCCTCCAACTTACGCACAACGCGCAGCACGGCTGTTTTCAAACCGCTGAAAGAAAAGTTCCAGGTCCCATCCAGGCGCGAACGGGGAAAAGCAAATGCCTCGGGGTTGCCCGCTTCCGCCGCTTTCTGGATCGATGGGCCGCCCGGATAGGGCAAACCCAGCAGGCGCGCCACCTTATCAAATGCCTCGCCCGCGGCATCATCCAACGTGCTTCCGAGGCGCTTATATTGCAGGTGGTCGGTAATCAGGTTCAACTCCGAATGCCCGCCCGAAACCAACAGCGCCAGCAGAGGGAACTGCGGCTCTGGCGGCGCGATCGTCCCTGCTGGATAAACCCAGGCCGAATAGATGTGCCCTTCCAGGTGGTTGACGCCCACCAACGGGATTCCCGCAGCCAGAGCCATGCCCTTGGCCGCGTTCACCCCCACCACCAGCGAGCCCGCCAGGCCTGGCCCGCGCGTCACCGCGATCGCATCTACGTCTGAGATGCTGATGTGCGCTTGCTGCAAGGCCTGTTCCACCACCGCGTAGATGGTACGCACGTGTTGCCGCGAGGCTACCTCGGGAAACACGCCACCGTACTGGGTGTGGATATCAATTTGCGAAGCTACCACGCTGGAATGCAGCACGCGGCCATTTTCCAAAACCGCCGCGGCTGTCTCGTCACAGGAGGTCTCAATCCCTAAAATCCGCCCAGGCGGAAATGTTCGTTCAAATTCGTCGATCTCGTTCACGATCTCTGTCTATCCTTTAACCGGCAGCACAAAATCCAACGGGTACGGAGCCAGCACTTCCATCTCTCCGTCTGGGCGCACCCACACCGTATCTTCCAGGCGCACGCCCATGCCCCGCTCGGGGTAATACAATCCCGGTTCGATGGTCATCACCGTGCCTGGATTGAGCAAATCTTCTTGCGCGCCCACCATGCGGCTGAAGGGGCGCTCATGCACATGCAGCCCCAGACCATGACCCACGCTGTGAACGTAGCCTTCCTCCGTCTCGGGCGTACTCAGCACCGACTTGTGTCCCATCGCTTCAAATAATTCGCAAGTGCGCTTCTGGTAAACCGAAAAGTCGTCGCCCACCTTCAACTCACCCATCAAGGTAGTGAAGACTTCTTTTACTTGTTCATAGAGCATCAAAGCCTCATCCGGGGCATAGCCCAGGCACCACGTACGCGTGAAGTCGTAGAAATAACCGCCACCTTCTTCGCAGGGGAAGATGTCAAACACAATGGTCTGCCCCAGGCGCATCGGGTCGCTTGCGTTACCACTGGAATGAGGCACGCCTGCATCTCGCCCGATCGCAAAGATGGTCCCTTCAGGGTTTTCCGCGCCGCGTTCGGCCAACCAGCGGTTGATCAAACCCTTTACCTCGCCAATCGTCACTGGCTCTCCGTCGGCCTTCACCAACACGCCGTCCTTGGCTCGCTGGCTGCTCAGGTAATCCGCCACTTGCCCCACCACCGCCGTGGTCACTTTGCCCATTCTTCGGATGCGCTCAACCTCTGCGCTCTCCTTGGTCGACATGGCCTTCTTGATCACCTTGCCTTCCAGGTCTCCGGTGAACACCAGCCCCGGGAGCAGTTCTTGCAGCCCGCTAATCACCGGGAAAACGTTGCCCAATTCGGCCACACCATAGATGGCCACCCGCCCTTGGGTCAGCCCGGCATCCTCAAACATGTGCTTGTAACGCAGCAAAGCCGCCAGCATCCGGTCCCCGTTGGCCTCCTTGATCAACTCAGCCAGCGGGTAATTGGAATAGCTGCGCGTCTCCAGACCCGATTTGGCCGCCTCGTCGCGTTCCATGGGGCCGTGAAACAGCAAGCCTTTTCCATCTCGTTTGAGGATCAGGTCAGCTCCGGTCAAGTGCGCGCCGCCAGTCAGATAAACCATAGCCGGGTTGTGTTGGCCCGGACCCACTACCAGTAAGCCATTCAGGTCGTTCTCATGCATCAATGCGTTCAGGTCGCTTTTCATGGATTTCGCCTCAATTATAGTTTTCCAAGAATATTCTTTAGTGCCACCATCAGCGCGCCCTCTTCTTCGGGCAGCACCGTGCGCGGGTCAAACATCACCTGTTCGTTCTCCACCCGAGCAATCACCGGTGGGTTAGCTGCCCGTAGTTTCGACAGGAACTTATTCGGCTGGGGTACATGCAATGCCAGCACATAGGTGGGCAAAGTCTCTTCGGGAAGGCTGCCCCCGCCCACCGTCGAGCGGGATTCGATCACCTCGCCCATGCCCAGCATGGCGCGCCAGCGCTGCGCGCGCGCCTCAATTTGCTCGGGGGTTGTGCCAATCATCCGCCAGATCGGTATTTCGCGTTCAGCTTCATCTTTCAGGTAATGGATCAGCGTCGCGGCCAGCACCCCCAGGCACAATTTGTCTGCTCTCACGGCCCGCGCCAAAGGATGTTTCTTCACCTTTGCCACCAGTTCCGCTTTGCCGATGATGATTCCCGCTTGCGGCCCCCCCAAAAGCTTGTCACCCGAAAAGCAGATCAAATCAGCCCCGGCGTGCATCGACTCCTGCACCGTTGGCTCGTGCGCCAATCCATACTGCTCCGTGTTCAACAGCGCCCCCGAGCCCAAATCGTCCAGCACCGGTACGCCGCGGGCATGGGCCACTTCCACCAATTCTTCCAATGAAGGCTCCGTGGTGAAGCCCAAAATGCGGAAATTGGAATGATGAGCTCGCAGCACCAGCGCCGCCGGTTCGACCAAGGCCTCTTCAAAATCACGGCGGTGAACCCGGTTGGTCGTGCCCACCTCCACCAACTTGGCCCCCGATTGATTCATCACATCCGGCACGCGGAACCCGCCGCCGATTTCCACCAACTGGCTGCGAGCAATCACCACACGCTGACGGCGAGCCAGAGCGCTCAAACACAGCAGCAGAGCGGCTGCGTTATTGTTCACCACCAAAGCCGCCTCCGCGCCGGTCAGGCGCTTCAGCAATTCCTCGGCATGTACCGCGCGCGATCCGCGTGCCCCTTTCCCCAGTTCGTACTCCAAAGTGCAGTAGCCCGTTGAAAGGCTTTGCGCCGTGCTCATCGCCGCCCGACTCAAGGGGGCACGCCCCAAATTGGTGTGCAGCACCACCCCTGTGGCGTTAATGACTGGAATAAGCGTGGGGCGCAGCCAGCTTTCCAACCGGGCGGCCGCCGCATCCAAAATTTGCCCACGCTCAGGCAAAACGGGTTCATTTTGCTCTTTCAAGCGCCGGCGCAGTTCAGCCAACTCGGCGCGGATTGCTTCCAGGGCCAGCGGGCGGCCGTAATCCGCCACCAGATTGGCTGCCTGTTGGGTTTGCAGGAGCGTCTCCACCGCTGGCAGCGAGCGTAGATCAACGCTCATCCGGTGGCGTCTCCTCGCGTGGGGTCCACAAGCTCAGCTCGCGCACGCGGATCAAGGCTTCGACCAACATGAAACACAGAGCCAGAACCAGGGCCAGAGCAGCGGTCAGCACCCGCCCGCGCTGCAACCAGGCCAGCAAACTTCCGTAAATGCCAAACCAAATCGCCTGGCGGCAAATCACCGTACCGTCAGCAGGCGGCTCGGACAAAAAACGCAAATTCAAGAAATAGGTTACCGGCAGCGCCAGCCCACTCAGGCCGGTGACCAGCAGAAAGTAGAACAGCCAGCGGGGACCCAGGGTTGGAAGGGTTAACACAATCAACACGGCCAGTCCGCCCCACCCCAACAAGGCCAGCAGGATGCCCGCCCACATAAAATTTTTGAAAGGAGGAAATTTCACGGGTTCAGAGCTCGGTACCATAGTCTGATTATATCCTTTACACAGGGCTAAATCAAAGGATTCTCTGTCAGCTTTCTCTGCAAGTTTTACGCCAGTTTTAGCTCGGAGAGGTTATTGCAACATTCCAATTCCGGTTCATTTGGAATCGGCGTAGTCACCAATTCCCATCCTGCAAAATTCATCCACTTATGGTATGATTTGCGCACAATTCAATGGGCGCATCCTCTTGCGCCCACTCATCCAGAGAGGTGGAGGGACCGGCCCTGTGAACCCTCGGCAACCAGGCCATTCGCCCGGTGCCAATTCCGGCAGAAACCGCCCCCCACGGCGTTCTGGAAGATGAGAGTTGCGCTGAGCAAATCGGCCTCTCCACTCCAGAGAGGATTTTTGTTTAAACAACCCCTTAGCGGAGGGTCTATGACTCGAAATTATACCAACCGGAAATATCTCGATCTGCTTGCTCAAAAAGTACTGGTCTTTGACGGAGCAATGGGCACCAGCCTGCAAAAGCTCAATCTGACGGCTGCCGACTTTGGCGGCGAGCGCACCAATGGCTGCAATGACTACCTGGTTATCACTGCCCCCCACGCGGTCGAAACCGTGCACCGCTCCTTCCTCGACGCAGGTGTAGATGTCATCGAAACCGACACCTTCCGCGCCAACCGCCTCACCCTGGCCGAATACGGCTTGCAGGAACAGGTTGGCGCCATCAACATCGCCGCCGCCCAACTAGCTCGCCGTTTGGCTGACGAATACACGCAAAAAACCGGACAGCAGCGTTTGGTAGCCGGATCGTTAGGCCCCACCGGCAAACTGCCCTCCATGAGCGACCCCGAGCTTTCTAACGTGGCCTTCGCCGAACTGGCCGACATCTTCCGCGAACAGGCCGCCGCCCTTGTCTCTGCTGGCGTAGACTTACTTCTGATCGAAACCTCTCAAGATATCCTGGAAGTCAAGGCAGCCATCGTTGGCATTCAGGATGCTTTCGCTCAAACCGGCATCTATTTGCCGATTCAGGCTCAGGTGACCCTGGACACCACCGGGCGCATGCTGCTGGGCACCGATAGCTCCGCCGTGGTTGCCATCTTGGAAGACTTTCCCATTGACGCCATCGGTCTCAACTGCTCTACCGGACCCGACTACATGCGCGAACCCCTCCACTACCTGACCGAGACCGCGCATCTGCCCGTTTCTTGCATTCCCAACGCCGGGCTGCCCCTCAACGTGGATGGGCAGGCCGTCTACCCCTTGCAACCAGAGCCGTTCGCCGAAACACTCGCCTCATACGTGGAAAAGTTTGGCGTGCGTATTGTGGGAGGCTGCTGCGGCACCACGCCCGAACACATGCGACTGCTGGTTGATCGTCTGCGCGGAATAAACGCCCAGCCCAACCCCATCCAGCGCCAGCCGCGCCTTTCTTCGGCCACGCTGGCCCAGCCCATGCTCCAGGAACCGCCACCTTTCTTAATCGGCGAGAGGCTGAACACCCAGGGCAGCGCCAAATTCAAAAAGATGATTATGGCCGAAGACTTCGAAGGCGCGTTGGATCTAGCCCGCGCCCAGGTAGATTCCGGCGCGCACGGCCTGGACCTGTGTACCGCCCTCACCGAGCGCCCCGACGAAGGTGAACTCATGCGCCGCCTCATCAAAGCACTGGCGCCTTCGGTGCGCGTGCCGTTCATCATCGACTCGACCGAGCCGGATGTCATCGAAACAGCCCTGCAAACCGCCCCCGGTCGCTGCCTGATCAACTCCACCAATCTCGAAGCAGGACGCGCCAAAGCCGATAAAATATTCTCCCTGGCCCGCAAGTACAACGCTGCCGTTATCGCCCTCACCATCGACGAACAGGGCATGGCCAAAACCGCCCAGCGCAAGCTGGAGGTGGCCCGGCGCATCTACGACATCGCCGTCGGTGAATACGGCTTCCAGCCCCACGATCTGGTTTTTGACGACCTGACCTTCACTCTGGCCACCGGCGACCCCGAATTCGCCCAGTCAGCCACCGAAACCATCGAGGGCATCCGCGTCATCAAGGCCGCCTTGCCCGGCGTGCTCACCTCGCTGGGCGTGTCCAATGTCTCCTTCGGTCTCAGCCCTGCCGCCCGCGCCGCCATCAACAGCGTCATGCTCTACCACTGCGTTCAGGCAGGCCTCGATATGGCCATCGTCAATCCCGCCACCATCACCCCTTACGCCGACATCCCCGCTGAGGAGCGCGAGCTGGCTGAAGATTTGATCTTCGCCCGCCGCCCCGACGCGCTTCAACGCCTGATCGAGCACTTTGAACATGCCGGTCCCGCCAAAGCCTCCAAAGCTGATAACCTCCAGGCGGCCCTGATGAGCATGTCCGCCGAAGAGCGCCTGGGCTATCGCATTCTCCATCGCCTGCCCAACGGCATCGAAGCCGATATCGATGAGCTCATTCATCGCCCCACGCCCCTCACTCGCCACGATGCCGCCATCGAGGTACTCAACGGCATCCTCCTCCCGGCCATGAAAGAGGTTGGCGACAAGTTTGGCGCCGGTGAACTCATCCTGCCCTTCGTGCTCCAATCCGCCGAGGTGATGAAGAAAGCCGTCTCGCACCTGGAGCAATACCTGGAAAAGAAAGAAGGCGTTGCCAAGGGTACCCTGGTGTTGGCTACCGTTTACGGCGATGTGCATGACATTGGCAAGAATTTGGTCAAGACTATTCTCTCCAATAACGGCTACAACGTCATCGACCTGGGCAAGCAGGTTCCTGCCGACACGATCATCTCTCGCGCCGTGGAAGCCAACGCGGACGCAATCGGCTTGAGCGCCCTGCTGGTCAGCACCAGCAAGCAAATGGGACTCATCGTCAACGAACTGCAGCGCCGCGAGCTGTCCTTCCCTGTGCTCATCGGCGGCGCGGCCATCAATCGCCGGTTTGGCCGCCGCATTCTGCAAACCGAATCCGGCCAGGCCTACACGCCCGGTGTCTTCTATTGCAAGGATGCCTTTGAAGGGCTCAGCACAATGGATGCCCTGATGAACCCTGAGCAGCGGTCTGCGCTGCTGGAACGCATCTACCGTGAGTCGGAGATGGAATTGGGTCGCGCATCGGCGAACGGAAACGCCGCCGAAAACGCCTCGCAACGCTCCACCACGCCGCCTATTGAGAAGCTGCCCACCCCGCCCTCCTGGGGCCCGAGAGTGGTGCGTGAAATGCCCCTGGAAGCCGTCTTCCAGCACCTTTCGATCAACGAATTATTCCGCCTTTCCTGGGGCGCCAAGAACACCCACGGCGATGCCTGGATCAAACTGGAAGCCGAATACCAGCAGCGCCTGGATGAAATGCGCCGGCACGCCATTGCGGATGGTTGGCTGCGCCCACAGGCTGTGTACGGCTACTGGCCCGTTCAGGCCCAGGGGAACGAACTCATCGTTTATGATCCCGCCAGCCTGGCTGCCAAGGAACCCACCGAACTGCTGCGCCTGAACTTCCCCCGCCAGCCCGAAGGCGACCATCTCTGCCTGGCGGATTATTTCGCCACGCAGGACTCGGGCAAGCTAGACGTGGTCGCCCTCCAGGTAGTTACGGTTGGTCAGAATGCCACAACCTTATTTGACCGGATGCAGGAGAAGGGCGAGTACAGCGAAGCGTACTTCCTGCATGGGCTGGCCGTCCAAACCGCCGAAGCCACAGCCGACTACCTGCACCAGCACATCCGCCGCGAACTGGGTCTGTCCGCTGGCCAGGGCAAGCGCTATTCTTGGGGCTATCCCGCCATTCCGGAGCTTTCGGATCACCAGAAGGTCTTCCAACTGTTGCCCGCTGAAGCCGAACTGGGCATGAGCCTGACTTCCGCCTTCCAGTTGGTGCCCGAACAATCCACCGCCGCCATCGTCGTCCACCATCCGGCCGCCCGCTACTTCAACGTAGGGGAGAGCCGCGTGGAACAACTCATGAGGTGAACATGAACCTCCCCAACCGCTTCCTCACCGCGCTGCAATCTCCCCGCCCGCTGCTTTCCGATGGGGCAATGGGCACCATCTTGCACCAACGTGGAATCACTTTCGAGGATTGCTTCGATCGCCTCAACCTGACTCAACCAGCCGTGGTCGGCGAAGTCCACCGCGAATATATCGAGGCCGGCGCGAACATCATTCAGACCAATACCTTCGGGGCCAATCGCTTCAAGCTGGGCCGCCACGGTCTGGAAGATAAACTGGTCGAAATCAACCACGCCGGGGTCGAGTTGGCCCGCCGGGTGGCATTGGCCTCCTTCAAAGATGTGCTCATCGCCGGAGATGTCGGCCCTTTGGGCGTGCGCCTGGCCCCGTTTGGACGAGTGCAGCCTGAAGAAGCCCGCGCGGCCTTTGCCGAGCAAATTGCGGTTCTGGCCGAAAGCGGTGTGGACCTGCTCATCATCGAGACCATGACTGACCTATATGAGGTGGTCGAAGCCATTCATGCCGCTCGTGAAGCCGCCCCCCACCTCCCCGTGGTGGCTTCCATGACCTTCACCCGTGATGATCGCACCCTGCTGGGCGACAGCCCCGCCCGAGTGGCCCGCGGCATCCACGCTGCCGGAGCAGACCTGATCGGTGTCAATTGTTCAGGCGGCCCCCATCAAATCCTGCGCATCCTCAAGCAAATGCGTCAGGCAGTGCCCGAGGGTGTCTTCTCGGTTATGCCCAACGCTGGTTGGCCCGAGCAGGTCGGCGGTCGCATCATGTATGCCGCCGCGCCGGAGTATTTCGGCGAATACGCGCTGGCCTTCTGGGAAGCCGGGGCCCGCCTGATCGGCGGCTGCTGCGGCACCACCCCTCAGCATATCCAATTCATGGCCCAGGCCCTCCAATCCACCGACCCCGCCACCGTTCAACCCGAAGAGCCCGCCGTGGTAGCGGAGAAATCCGAAGCCGCGCCGGCCGACCAGCCCACGCAGTTGGCTCAAAAATTAGCCGCGGGGCGCTTTGTGGTCGCCGTGGAAATGGACCCGCCCCGCGGCCTTTCCACCCATAAGCTCATTGCCGGGGCTTCGCTGCTGGCTGAAGCCGGGGCCGATGTAATCAATGTGGCCGATTCCCCCATGGCCCGCATGCGGATGAGCCCCTGGGCGGTTTGCTCCCTGCTCCAACGCCGTGTCAATGTGGAAACCACCCTCCACTTTCCCACCCGCGGGCGCAACCTGCTGCGCGTGCAGGGCGACCTGTTGGCTGCCCACGCCCTCGACGTACGCAACGTTTTCGTCGTCATGGGCGACCCCACCTCCATCGGTGACTATCCCAACGCCAACGACAACTACGACCTGGTACCCTCCGGTCTGATCAAGCTCATCAAGCAGGGCTTCAACGCCGGGGTCGATCATTCCGGAGCAGATATCGGCCAACCCACCAGTTTCTTTGTGGGATGCGCCTTGAACCTGACTCCCGCTGACCCCGAGTCGGAAATTAAAAACCTGCGCCGCAAGTTGAAAGCCGGGGCCGACTTCGTTCTAACCCAACCCACCTATCATCCCGCCGAGGCCCAGGCATTCCTCCAGCGGGTAGAAGCCGAGTTGGGCCAACCTTTGCCCATTCCTCTACTCGCGGGCATCTTGCCGCTGGCCAGCAACCGCCACGCCAACTTCCTACACCAGGAAGTGCCCGGCATCATCATCCCCGACGCAATCCGAGCGCGGATGGACAAGGCTGCCGAGAAAGGCGCGCGCGAGGGCATCCAAATCGCCATCGAACTGATCGAAGAACTGCGCGCCTTCGCGCAAGGCGTGTACATCATGCCCGCCTTCAATCGTTTCGATTACGCCGCCGAGATCATCGAAGCCATCCGCGCAGCCGATTAATCCCTTAATGTATGGGCCGGGTAGCACACAGTGATCATTGTCTACTCAATATGCGGCGGCTACTCCGCCCTCCTGACCAGTCCATCTTAGTGGCTCTCTCGCCATATGAAGAAAATATCACTTTTCGTAGGTCGGGTTGAAGGGCAGCGTTGACCCGTCGAATCACCCCGCGACTGCCCCAAAACCCGCCAAAAACCTCGGATTGTTGGGTTTCGCTTCAAAGCCTGGGATCAAACCGGCCTGGTTTTTTCCGCTCAACCCAACCTACGCCGAATGGTGTTAGCTCGATGGCTTAGCGAGAAGGCCACTCAGTATCCAGACGAGTCCGCTGCCGCTACAATCCGCATCCAATCGCTTCTCCTTTCACAAATGATAACCCGCGTCTCCCGACAAGGCCGGTTCTCGTGCTATACTATCGTTGATGTTACGGGCCATCATCCCTTTCTCGATCTTGATGCTCATCCTGGCTGCGGTTGCCAGTTGTGAAACCACGCCCCCGCAACCCGTGGTGTGGACCCCAGCATCCAGCGACGTGACCGCCGAAGTGCCCCAAACCGGCCAGGAACCCCAGGCCGCCCCCATTGATGATCAGCCCGCGGCCACCCCAACCGAGCCCGTCGAGTTGACCCTGCTCCCCGAATTACCCAACAACGTCAACCCGCTCACCGGCCTGGTGGTCAGTAATCCCGACCTGCTCAATCGCCGGCCAGTCATGGTCAAGGTTTCCAACTACCCTCGCACCGGGCGGCCCCACGCCGGGCTCACTTACGCTGACCTGATTTTTGAATACTACATCGGGTATGGGTACAACCGCTTTATGGCTGTCTACCTTGGTCAGGACGCCGAACGGGTCGGGCCGGTGCGCTCCGGGCGCCTGGTGGACGCTCAGCTTACCGAAATGTACCAGGGCTTGCTCTTTTACGGCAATGCCGACGACCAGGTCGATAAAGTCCTCCTGGATGAGCTTGGCTTCAGGGCTCTGGCCGAAAAGTTTATCCCCTCTCCGCCCAAGTATCGCATCGACGGCGAGATCATGGAAACCACCCTGTTTGTCAGCACCGCTGAACTAACCGATTACGTCAACGCCCTCAACCAGGTCAGTAACAGCCGCCGCGACCTGCGTGGGATGATTTTTAGCGACGAAATCCACCCCATCAACGAGCCCGCGCCCTTCCTGGCCGTGCAATTCAGTCGCCAGGCTCGCGGCGAATGGGTTTTCAATGCCGAAACCGGACTCTATGAGCGCTGGATCGAATCCGGGGCCAACGAGACCACCATCGACATGATCCCCCTGGTAGACCGGCTCAACAATCAGCAGGTCACCGCCGCTAACATCGTTATCCTGTACGCCACCTATACCGAGTTCGCCCCCACGCTTCACGACATCGCCCTCTTCGATCAAAACGCGGGCAAACGAGCCATTTTCTTCCGTGATGGCGTGCGTATGGAAGGAACCTGGAAAACCATCAGCAACGGCCGGCCTATCATGCTGTTCAACAGCTATGGATTGCCATACCATCAAAAACCGGGCAACACCTGGTTCATTTTGGTCGGGGATTTATCAACCTTCCGGGCCACGGCGCCCGGCCAGTGGGAGCTGCGTTTCGATCTTCCGTAACCTATTTTCGACTATCGGTGGGGAAACTTAAAGATATGAAAATATTGGTGATGTCTGATATCCATGCCAATCTGCCTGCGCTCAAATCGGTGTTAGAAAGCTCGGGTGAAGTCGAATCCATCTGGTGCCTCGGAGATGTGACGGGTTATGGTCCGTATCCCAACGAGTGTATTGAGACCCTCCGCGAATTACCCAACCTGGTGTGCCTGTTGGGCAACCACGATGCCGCGGCCCTCAACCGCATTGCCAGCGACACTTTCAATGACGAGGCCCGCCAGTCCCTGGTCTGGACGCGCGCCGTGCTCAGGCCCGAAAATCGCGCCTGGCTTGAAGAACGCCCTGAAACGCTGGTTATGGACGGAACAACCCTGGCCCACGGCAGTCCGCGCAACCCGGTCTGGGAGTATGTCCTCGATCAGCACACGGCCCGCCAAAACTTTCATTCCTTCAAAACCAATTATTGCATGGTGGGTCATACCCACATTCCCCTGGTCTTTCACATGGTCCCTCGAGGGCGGACGTTGCACTTCACGTTCCCCCCTCCTGGAGAAAAGTTTCTTGCACCCGTGCGCGCCATCCTCAACCCTGGGTCGGTGGGCCAGCCCCGCGACCACGATCCCCGCGCCGCGTATGCCCTTTTCGAAACCGAAACGGGAGAGTGGACCCCCATGCGAGCCGCCTACGATGTCCGCTCGGTTCAGCGGCGCATCCGCGAGGTCGAGCTCCCCGAACGCCACGCCGCCCGCCTGTCAGAGGGCTGGTAATCTGGCGGGAACCAACCCGAAAATGGGAGCGTCTTATCCGCAATAGAAGCCGAAAAGGAGAGGAAATCATGTTCAAACGCCCCATTCTCGTTGTTGTTTTGCTGGCATTGGCCCTGGTAAGTATTGGCTGCGCTCCGGCAATGTCCAGCCAATCGCCCGCCATGGACTATTACAGCGGTGGCGCGCCCGCCGCGGAGCCCGCTGCTTCCTATGAAATGGACAAAGCCGCAGAAGAATCCGGCGGCGCCCGAAACGCCACCGGGCAGGCCAGCGTCGAACGCCTGGTCATCCGCAACGCCGACCTGTCCATTGCCACCGCCGATCCCGGCGCGTCGCTAGATGCCGTGGCCCGTATGGCCGAAGAGATGACCGGCTTCGTTGTATCGTCCCGTTTATATAAAACCTACACTGAAGACGGCGTGGAAGTTCCCGCCGCCAACATCACCGTGCGCGTGCCCGCCGAACGCTTGACAGAAGCCCTCGATACCATCAAAGCTCTGGTCGCCGACCCCGCCAAGGACATCATTTATGAAAATGTCACCGGCGACGATGTCACCGATCAATACACTGATCTGCGCTCTCGCCTGACCAACCTGGAGAACACCGAAAAACAGCTCCAGGAGATTATGGACGAGGCCTCCAAGACTGAAGACGTGCTCAATGTCTACAACCAACTGGTCTACATCCGCGAGCAGATTGAAGTGACCAAAGGCCAGATCAAGTACTACGAAGAATCCGCCGCCCTTTCGGCCATCAGCGTGACCATCCAATCGCTGGAAGCCGTCGCCCCCCTGACCATTGGTAAGTGGCAGCCGGTGGGTGTGGCCCGCGACGCCATCCAGGCCCTCATCAACACCCTCAAGTTCCTGGCCAACGCGGCCATCTGGATCGTTCTCTTTGTTGTGCCGGTGGTCCTGGTTGTCTACTTCCCTCTGCGCCTGATCTGGATGGGCTAGAAGCGGCTATGCAAATGCAAGGGCAAAGGCAAACCCGCCGCCCACCTGCCCGCCGT
>CAYOHX010000095.1:11103-20026 GCA_964403875.1 uncultured Anaerolinea sp. | reverse complement strand
CCCTCTCCGACGCCCACCATCACCCTCACCCCCACCGCCATCCCCAACATCGTCACCCTCGCACCGCCGGAGTATGAAAAACAAACCGCCAACAACTGTGGTCCCGCCACCCTGGCCCTGCATCTACGCATGTTCGGCTGGCAGGGCAACCAGGCCGATATTGGCAATCTCATCCGGCCTAACGAAAAAGACAAAAATGTCAACATCGACGAACTGCAATACTTTGTGCGCAACCGCGCAGGCTGGTTGAACGCTGAATACCGCGTCAATGGCAACATTGAGATGCTCAAGCGCTTCATCGCCGCCGGTATCCCCGTGATGATCGAAGAATCGGTCATCCTGGAAGCCACGTACTTCGGCGATGACGGCTGGTCGGGCCATTACCTGCTGATCACCGGCTACAACGACGACCTGGAGATCTTCTACACCCAGGATTCCTACCTGGGTCCCGACCGGATCGCCTCCTACCGCGACTTGGACCGAAGTTGGCAGACTTTCAACCGGGTGTATATGGTCCTCTACACGCCCGAACAAACCGACGCGGTGCGCAGCATCATCGGCGAAGATTGGGACATCGACACCAACCGCCGGAATGCCCTGGAGATGGCCAAAGCCGAAACCCAGCAAACCCCTGATAATGAATTCGCCTGGTTCAACCTGGGAACCAATCAGGTCTACTTCGAGCAGTACCGTGACGCAGCCGAGTCTTACGACCAGGCTCGCAAATTGGGGCTGCCCAACCGCATGTTGCGCTATCAATTCGGCCCCTTCATCGCCTACTTCCGCACCAACCGCACCGAAGAACTGACGACCATTGTCGATTACGCGCTGCGCATTACGGACAACTCCGAAGAAGCCCTGCTCTGGCAAGGCTGGGCTTTCTATCGCGAAGGCAAGAAGCCCGAAGCCCTACAATCCTTTAATGAAGCCCTCAGTCAGCGCCCCGGCTATACCGACGCGTTGTATGCGATTGATTTTGTGCAGAACAATTGAATCCCTCTGGCGGAGAAACCTCTATGACTCCTTCCGATGACAGCCAAACTCCACAAGACACCGGCGCTCCCTCGCCCAATCCCAACGGCATGTTGGCCTTTCAAACCCTCCAGGATTATCTCACGGAGGATGAATGGTATCCGCGACGCATGGAAAGCAAGTACGCCTTCACAATGGGTTTCACCGGCCGCAACGGAGACCTGCGCTGCTATGCCATCATCCATCCCGACCTGGAAGAGTTCCTTTTCTATGCCGTTGCGCCCATCAAAGTTCCCGAAGATGTGCGCTCGGCGATTTCCGAATTCATCACCCGCGCCAATTACAACATGCGCATCGGCAACCTCGAATTGGATTACTCCGACGGTGAAGTGCGCTATAAGAGCAGCCTGAACTTTGAGGATGAGCCACTGACCCCCGGCATGATCCGCAACGCCATCTACCCCTGCGTTCACACCCTGGACCGCTACCTGCCCGGCCTGCTGCGGGTCAGCTTTGGCGGAGCTACGCCATTGGAGGCGATTGAAGAAATTGAAGGCCCTGCCGACAGTTCTAACGCCGGAGATGAAGCGTGACCCTTGACCTGAGTCGGATTAAGGCCCTTTGCTTTGATGTCGATGGGACTCTCAGCGACACGGATGACTTGTGGACCGCAAAACTGGCCACCATGCTCAAGCCGGTCCGCTTTCTGTTCCCCCACCAGGACTCCCGCTCTTTTGCCCGCTGGGCCATCATGGCCGCCGAATCGCCGGGCAACCTGGCTTATTGGCTCCTCGATTGGGCCCGGCTGGACGATGACCTGGGCCGGCTGTTCAACTGGCTGGCCCGCCGCCGCCGCCACCCCACGCCCAAGCAATACGCCATGATACCTCAGGTGCGTGAAGCGCTGCTTTTCCTCCACGGACGCTACCCTTTGGCGGTGGTCAGCGCCCGCGACCAGAAATCTACGCTGGCCTTTTTAGATCACTTCGAGCTCCGCGACCTGTTCCAATGCGTGGCCACCTCCCAAACCTGTGAATATACCAAGCCCTACCCCCACCCCATTCGCTGGGCCGCGGAACAGATGGGCGTCCAGCCTCATGAGGTGCTCATGATCGGCGACACCACCGTGGACATTCGCGCCGGGCTCGCCGCCGGGGCCCAAACCGTGGGGGTGTTGTGCGGCTTTGGCGCCGAACGCGAACTGTATCGGACAGGCGCCCACGCCGTCCTCCCCACCACCGCCGACCTGCCCAACCTCCTCAACCCGCCCTCCGATTAACTCTTCGGCTCCTTCCGAGAGCCCTCATTTCAAGGCCAAACCTTTCCCCAACCTTACAAAATCCCATTTGACCTTACAATCCCTTAAAAGCTACGCCCCGGCCCGTTGTAAAGGCTGGGGTTGTTCCTTACAATTAGACTGATAGTGGATTATTTATGCCAAAGAACGGTAAAACTTGTCCATCGTTGGGGTGATGCATGAAAGTTCATGGACATCAGCGACTCAACCTCACAACCCCCAACCATAAGTATTTCAGGTGCTATCGAGCTTGGCAGCAGCCAATTCACTTTGACCAGGGCAGCGCATTTCAGCGTAAGGGTGTGGGCAACTTATTCGGTAAGCAGGCTGTGCTTAATCCCGGCGGCTGTGCGCGGAAACAGGAGTATCTAGCATGAATAAATCGTTGGAATCTCGATCCCGAAGGATGACCCCGCTGGCGAGTCGTGCCATCCAGGCAGCGCTGTTTTTCCTCCCGCTGGAGTTGTTCTTGTTGGGGTTCTTGATCTACCAGATCACGTTGAACCCTGCCACGCATCTGTACATCATCGGCGCAATTTCGGTCGTCGCGCTCCTCTCCAACATCGTCGGCATCATCACCATCCTCAGGAACCGCCCCGAAGCAGGCATTTGGATTAGTGGTATCGGCTGCCTGGTGCTACTCTCCAGCTCCAGCTTTTTATTCTCTGGGTTGGGTTTCCACGTATTTCTGTTCACGGTGCTCACCTCCGTTTTGTTGGTAAGCCGTACACTGCAAGGTCGCCAGGCGTCCACGTTCCTGGCCTTGGGCTTCCTTTCCGGCATCATCTCCTTATTGGTGGATCAGTTCTTCCCTGTCGAACGCAGAGTGCTAGACTCTTCCTTGCGGGTTGGATCGTTCGTTGTCGCCTTCCTGGCGCTCATGGTCATTATTATGGTCATCCGGCAGTTCCGCGATTTTTCCATTCGCACAAAAATGCTCATTGCATTCATGAGCGTTGCCCTAACCTCCATCGTTGTTGTTGGTGTCACCGCCGTCACTCTAACCGCTAACGAAATCAACGCCCGCGTGGGTCAGGGTCTGGCTTCGCTGGCCGCATCCACCGGCAGCCAGGTAGCCTTCACTCTGGAAGATGATCTTGATACACTCAGAACCCTCTCTCTCAACGACCCGGTCCAAACCGCTGTCATGGAAGGTAATGTTCGCGGCACTTCCGATGTAGGTGAGTTGATAACCCTCGACATCCAATGGGCTGTCGCCCCCGACGACGATCCGCTGGTCGTCGAAGTGACCAAGCACCGCCTGGTGTTTGAGCTAGAGGACTTTCAGAACGCCTTTCCCTCTTTCGTGGAAGTTTTTGTCACCAACAAATTCGGCGCTGTGGTCGCTTCCACCAATCGCACTTCCGACTATTATCAAGCGGATGAAGTTTGGTGGCAGTCAGCCTACAACGGCGGTACCGGCAACGTATATGTCGCAGAACCGGATTGGGACCCCAGTATTTTAAAATTGGGCAGCATCATCGCTGTTCCCATCTACTCTCACACAAGCGACGAAGTCATCGGCGTGCTGCGCGCCACGGTCGACATCAGCCGCTACGCAAACCTGGTGGAATCTATCCTCTTAGGCCAAACCGGCCAGGCTGATTTGGTCTTTGGAAATATCCTGATGTATAGCAGCAACGCGGGCATCTATTCCATGAGCAGCGAAGATTCCACCGCTTTGAACGATGTAACGGGCGATTACGGAATGGCTTATTACAGCGGACGCCCGGCCCTGGTGAGCATCAAACCAGTTTCTTCTCCCTATTCGGAATATCAGACCCTGCTCGGCCAACTGGGTTGGAGAGTCATCATTCATCAAAGCCTCGCGGAAACCCAACAATCGGCTTCCCAAATCGCCCGCTACATCATTCTGATGGCCATTGGCCTGGGAATTCTAGTCATCATCCTGGCTTTGGCGGCTTCTTCGGCTTTGGTAGGCCCCATTACCCGCCTGGCCGCGGTTGCCAACCAGGTCGCCGCCGGTGATCTACGCCGCCGGGCCAAGGTGGAATCGAAAGATGAAATCGGCTCATTGGCTGGAACCTTCAACTCCATGACCGCCCAGCTCAACGAAATGGTCGACGGCCTGGAACAGCGCGTCGAGGAACGCACCAAAGCCCTGGCTACCTCCGCAGAGGTTAGCCGCCGGCTGTCCACCATTTTGGACCCGGCGCAATTGGTCAAAGAGGTGGTCGACCAACTCCAGTCGGCCTTCAATTACTATCATGTGCATATCTACCTGCTGGACGAGGTGACGCGCGAAATGGTGATGGCGGGAGGCACTGGTGAAGCCGGGCGTACCATGTTAGCCCGCGGGCACCGTCTGGCTCCGGGTCAAGGCCTGGTTGGCCGGGCAGCAGCTACCGCGGCCCCCGTGTTGGTCTCAGACGTGGCTCAAGCCGCCGGGTGGGTCGCCAACCCCCTCCTGCCCGAAACCCGCGCCGAACTGGCCGTTCCCCTCACCTTCGGTGGCGATGTCATCGGGGTGTTGGATGTGCAGCAGAACCAAGTGGAATCCCTGACCCAAACCGACGCGGACATGCTTCAGGCCATTGGCTCGCAGGTTGCCATCGGTTTGCAGAACGCGCGCACTTTTATCCACGCTCAGGAACGGGCCGATCGTGAAGCGTTGCTCACCTCGATCAACCAGCAAATTCAACGCACCAACACGGCAGAAGAAGCCCTCAAGGTGGCGGCGCGCGAGTTGGGCCGCGCCCTCAACGTGCCCAAAGTCTCCGTCAAGCTTGGCTCACACGACGGGAAAGAATAAGGAGTTGGCATGACTCATCTGAATCCCCCCACTCAAAAGCGACCCAACCAGGGAAAATCCCGCCGTGGTTTTTTCGGGAACCTGTTCCGGCACATGCACCTGAACACCCGCCTGATCCTGGTCATCGCCCTGATCACCGTTCCCGTATTCTCCCTGGCCACCAGCCTGGTGGGGCAGCGCGTCCAGGTCGCCATGCAAGCCCAGGCCAACGAGCAGTTGGCCCAAACCAACCAGGCCGTGCTCACCAGCCTGCGAATTTGGCTGACATTCAATGAGCAAATGATCCATTACCTGGCCAACGCGCCCCAAATTCGCAGCCTAGCGCCTCCGCTGCAAGAGCCATTCATGGTCGCCATCAGTCAAGCCTACCCACAGTTGTACTTGATTCACACCATGGATATGACCGGCACAGACACTGCCCGAAATGACCGTGGAGAACTGACCAACTACGGTGATCGAGCATATTTTCAGCAAGCTGCCTCTGGCATGCCCATTGCCATTCAAAGCGTCATCGGCCGAACCACCCAGCGCCCGGCGGTCATCTATGCCGCGCCCGTCTACAATGTAGACGGGATCATTGTTGAGGTGGTCTCCTTTGCCACCGAAATCACCAATGTGACATCCGGCATCAATGTAGCGAAAATCGGCGAGAGCGGGTATTCCTACATCGTCGACCCGGACGGTTTCCTCATTGCCCACCCCGATAGCACCCTCACCACCGAACTGCGCGATTACAGCCAGTACCCTCCGGTGAAGTACATGCGCGAGGGTAATTCCGGGCTGTACACCTTCACCGATGAAAACGGCGAAGAATGGTATTCTTACGTTTCCCGCCTCGATTCGGGGCACGGCGTGGTCGTCCAACAGGCCGCGCGCGAAGTGCTGGCCCCCCAAACCATCGCCCGGCAAACCAATCTGACCGGTATTCTGATCGCCCTGTCTCTCACGCTGCTTGCCACCTGGTTCTTCATCCGCCGCACCTTGAAACCGGTCGAAGTGCTAACCCAGGCAGCCGAAAAAATGGCCAGTGGTGACCTGAACCAGCAAGTGGACGTCGACCGAGGGGATGAACTTGGCACCCTGGCGGGCGCTTTCAACACGATGGCCACCCAGTTGAAAGGCATCTTTGGCTCGCTGGAAAGCCAGGTGCAAGAGCGCACGCGCATGTTGCAGATTAGCGCTGAAGTGAGCCGCAACCTGTCCACCATCCTCGATCCGCAGCAGTTGGCGCGCGAGGTCGTTGAACAGCTCAAGGATGCCTTTGGTTATTACCACGCCCACATCTATGTGATGGACAAGACCAATCACAATCTGGTCATGACCGGCGGAACCGGCGAAGCAGGCCAGATCATGCTGGAGCGCGGTCACAAGCTGGCCCAAGGGCAAGGCCTGGTGGGCCGCACCGCCGAATCACGCCAGGCCACCCTGGTGCCCGACGTCAGCGTTGCCGAAGGCTGGCTGCCCAACCCCCTGCTCCCCGACACCCGCGCCGAAGTTGCGGTGCCAATTATGATGGGCAATGAAGTCATGGGCGTGCTGGACGTGCAACAAAACATCACGGGAGGCCTTTCCCAGCAAGACGTGGACCTGCTGCAAACCATCGCCAACCAGGTCGCCATCGCCCTACAAAACGCCCAGGCCTACTCCGAAGCCCAGCAGCGCGCCGAGCGCGAAAGTCTGGCCGCCAACCTTGCCCAGCAAATCCAACGCGCAGACTCGGTCGATGAAGTTCTGCAAGTGGCATTGACTGGCCTGAATCAAGCTTTGAAATCCGATCGCGGCGCTGTCGAACTGCGCTCTCCGGCTTCGCGAAAGAACGGCAATTCGTAACACCGGAAGGGAAAGGAACCCATGATGAATTCTGAATCTCTTCAAACCTCGTTCCCAGAACCCCCCGGACAGCACCGCTCCCGGGCGGGCCTGGGCAAGTTCTGGGACCAGTTAACCAAACCGCATGCAACAATCACCGAGGTAGGGCAACGCCGTCAGGCAGCCTTGATGGCGGCGCTGGCGATCATTTTCGGCCTGTTCTGCGCAATCGGTTACTTTGCCATTAGCGCTTCCCATCAAAGCTTTGTCTACCCCGGCGCGCTCATGGTCGGAGGGCTGGCCGTGGTTTGCCTCGTCACGTACATCCTGGCCCGCAGTCGTTTCTTCCGCGCTGGCGCATTTCTTGCCGTCGCCGCGACTTTTGCCACGGGTTACGGTCTGATCCTCTTTGGCGTCAGTCGTCCTGTGGATGCTTTCTTTTCCACCATGCCGTTGGCCATCATCCTCTCAGTTGGCCTGCTCACCATCAACGGGCAGATGATTCTTTTCGCCATCAACCTGGCGGTCAGCCTGACGCTGAGCCTGACCTTGCCACAAATGCGAGCCGAAATCAGCGCCATTGTGGGTATCTTTGTTGCGACCGGCTTGTTGGCCATCATCATAACCGCTACGCGCGACAGCATCGAGCGGGCCCGCCTGAAAGAAATTCGGCTGGCCAACCAGCAGTTGAGCGAATTGAGCGCCAGCCTGGAACAGCGCGTGACAGAGCGCACCAAGGATGTGGCCCTGGCCGCGGAAATTGGCCGGCGCGTATCCAGGGTGCAAGATCCCAACATCCTCCTTTCCGACGCGGTTGAATTGATCCGCGAGCGCTTCGATCTGTACTACGTTCAAATATACCTGGTCAATCCAGAAACCAAGAACCTGGTCTTGCGCGCGGGCACGGGCGAAGTGGGTCGAGAACTGCTTGAGCGCGCCCACCGCCTGCCACTCGACCTGACCTCCATCAACGGTACTGCCGCCATCGAACGCCGCGCCGTGATCGTGACCGACACCTCCAACAGCCGCATCTTCCGGCCCAACCGCTTGCTCCCCGAAACCCACTCCGAAATGTCTGTTCCGCTCATCTCTGGCGAGCAGGTCCTGGGTGTTTTGAACTTGCAAAGCAAGGTCGCCGGCAGCCTTTCTGAAGAAAACATGGCCGCCTTCGAAGTTCTGGCCAGCCAGCTAGCCTCCAGCCTACACAGCGCTTCCGTATTCAGCGAAACCACCACCACGCTCAAAGAGCTGGAAGCAAGAACCCAGAATGCCGTCAAAACCGGCTGGGAAGATTACCTGGACGCCATTGAACAGCGCGAGCGCATCGCATACGTCGCCGAAGCAGACAAAGTCCAGCCCGTGGCCGATATCCCCGCCGAGTTGGAAGCCGGCAAGCGCACCCTGGTCACGCCTATCGCGGTGGCCGGTGAGACCATTGGTGAGTTCAAATTCGCTGGTGAACAGCCCTGGACAAACCAGGACCAGACTCTGGCCGCCACGGTCGCCGACCAGGTGGCCCAGCGTCTCGAGAACTTGCGCCTACTCACCCAGGCCGATCGATACCGTAAGGAAGCGGAAGATACCTTGCGTCAAGTGACCGGCCAGAGCTGGAGAGATTACCTGAAGAGCCTCGATCAGGCCCAGGTGGGCTACACCTACGATCACGAGATGGTAACCACGGGAATTCCCGAAGTAGACCTGGAAAAAGAAGCCCTGAACTTTGACTTGAAAGTTCAGGAAACCCCCATCGGCTTGCTGCAAATCGTTGGCAAAGACTGGCTTTCGGTCGAAGATAGTGATCTGGTCAAATCTGTGAGTGAGCAATTGAGCGCTCATCTCGAAAACATGCGCCTGTTCAACGCCGCGCAACGCGAGTTGGAAGAACGCCGCTTGACCGAAACCCGCCTGTCTGAAGCCCAACAAGCCGCCAAACTGGCCAGTTGGACCCTGGACGTGGCTACTACGACCTTCATTTTCAACGACGAGTTCTATCGCCTGGTCGGCACCAGCATCGAGCAAGAAGGCACTTATGAAATGCCCGCCCATATCTACGCGCAGCGCTTTGTCCACCC
>CAYOHX010000095.1:0-11003 GCA_964403875.1 uncultured Anaerolinea sp. | reverse complement strand
TACGCGCAGCGCTTTGTCCACCCAGAGGATGCGCACATCGTTGGAGACAAGATCGGGGAAGCCCTGGTGACCACCGACCCCAACTATCTCTACGAAGGCACGTCGCGAATGATCCGAGCCAACGGCGAAATCATCTATGTAACGGTTCGTACTCGCGTACAAATGGACAACAAAGGTCATGTCATTCGGCTGAATGGCGCGAACCAGGACGTAACGGAGCAAGTGCTCCAACAAGAGCTATTGGCTTCAGAGCGCCTCCGCCTGGCAGAAGCTTTGGATGTGGCTAAGATGGCATACTGGATGTACGACTTCCACACCAGCACATTCATCTTGAACGATGACATTTTCCGTCTGTTTGGAACCTCGTTGGAAGAAGAAGGCAGCTACGAAATGCCCGTCTCCACCATGCTGCTCAAATTCATCCACCCAGCCGACCGCGAGAAGCTGGTTGCGGCCCTGCAAGAAAGCGCCCAGGACCCCGAAGCCAGCGGACAACGCGAGTTAACCTACCGGGTCATCCGCGGCACGGGCGAGGGCATGACCATCCTGTCCCGTTATCGCATCGACCGCGACGCCCAGGGCGTCATTCGCGTGGTCGGCACCAACCAGGACGTGACCGAACAGGTCCGCCAGCAGGAGTTGACTGCCCAACGCGCGGCTGAACTGGCTATGGTTGCCGAGGTTTCCACCACCATCTCCACCCTGCTCGACCCAGACAAGATGCTCCAGCAAGTGGTAGATTTGACCAAAGAACGCTTCAACCTGTACCACGCCCACATCTACCTGCTGGACGAAACCAACCAGAACCTGATCCTGCGGGCTGGAGCCGGCGAGGTGGGGCGCACCATGGTCTCCGAAGGCCGCAGCATTCCGATTGACTCTGAAAAATCTTTGGTAGCCCGCACCGCCCGCAACCGCAAGGGCGAGATCGTGAACGACACCTACATCGATCCCTACTTCCTGCCCCATCCGCTGCTGCCCAACACGGCTTCGGAGGCCTCGGTTCCTCTGGTGGTTGGTGACCAGCTCTTGGGTGTTCTGGATGTGCAGGATGACCAGGTTGGCCGCTTCACCGAAGAGAGCGTCAATGTGCTCACCACGCTGGCCTCCCAGGTCGCGGTTTCGCTGCAGAACAGCCGCTCCTACACCCGCGCTCAACAGCAAGCCGAACGCGAATCCTTGATTAACGCCATCAGCGAACGCATCCAGTCCACCACCTCGGTCGAATCTGCTTTGCAGGTAGCCGTCCGAGAACTGGGCCGCGCCCTTGGCGCCCAGCGCACCGTGATCCAGCTCGGCTTGCAGCAGCAAGACGGCAAGGATAACTAGAAACCATCGGAGAGCGGAGATTTGAACCAATCGCCGCTCTCCCGCCCAGGTTTCACAGGAGTCCGATGGTATGACCGGTAAAAAATTCGAAAAACGGCTCAAAGAAATATTCGACGCTTTCGCTCCGCCTGACCTTCAAGCTCAGGCACAAATCGAGGCGGTCGAAGCTCCCGTATCCGAGTCGTTTGAGTTCAAACCTCGCAGCCCAAGCCCCAGGCAGTCCCGTCGAACTGCCCCCTTCCGCGTCCGAGCCCATTCCGGGTGGAATGAATTTTTGGACGGCATCCGCCGAACCGAACAACTCGGCTACAGCTATCAGACCCAATCGGACGAAGTTCAGCCGCTGAACGGGCAAGGGGCGGGAGAAGCCGGTGGGTTGGCCGAACTGGTCGTCCCGGTCAAAATCTCTGGCAGCCCCATCGGCAGCTTGCAACTCGAACGCGAGGCCGGTCAAAGGTGGAGCAAGGACGATGCTGATCTGATCAACGGCGTGCTGGCCCGGCTGACCCAACAACTAGAAACCTTGCAACTCATTGATGAGGCCGATCGTTCGCGGACGCAAGCCGAGCAAGCCGTCAGCCGACTCACTCGTCAGTCCGACGCAAGCGCTCCCGACGCCAACCCCGCTCAAAACGACGTTGCTGCCAGGCAGGTTGATCTCAGTTTTGAGTTCGACCAGCAAGAAGTGCGCCCCGCTGAAACGCCTCCTGACCAAATCGACGGGTTGCATGTTCCTCTGCGCAGCGGCGAGCTTTTCAAAGGCCATCTAGCCGTCGAGCTTGCTCCCGACCATGAGCTGACCCCCGAAGATACCTCCCTGGTGCAAACGGTGGCTCAACGGCTTTCGCAGCAAGTGCAGAACCTGCGCTTCCTGGAAGAATCACGCCACTACCGTGAGCAATCCGAGCACGCCATTCAGGATTTGACCCGCGACGGTTGGGAAGCCTACTTCACCAGCAGCGGCCTGCCCCACCTCACTTATCAGTATGACCGGAGCCTGGTGCAACCCCTGCCTGAAGCCGAAGCCCAGCTCATCCCCGATCTGACTTCTCAGCCGCTGGCTGTGCGTGACCAGCCCATTGGTTGGTTCGGCATCCAAAGCGACCAGGACCTGACCACCGAAGATAACACCCTGGTAAACGTGATCGGCGACCGCCTGGCCACCCACCTGGAAGGGCTGCGGCTGGCCGCCCAACGCGAGCAAGCGCTCTCTGAAACCGAACTGCTGTACCGCATTAGCGCCCGTTTGAGCACCGCGCAGACCCTGGATGAAGCGCTGACTTCCGTATCCGAGCCTGCCGCCCAGGCCGGCGCGCGCGACAGCCGCCTATATATCATCAACCTGGATGAAGCCGGACAGCCCGAATCGCTTTCCCTGGCGGCAGTTTGGTATCCCGACGAAGGCACCCAGGTCATGGGCGTAGAAACGCGTCTGGCCCTGGCCGATTATCCCGGTTACACCGCCTTCCTGCATGAACAAAACGACCCCATTCTGGTCGCCGACCTGGAAACTTCGACCCATTTCAACATTCAGGCCCGCGAAATTCTGGAGAAGAGCGGCGCTCGGGCGCTGGCGGCCCTGCCCCTCACCATTAGCGGGCGCTGGGTTGGCGTTGTCTTCATCCATTGGGACCACCCCCACCACTTCACCGACCGCGAACAACGCCTGTATTCTACCCTGGCCCGCCAGGCGGCGGTGGTAGTCAACAACCGCATGTTGCTGGAACAAACGCGCAAACGCGCCGCCGAACTGCAAACCGTGGCCCAGGTGAGTACCGCGGCCTCCTCCATCCTTGATCCGCAAGAACTGCTCCAGACCGTGGTGGACCTGGCCCGCACCAGTTTCAACTTGTACCACGTGCAGGTATACCGCTACGATTACGAGCTCAACGCTTTGGAAGTGGCCGCTGGTTCCGGCACAGCCGGGAGCCTGATGGTCGCCTCCGGCATCCTCACCGGGATCACCGACAACCAGGCCCCGGTCAGCCGGGCTGTGCGCTCGCGCCAGATGGTCATCATGAATGACTCGCAGCTCGATCCCGGTTTTGTCCCCAACCCCATCTTGCCGCAAGTGCGGGCCGAAATCAACATCCCTCTGCTGGTGGGCGAGCGCTTGATGGGCGTGTTCAGCGCCATGTCCGACACCCCCAACCGCTTCAGCCGCGAAGACGCGCGCACCTTTCAAACTCTGGCTTCCCAAATCTCGGTAGCGTTGCAGAACGCCGAATTGTACGCCGAGCAGGCTGTTACCGTGGACCGGTTGCGCGAGTTAGATCACCTCAAATCATCCTTCATGTCCAACATGAGTCACGAACTGCGCACCCCGCTCAACTCCATTCTGGGCTTCGCCGAGGTCCTCCTGCTTGAATTGGATGGCCCTCTGACCGAGCAAATGACCAATGACATCAGCCTGATTCAGAAGAACGGCAAGCACTTGCTCAACCTGATCAATGAAGTGTTGGATATGTCCAAGATCGAAGCGGGCAAGATGAGCCTGGGCTTGGAAAAATTCCAACTGCGCGAGCTAATCACCGAGACGATGGAGATCACCGCATCGCTGGCCCAACAAAAAGGCCTCTACTTCCGCATCGCGGAATTCGACGAGCGCGTAGGCCAGATAACAGCCGACCGCACCCGCATGCGCCAGGTCATCATCAACATCATTTCCAACGCGGTCAAATTCACCCCCCAGGGTGGCATTGGCATCTATGTGGACACCGTCGATGAGGAGCACTTCCGCATCCGCATCAAAGACACCGGCATGGGCATTCCGCCAGATAAGCTGGAAATGATCTTCGAAGCATTCAGCCAGGTAGACACATCCACCACCCGCAAAGTCGGTGGAACCGGCCTGGGCCTGCCCATCAGCCGCCGTCTGGTTCAAATGCACGGAGGAAAACTGTGGGCCGAGAGCACCGGCATCCCCGGTGAGGGCTCCACTTTCATCATCGAATTGCCTTTCGTGGCCGTCAAACCAAACTAACTCGAGGAGTTCATGGCAAAACCGTTATATATCAAATGCAAGGAGTGTGGAAACGAGCAGGATTATCGTCCTGGCGTACCCAACACTTGCGACAAATGCAGCAGCACCTGGATCGATCCGGTTTACGATTATGCAGCCTTCAAACGTGAGTTGTTCCGCGGCTTGCCGGGTCGCCCGCGCAATATCTGGCGCTACCACGACCTGATCCCGGTGAACAAACCCACCGAACTGGATTTTGGTAACGTGGGTTGGACGCCCCTCGAGCGCACCACCCGCCTGTCCAAAGTCTACCAACACGAGCATCTGTACGTAAAAGATGAGCGCTACGGCCCAACCAGCTCCTTCAAAGATCGCCAGGCTTTCATTTCGGTCGCCGCGATGGTGGAAAACGGGATCAAGGAATGCGTCATCGCTTCCACGGGCAACGCCGCTGTCGCTTACGCAGCCGCCTGCGCCCGGGCTGGAATTAAACTGTGGGTCTTCATGACCTCGTTGGTTCCTCAAGAAAAACTGCGCGAATCGGCCCTTTATGGCGCTGAGGTCATTAAGGTCAGCGGCACGTATGACCAGACCAAGCAAATTGCCGCCGAGTTTGCCCAACGGCGCGGCCTCACGTTGGACCGCGGCGCCAACAGCATCCCCGCTCGCGAGTCGATGAAAACCATCGCCTATGAAATCGTGGAGCAGCTTGGTTGGCGCGCCCCCGACTGGTATATCCAGGCGGTCAGCGGTGGCCTGGGGCCAATGGGCGTTTACCACGGCTTCCAGGAAATGTTCGACATGGGCCTCATCGATCGCCTGCCCAAACTGGGCATTGTGCAAGCCGAAGGTTGCGCGCCGATGGTCAAGGCCTTCAAATCCGGAAAAGACAAAGCCGAGCCGGTCATCCCCGAAACCCGCATCGCCATTCTCTCCACAGGCGACCCCGGCAAAATATACACCTATTTATGGCGTATCATCCAGCAAGCTGGTGGTACAATGGAATCTGTGTCTGACAACGAAGCTTTCCAGGCGATGTTGGGATTGGCGAAGACCGAAGGCATGGCCGTTGAACCGGCCTCGGCGGTGGCTTTTGCTGGAACGCGCAAGATGATCCAGGAAGGCGTCATCCACCCCGACGAGTTGGTGATGATCAACTGCACGGGCCACACTTTCCCGGTCGAGAAGCATGTTCTGGGCGACCAATGGCGCGTGGACATCAGCATCTCCGATCAAACCAACATCGCCCCGCGCGAAGGGCTGGTTTCGGCACTTGAAAACCTGGACGAGAAGACCACCAGCATTCTTCTCATCGACGACAACGGAGACGATGCTTTGCTGGTGCGGCGCTTCCTGGAAGCCCGCAAATCCTACCGCGTGTTCCATGCCCAGGACGGTTGGGAAGGTCTCACCCAGGCCCGCCAACGCCTGCCCGACCTGATCATCACTGATTTGACCATGCCAGAAATGGACGGGTTCAGCGTGGTGGAAGAGCTCAAACTGGATCCGCGCACGCAAAATATCCCGGTGATTGTGGTCAGCGCCAAGGATATCTCGGAAACAGATTTGAAACGTCTAAACGGTCATATTGAAGGACTTTATCAAAAGGGTTCTTTGCCCGTTCGCGCCTTTGTCAACCAGGTCGTGGAGGTCATCGAACAAAAGGGAAAGACTGAGGAGAAGAAATAATGGCAGCCAAAATCCTATATATTGAAGACAATCCCGATAACATGACCCTGGTCAAGCGGGCTATTGAAGCCATTGGTCACAACTTCATCCCCGCCGAAAACGGGTTGAAGGGCATCGACATCGCTTCAGAGACCAAACCCGATCTGATCCTCTTGGATATTAACCTGCCTGACATCGATGGGTACGAAATTGCCCGCCGGTTGCGAGCAAGCGACATCGAGCATCTACAGTATGTTCCCATCATTGCCATCACGGCCAATGCCTTAAAAGGAGATGCGGAGAAAGCCCTGGAAGCTGGCTGCGACGTGTACATGTCGAAACCCATCAACATTCGTGAACTGTGGGCCCGAGTCGATGCGCTGCTCGAAACCAGCGGGAAGACGGACGCATGACCGCGCCGCGTGCTTCGGCTGAAGCCAAGCAGTTCAGCTACTTAACCCACCTCAAGTGCTCTGCTTGTCAGAACGTCTTTGATCCCCAGCGAATCCAAACTTTCTGCCCCAACTGTCAAGCCCCTCTGGTGGCCTATTATGACCTGGAGAAAGCCCGCGGCGAAGTTGACCGTGACTACATCAGCCACTGTCACGGCGGCATGTGGCGTTGGCACCCCATCTTGCCTGTGCAGAGCCCCGAGCACGTCATCACCTTGGGCGAAGGCGATACCCCCCTACTGCGCCTGACCCGCCTGGGGGCCCAAAAAGGCTTTTCCAACCTGCTCATCAAAGACGAAAGCCTGAACCCCACCGGCAGCTTCAAAGCCCGTGGGTTGGCGGCAGCCATCTCACGCGCCCACGAATTGGGCGTAGACAAGGTGGTCATTCCCACCGCGGGCAACGCGGGCGGCGCCATGGCCGCCTATGCCAGCCGGGGCGGGATGCAATCTTACATCTTCATGCCCCGCGACACCCCGGTCGCGAACATCAAAGAAAGCCGCATTGCCGGCGCCACCGTCATCCTCATCCAGGGCTTGATCAGTGAAGCTGCTGGCATGGCCGGAGAAAAGGCTCGCAACGAGGGTTGGTTTGACGTTTCAACCTTCAAAGAACCCTACCGCGCTGAAGGCAAAAAGGTCATGGGCTATGAAATCGCCGAAGCGCTCAACTGGACCCTGCCAGATGTGATTTTATACCCCACCGGTGGCGGCACCGGGCTGGTGGGCATTTGGAAAGCCATTCAGGAGATGGCTACTATGGGCTGGTTGGAAACCAAATCCTACCCCCGCATGGTGGCCGTTCAAGCCGAAGGCTGCTCACCCGTGGTCCGCGCCGTAGAGAAAAACATGCCCTTCTGCGATTTCTTTGTAGGCGCAAAGACGCACGCCTCGGGCCTTCGCGTGCCCAAGAGTTTCGCCGATCAATTGATCCTTCAAACGATCCGCGAAAGTAACGGCACGGCTGTGGGCGTGAGCGAAGAAGCCATCACCAACGCCCAGCTCGAGCTGGCTTCGGTGGAGGGCCTGTTTGTGGCCCCCGAAGGAGCCGCCACCCTGGCCGGGTTAGAGATCCTCAAACAGCGTGGCTTGGTTTCGCCCGACGAGCGCGTCCTGCTGCTCAACACCGGCACCGGTTTGAAATACCTGGAGCAGCTCCCAGACTGACCTTAATCGGTTTACAAAACCACCTGTTACGCATAAAATGATAGGTGACGCAATCGAGAGCGCCCAGCCATAACCATGACCAACTAGGAGAATATCGGCTGGGCCCATCTTGCACTGGATAGGGGCAATCCTCAAAAGGAGTGGGCGTGAGCAGTTGGCCAGGTAAATACGTCATCGGATTAACCGGGAATATCGGTACGGGCAAGAGTGTAGTGCGGCGCATGTTGGAGCATTTAGGCGCCTACACCATCGACGCCGATTCACTCACCCACCGGGTCATCGCCAAGGGCGCTCCGGGTTACCAAAAGGTGATTGATAGTTTTGGAAAGTGGATCCTGACTCCCGATGGCGAAATCGACCGGGGTAAGGTGGCTCGCCTGGTTTTTAGCAACCCCGAAGCCCTCAAACAACTCGAATCCATCATCCACCCCTATGTTCTGCAGGGCGTGGATTGGCTGATCAAGCACGCCACCCAGAAGGTGGTGGTTGTAGAAGCCATCAAGCTGCTCGAAGCCAACATGCACAAATCCTGCGACAGCGTGTGGGTGGTCACCTCCTCTCCGGTGGCGCAGTACAACCGCCTGCTGCGTAACCGCAAGATGAGCGAAGCCGACGCCCGCGCGCGGATCACCTCCCAGCCGCCCCAGGATCAAAAGATCAAAGCCGCCAACGTGATCATCCGCAATGACACCAGCTTTGAGGACGCCTGGAAGCAGGTAGTAGCGGCTTATCAAAAAATTGGCATCGCCACCGAAGAGTCCGCATCCGTCAAGACCATTGCCACCCAGAAGATTTCGCTCGGTGAGGTCAGCGTGATGCGCGGCAAACCCCGCGACTCGCAGGCCATTGCCGCGCTCTTCAACCGCGTCCGCCCTGGCAGCGCCGACCTCAACCACGATGACATCATGGCGGCCTTTGGCGAAAAAGCCTTCCTGCTCCTCAAGGTTGGTGAAAACATCGGCGGCGTGTTGGGCTGGCAGGTGGAAAACCTGGTCTCACGCACCGTAGACATCGTCCTCATCCCCGAAATTCCAGCCAACCAGGTTCTGCCGCCCATGCTCGAAGAAATGGAGCAGGCTTCGCGCAACTTGCAGTGCGAGGCTTCCCTGGTGTTCGTCCCGGCTGCTTTGGCCAACGAAGCGCTGTGGAAAGGCATGGGCTATGAAAAGCGCGCCCCCGATTCCCTCTCGGTATCCGCCTGGCAAGAAGCGGCCCGCGATTCTATGATCCCCAATACCGTTTTGTTCTTCAAGCAGTTGCGCCAGGATCGCATCCTCCGGCCCATCTAGCCTGGAGAGGGTTTATCAACTATCGTGACCAATCTGCTCAATGAATTGATCTTTCTCTTCCAAAGACTCACCTGGGTCAGCTTTCTGGACCTGGCCCTGGTCACGGTGGTTTTCTTCATTTTGCTCCTATTGGTTCGCGATACGCAGGCGACTGTCCTGTTTCGCGGCGTCATTTTGCTGGTCATCCTCATCAGCCTGTTCACCAGCCTCATCGATCTGCCGGCTTTCTCCTGGCTCATCAACACCACCCTGCCCGCCCTGCTCCTGTCCATCCCGGTCATCTTTGCCCCCGAAATCCGCCGCGGCCTGGAGCGAATTGGTCGCGCCGGGTCAAACCCCTTTGGATTCCAGCGCAACCACATGGGCAACATGGAAGCCACCATCCAGGCAGTGGTGGTGGCTTGTTCGCGCCTGTCCAACCGCGAGCACGGCGCGCTCATCGTCATGCAGCGCGGCGATAACCTGGAAGAATACATCGCCACGGGCGTACGCCTGAATGCCAAAGTCACCCCCGAACTGCTGCTGCAAATCTTTTATCCCAACACCCCCCTGCACGACGGCGCGGTCATCATCACCGGAGATAAAATCGCTGCGGCAGCCTGCGTCATGCCCCTCTCCGCCAGCGGCATCCTCAACCGCACCCCCGACCGCCAAATGGGCTTGCGTCACCGCGCCGCATTGGGCACATCCGAAGCCTGCGACGCCGTGGCCGTGGTGGTTTCGGAAGAAACCGGCATGATCTCCGTTTCCCACGGCGGGCGCATGATCCGCCGCCTGGACACCGACCGGCTGGAAAATATCCTCAACACTTTCTTCCAGGCGCCCCCCGCCAGCAGTGGCTTGAGCCGCCTGTTTGATTTCCTCTTCAAACGTTCCGATCGCAAGGATGGTCCCGGATGAACCTTTTCCGCCGGATCGTCAAGCTCGTTCCCACCTTCTTGCTCGCCCTGGCCCTCTCGGTCACGGTGTGGATTTCTGCCGTCACCTCCACCGATCCCACCGTAGAACGCCAATACCCGCGCCAGGTGGATATCGAGTTCATCGGACAGGATCCCTCGGTCATCCTCACCGCCGGAGGCTCCACCACCGTCAGCATGCGCCTCAGCGCGCCCAATTCCATTTGGGACCGTCTCAACAACGAGCGCAGCCTGGTCCGCGCGGTGGTTGATCTATCAGGCTTGCAGCCCGGCGAATATGAACTCCCGGTCCAGGTGCAAATCAACACCTCGCCCGTGCGCATCATCTCCTATTCACCAGCCCGCATCAACCTGACCATGGAGCGCCTACAAAGCCTGGCCATGCCCGTGCGCCTGGTCCGCCGGGGCGACCCCGCCATTGGCTACCGCACCGGCGAACCCACCCTGGATGTCGCCGAAGCCCTGGTGAGCGGCCCCGCCTCTCTGGTGGAGCAGGTGGCTGGCTTGCAGGTGGTGCTGGACGTGACCAAAGCCAACGACACCATCACCCGCTCGATGGATATTCAAGCCGTCGATTCCAACGGGCTGGCGCTCAACGGTCTGACTCTGGAGCCCTCCAAAGTAACCATCATCCAGCCCGTCATCCAAATGGGCGGCTACCGCAACGTGGTTGTCAAAGTGGTCACCACCGGGCTGGTCAGTGACGGCTACCGCCTGACCACTATTTCCGTCTCCCCGGCGGCGGTCACCGTCTTCGCCGACAACCCCTCCCTGGTCGACAGCCTGCCCGGCTATGTGGAGACCAGCCCCGTCGACTTGACCGGCGCGCGCGACGACATTGACACCCGCCTGACCCTCAACCTTCCCGAAGGAATATCCGTGGTTGGCGATCAGACCGTCAACGTGGTGGTTGGCATTGCCGCCATCGAAGGCAGCATTGCGCTCAACGACATGAGCATTGAGGCCATTAACCTGGGCGCGGGTCTGGCCGCCGAACTTTCGCCCGAAGCGCTCAACCTGATCCTTTCTGGGCCACTGCCCCTGCTGGATGGGCTCAATCCTGGGGATGTGCGTGTGATCATCGACCTGGGCGGGGTGACGCCGGGCACATATCAACTGGTTCCGCGTATCGACCTGGCCATCTCTGAACTACGAGTCCAGTCCGTGCTGCCTTCATCCATCGAGGTCATCGTCAAAGAGGTCGGCACTCCCACTCCATC
>CAYOHX010000094.1:0-20346 GCA_964403875.1 uncultured Anaerolinea sp. | reverse complement strand
CGTGCTTCGCACGCGCAACAACCTCAAAATCGCAAACCTCCACAATAATTATTAGGATAGGTTCTTAGGGAAAGGCTATGGTTGGTACTCAATCATCCGAAACCCATAGGCATTGACCACCCGGGTTGTCCCCAGTTGCGTTTCGGTTACTTCATCCTGGCGGTAAACATGGATGTGGCCGTGCAGGTGGAAGGCTGGCTGAAACACGCGGATTAACCAACGGTAGGCTTTGATGCCCTGGTGGGGCAAGTCTTCTTTATCGTGGATTTTCCACGGCGGCGCGTGTGATACAAAAATATCCAGGAACCGCCCGAAGCGCAGCTTGTTCAACATCAGCGCCGGAACCATGCCCCACACCATCCACCACATACCGGCCTGGCTGTATTGATTGCCGCCTTTATTGTAACGCAGGCAGCCCTGGATGCCTGCCAGCAGCACGCCGCTGTCCGAGTCTCGGTAAACCTGCCGGTGCAGGTCGATGCCGCCGGTTGGACCGGCCAGGAATCCATTCTCGCTTTGTTCTTCCTGGCCTTTATGGTTGCCGCGCACATAACACAACCGGCAGTTGAGCATCGAGTGGATGTAATCCTGGTAGGAATAGGACAGGTCGCCGCAGCTCACCAACAGGTCTATGTCTCGAAAGCGCTCCAGGACCAAAGGGCTGTATAGGGCGGGGACTTCCAGGTCGCTGATGGCCAGAATTTTCATGCTAACCTTCCTGGTCTTGACCGATGGCCACGGCCAGGGCAACCGCGTGGGTTTTGCCGTGGCTGATGCTCACTGACCAGGTTTGTAGTCCCAGCGCCTCGGCTACCTCACGCGCTTTACGGTGCAGGCGCAGCAGGGGTTCTCCGGCCGGGCCGCGCAGAATCTCGATGTCTCGCCAGTTCACCGCGCCAATCCCGGTCCCCAATGCTTTAGAGACCGCCTCTTTGGCGGCAAAACGCCCCGAAAGGCTGGCAAAGGAGCCATGAGTCAGTTCTTGTTCCGCTTCGGTGAACACCCGCTGAATGAACCGCGCCCGGATGGTCGGGTTGATTTGCCCCAAACGCTCGATCTCCACGATATCCACACCCGTGCGCAAGATCATCTAACCTCACTCTGGCCCGGCGCTGATGACCGCAAACTGATCGGGAGTCAGGTAACGGCGAGCGGTTTCAAGAATTTGCTCGGGGGTCACCGCCATTACCATTGCCGGATAGCGTTGGAAGTAATCCAGGCCCAATTGGAAGCGTTCCAGGTTCAGCAAGGCGTGGGCTACACCAGCATTGGACTCCAATGAGAGCGGCAGCCGCCCAATGTAATTCGATTGGCTGTCGAGTAACTCATCCGCGGTGACCGGCTCATTGATGAAGCGGTTCACCTCCTGAAAGATGAGAGATATGGCCCGTTGCAGGTTGCTGGGATTGACCCCCGCGGTTATATCCCAACTGCCGGACTCGATCCATGCATTCAATCCCGCGCTGGCATAATAGGCCAGCCCTTCTCGCTCGCGCACTACATCGCCGATGCGCCCCATCATCCCAAATTGCCCCAGAATGTTGTTTCCCAGAGAGGCGGCCAGGTAATCGGGGGAGCTGCGCTTGGGCCCCAGGCAGCCCATCACCAGGTCGGTTTGCACTTTGCCAGGCAGGGCAATGTGGCGAGTCACTACGCTGGTCAGTGGACGGATGGGTGGGAGAGTCGGGGCGGAAATCTGAGAGGGGTTACGCCAATCGCCCAACGCGCGGCGAACCAAATCGGCGGTTTGGTGGGGGGCCACCGGGCCGACAATGACCACTGTGCAGCCTTGCGGGCCGAAGGCGCTCTGGTGGAAGCGGCTCAGGCCGTCTCGGGTGATGCTGCGAATGGTTTCCGGGTAGCCATCGCTTGGCCGTCCGTATGGGTGCCCAGGAAAAATCGTTTCCTCAAAGGCCATTTCGCAGCGGTCGCTGGTATCCTGATTTCGAATGGCCAGCCCGGTGAGGATTTGCCCGCGCAGGCGCTCCACATGGTCCAATGGGAAGGTGGGGTTGCGCAGCGCTTCGCTGAGTAATTCCAACAGCATGGGCAGGTCTTCGGTCAGGGCCCGCGCCCCAAAACTGGTGTTGTGCACGCTTGCGCCAAACCCCAGGCTGGCTCCAGAAGATTCGAGCAGGTCGAAGAACTGTTGAAAATTGTACCGCGCTGTGCCGCGAGTTAAAGCCAGCGCGGTGAAGTGCGCCAGGCCCAGCTTTTCGACCGGGTCGTACAGGCTGCCAGCGGGCAGATAGCCGCTGAGCACAACCGATTGGCTGTCGAAGTTGCTGCGGATGAGCAGCGTGATGCCATTTTCCAGAACAACCCGGTGGATGTTGTCGGGGCCGGGCAAAGATCGGAGAGAAGGGATGGGCAAGGCGCTCATTCTACCTCCGGGCTGCCGTCGGGTACGTAGATGCCGGTGACGCGCTTCTCGTCAGCCAGGTAGACTTGCGCTACCCGCTGCACATCCTGGGGGGTGACAGCAGCCAACCGTTCCACGTAGCCGGTGAACCAGTCATAGTGGTCGAACATTTCGGCGTAACCCAGCCAAAAGGCCTGGTTGGTGATGTTCTCGCTGCCGTAAGCGAACAAGGCGCGGGCTTGTTTGATGGCTCGCTGGATTTCATCCACGGGGGCGGGGTGATCTTGCAGGCGGCGCAGTTCATCCCGGTAGACCGACAGGATGGGTCCGGTCTGCTGCCCATCGCGCACAGTGATGAGCGTGTCGTATACGAACGGATCCAGGGTGGCTTGCAGGCCGCCGTTCAGTCCGGCAGCCAATTCCGTTTCAACCAGGGCGCGGTACAGGCGGCTGGTCTTGTTCGAAACCCCGCCTCCGCCAAACATATTCAATCCGGCGGGCCCGGTGAGCAGGCTGTCCAACACGGTGAAGGCAAAGAAATCGGGGTCGCTTGCGGCGGGGGCCCGGTACGAAATTTGAACGTAAGCCGTTTCGCCGGGGCCGCTCACCTCCAGGTGGGTTTCTTCGGATCTAGGCGGCTCGACGAGAACGTTCCGCTTGGGCAGCGGGCCAGAGGGTATGTCTCCATACAACTCGGTGATGCGCGCCAACATCTCCTGAGCGTCAAAATCTCCCGCCACGGTCACAATGGCGTTGTTGGGAACGTAAAAGCGGCGGTAATGCTCATAAAGATCATCCCGCTGAATTTTAAGTAAATCCTCTTTCTCACCCACAATTTCATGGCGATAGGGGTGAACCCGGAAGGCGGTCTTTTGCATGGCTTCGCTCAGGCGGAAGAGGGGCTCGTTCTCGCTTCCCTCCCGCTCCGAAAGGATCACCGTGCGCTCCGATTCAACTTCCTCGGTTTTATACGCGCTGTTGACCATGCGATCGGCTTCAAGGCGCAACGCCAGGTCGATTTTATCGGCGGGGAGCGTTTCAAAGTAGGCTGTCCAATCCAGGTAGGTGAAGGCGTTCCAGGCGCCACCGTCGCGCGAGATCGCCTTATCCAACACCGTGGGCGGGAACATAGACGTGCCTTTGAATTGCATGTGTTCCACCCAATGAGAAACGCCGGTCAAGCCTGGGTGCTCATCGCGCGAGCCCACCCGATACCAGATCCAATGGCTAACCAGCGGCGCGGTATGGATTTCTTTGAGGTGAATGGTGAGGCCGTTGGGCAGTTGGGTGTATAGTGGGGCTGAATTCATAGTTTCGGATGGCTTATGGCGCGGGAGTGAGAATGTCTGCCCAACTATCCGGCAGGTCTTTCAGCATTTTGTAGTAAGGCCGCACCACTTCTTGCAGCCCCACAAAGGGTTTGTGCAACTCGGTGTCCTTTAGCGGGATGTCCACTTCGACCGTCAGGTTGACCGGGATCATCTGGTCCACGGGCACGGTCAGGTTGAGAGCAATGGGTAGCTGCGTGCCTGCTGGCAGGACGATGTTGGCAGGGGCGTTGGTGATGGATAGGCCCCCTGTATACAGGTTAACCCTGGCGTCATTGATGGGTGTATCTTCAGTCAGGATGACCATCGTGTTGGTGTTGAGTTGCAGGTCAAACTTGGCGGGAACGCTGGTAGTCACCGGGATGGTGGTCTTGATGTGCGCCTGATCCATCAATACAAAATTCTCAAACAGCCCGCCCAAAACCTGATCCTGGATAAGGCTTTTGAGGGTGAAAAGCTGGGTGCCGAGCACAAAGATAATCACTAACAGAATGAGATTGACCGTCAATGAGATGACGCTGGCAATCGTCCAGAAAGGTGGCCCAAACTTCAGTTTGGGAAAAGTCCATTTGCGGCTCGGAGCGGGTTGCGCTTGGGGCTCTTCCATTGGCACGGGTTGGTCGGTTTCCATAGCAACTTTCCTTCGATAAGAGTCGGATAGATTCGGTTATAATTGCAGATCTCAAGTTTTCAACGGCTTTACAGCCAACATCTAAATTGAATATAGCATAGACTGTCGAAAAAGGGTACTTTGCAAAGCAGGCGCCTCTTGCGGTGGTACCGATCTCGGCAAACAAAAAGGATCGAGACGCGCCGCGGAAGCTGGCATGCCAATTCCCAATGACCCTGTTTTGTCTGCGCGCCAAAACGGGTATAATCAACCATTACGAGTGATTTACTCGTAGTTGCTGTTCAGCCAAAGGCGAAAATCTTTCTGGGGCATTGGGAATTGGCGTGGTGAACCCCGCATTTTGGGTTGCTACACCCCAAAATGCGGCAGCTATCACGGCAACTCCCAGAGAACCATCTTTCTCTCACCCTTTGCGCAGTCGCTATTCGGAAATTTTTGGAGAGATGAATGAGCGCTGATCAACCTATCTATCCCCACCTATCCGCGGTCATTGGAGCTGGTCCAGCCGGGCTGTTTGCGGCGCGTGAACTGGCCGAGCACGGCAGCCGGGTTTTCTTATTCAATCGCGATATTAAACCCGGGGGATTGGCAGAATATGGCATCTACCCCAGTAAGTTCAAGATGAAGGAGGGGCTGCGAGCCCAATTTCGCCAGGTGCTGGATATGCCCGGGGTTAGCTACTTTGGGAATGCGTTGGTGGGTCAGCACGGCGATTTGAGCCTGGCCGACCTGCGCGAAATGGGATTTCAGGCTATTCTGGCTGCCGTGGGGGCGCAGGGCACCAAGTGGCTGGGCTTGCCCGGTGAAGATTTGGAAGGCGTGTATCACGCCAAGGATGTCGTTTACCATTACAACGAGTTGCCGCCTTATAGCAAACGGTCGATCAAAACCGGGCAGCGCGTTGCCGTCATTGGCATGGGCAACGTGATGATGGATATATCGCGCTGGCTGTTGGAGGTGCGGGGTGTGTCGGAGGTGGTGGCGGTGGGGCGGCGCGGGCCCGCCGAAGTCAAATTTGACCGTAAAGAACTGGAAACCATTGCCGCCTATATGGACCTCTCCGCGCTGCATGCCGAGTTGGAACGCATCACCCCGTTAGTGCATCCCCTGGGGCAGGACCCGGCTGCTTTGAAAAGCCAGGTGAACGCGGCGTTGGTCAAAGCGGATCCGGCAGTGGGTACAGGAAAGCTGCGCCTCGAATTCCTGTCTTCGCCCATCCGCATGGTGGGCGATGAGCATGGGCGGGTTTGCGCTTTGGAAGTAGAAGATACCATGCTGGTAGTCAAGAACGGGGATGAAACGACCGCCGTGGGTCTGGGCACATACCGCAACCTGGCAGTCGACACGGTCATCTTTGCCATCGGCGACCAGGTGGATAGTGATTTCGGTTTACCGGTGAAGGGCACGGAGTTCATCAAGACCGACCACCCGCGTTTTCCGGTGGACGGAGTCAGTTACGAGCTGTGCGATCCACAATGCAAGCAGATTATCCCCGATGTGTTCGTGGCGGGGTGGGCGCGGAAGACCTCTAGCGGACTGGTTGGTGTGGCTCGTCGCGATGGAATCAATGCGGCGCGTGCCATGCAGCGTTACCTGGACACCTTGCCTGCCTGCCAGTTTTGCGAGGAAGCCGCCCTCGATCGGCTGGTTGGCCTGGGCAAGCCCCTGGTCACCCGGGCCGAACTGGTCCGCTTGGAGCAAGTCGAACATGATCGCGCCGTTGCTTTGGGCGAGGTGTTTTTTAAGTTCGATAATAACGCCGAAATGCTCCAGGCAATGGGTCTCATTCAAAGTTTACCTGGATAGAAAAGGTTATAACCAAAGCCGCGTATTGCGCAGCCTTGCTGTTATTACAGAGTCTTCATCCAACGGATCATCAGGTCGGCCAACTGCCGTTCACGCCCTGTGTAAACGTGGTCGGCCCCCTCTACGGTGTCCACCATATATCCGGCGGGGGGCTGCCGCAGCAGCGTGGAGACCGGCACGCACCATTCAACCTCCAGCGAACCGCAAGCCGCCAGCACCGGCACGTGAATCTTAGGCAGGTTCTCTAGCACATTTTCGCCGGTAATGTTTGTGTGATCGGCAATCATTCCAGCGCTCATCAAGTAAGGCCATTGGTTGCTGGCGTAAAGCGTGTCAGGCTTCCCCTGCTTTGCTTTGCGCATGGCCCGCTGGATCCACGCTGTGGGGTTTCGGGCCCCAAATTGCGGCGAGAAAAAGGCGGGCACGCCGTTGACGCCCCCGGCTGGCGAGAGCAGCCCCAAACCCGCCACACGGGAGTCAGCAGTTTGGGCCATGTAATAGGCTACTTTGGTTCCCCCTTTGCTGTGTCCAAATAAAGCGATGCGCTTAAATCCTCGCGCCTGAACAAAATCCAAGGCGGCCAGGATATCCGGAATGCAGCCAGCAAAAGGCTCGGTAGCAGCGCCGAGGATGCCATGCCCGCGATTGTTTGCGACCAGGGTGGCAAATCCCGCTTGCGCCAACATCGCCGGCACAGTGCCCTCAATTTCGCCGACAAAAGACCCGGTCATACCGTGAACCATCACCGCCGCCAGGGGCTGGGGTGCTTTTTCAGCCGGGTAGAACGCGCCAAAATGGCTGAGACCATCGGAGGTTTGCAGCTTAATCAGTTCGGCTAACATAAGCTATCCTTTTTAGAGTTGAAGATTCCGTGATGGCGAGGCAAAAGCTTGAGCGTCTTTCCGAAATTGATTGGGAAGGGTTTCCCCACGAATTTTGGGGAAAGGTCTAAACTTTTGGCTCGGATTCGGTAGGCGTGGGGGTTGGGTGCTGGAAGGGCAGCAGCAGCAAAAAACCAATGGCGATGAAAGCTTGTCCAATCTGCACCCCCCGGGCTTGCCATTCACCAAAGTAAGGCACGCCGGTCAGCGGGTGGCTGCCCATACCAAACACATCCGCCATCCCAGCGAATACGGCAATGACATAGCCGGTCGCCACCAGCCGCTGGCCAATATCGGCGGCGATGCTGGTAGGCTGCCCCTGCCACAAGGCTTTTAGACTGGTATAGCCGCCCAGGCAGATGATGGCCAGGCCGATTAAAAACACCGCGATTTGCACAAAACCGATCACCGGGCTGCGGTCCAGGCCAAATATACTCGGTTGCGCGCCGATTAAAAAGACGACCAGCCCAATCAAAGTAACGACCATACCCGTGCGGGCGCGTTTACGCCACGAATTTCGTGGGCGGGTGTTGCTTCCGTTGTTGGGAACAGGAGAGGGGATGGATGCTGCTGCGGTCATGCCGGGGGCAGGCTCCTTTCGAGCGCGGCGCGCCAATTTTTACCCAGAATCAAACCAATCTCCTTTTCATTATAGCCCGAAGCTGCCAGCCGGGGAGCCAATTTCTGGATATCCGCGATCGAGTTCAACTCAACCGTTGCGTGCGGCCAACCCCAGCCGCCATCAAAATCGCTGCCGATCCCAACGTGCCCCGCGTCTCCGGCGATCTGACAAATGTGATCGATGTGTGCGACGATGTGATCAAAGGTGGTCAAGGAGGCCGCATCCTGGGCAGACCAGCCCGGGCGGATGAATTTGCCAAAGGGCAGGATGCCAATTACGGCTTCGCGCTCCACCAGACGGCGAATGCACAGGTCCGATAGATGGCGCTCATCTTCGGGGCGTTTGAGCAGAGCCCGAGCATTGGCGTGGCTGGCGATGATATTGCCCTCGTACGCATCCACGGCTTGTAAAATGGCCTTTTCGCTCATGTGCGAAATGTCGAGAGTCATGCGCAGCCCAGCCATCACTTCCAAAAGTTCGAGTCCTTCGCGGGTGAAGCCGCCCGGCTCCATGCTGCTGCCGCAGAAACGGCTGCCCGACCACACGGGCCCAACGATCCGCACGCCGGCTTCCCACCAGCGTTCCATTTCCTTGGGTTCTTTCAAGCCACCAGCGCCTTCCATGAGCAGCACCAGCCCCACCGGGTGGGTCACGCTTGGGTCAGGCTCGTGCCCTTCGGGTGTGGGCGGGGGCAGCACGGCTGGCTCTGCCATCCACGGGGCCAGGGTGGCGCTCAGCTCGGCGCGATTGGTTACCAACCGGAACTGGTCAGGATGGTCTCCTGCCAACCGGCGGTAGTAATCAATCTGTCCTTGCCACAGCGCCTCGGCCTGGCGGGCATCCGCATAGGCTTGGGTCTCCCAGGAGCCGCCGCCCGAGCCGCGCGGGGCAATGAACAGGGTCCCACAAATGAGAGCCACCTGCCCACGTTGAAAATCCGGCCAGCCCAACAGGGTGTGCCCGTTGCGCTCAACGGTGATCGTGTTTGTTTCCAGGCGGCGCGTTTCGGCAGCTGAGCGCATGTAATCACGCCCAAAACTAAGCGCGTTATAAGCCAGATCCTGGTGTGCGTCGATGATCCAATAGTGGGGCATAAATTAAAGAAAAGAGCGCACCAGCCGGTGCGCTCTTTATTTCTTTTTTGACTAAGCGGCCGGCTCGTCGTCGGTCAGGTCGTCCATAACCTGCTCGAGCGATTGCCAGTCCAGGTCGGCGTAGGCTTGAGAGTCAACGCGGCGCAGGCTGAGGCCGATGCGGTGGTTGGCCGGATCGATCTTGATGATGCGCAGGGTGACGGTATCGCCTTCTTTGAGGACTTCTTTGGGATGATCGATGCGTTTTTCGCTGATCTCAGAGATGTGGATCAACCCTTCCAGGTCTTTCTCCAGGCGAGCAAAGGCGCCGAACTTGGTCAGGCGGGTGATGGTTGCTTCCACCAGCATACCGATCTGGTAGCGTGTGGTGCGGTCCACCCACGGGTCGTCCTGCAACTGGCGAATGGAAAGGCCAATGCGCTTCTTGTCGCGGTCAATGCTGATGACCTTGACCTTGACATCCTGTCCTACCTTGAGCACTTCGCTGGGATGGTTGATGCGATCCCAGGAGATTTCAGAAAGGTGGACGAGGCCATCGGCTCCGTTGATGTTCACGAAAGCGCCGAACTCCGCCAGGCTGGTAACCCGACCATTGCGAACTTCGCCTTCCTTCAATTCTTCGATGACGCGTTCCTTGAGGGTTTCGCGGGTTTCGGTGCTGGCGGCGCGCTCGGAGAGGATCAAGCGACGGCGTTCGCGGTCCACTTCGATGACGCACACATCAATCGCTTCGCCAACCATTCGGCTCCAGCGCTGCTCGGGGGTCTCGCCACTCATTCCCGCGCGGCGGGAAAGGCTGATCTGCGAGGCGGGAACAAACCCGCGCAGACCCTCGACCGGCACGATCAAACCACCCTTGTTATAGCCCACGATCTTGCTGTGGCAAGTGTCTTTGGAGGCCAGCATTTCTTCGATCTTCTGCCAGCTCACCTCTTCGCGGGCGCGGGTGTATGAAAGCACCAGGTTGCCATTGGAGTCTTCCGGGTTGATCACGTAGACCGGGATCTCCTGGTTGACTTGCAACGCGGCTAATTCTTCCGGCGGAATCGCTTCGAGCTCGCGCCCGCTAATCACGCCTTCCGATTTGGTGCCCACGCTAACCAAAATTTGGTTGGGGCTGATGCTTGCTACAACGCCGGTCCGAATTTCACCCTGCTGGGGGAAATCCAATCCCAGGCCTTCCTTCTCTAGCAAGGATGCCATGTTGTGGTTGTCGGCATTATTTTCAGGGTTTTCGGCCGTCATTCCCTGCTCGAGTTGGGCATCGTTCTGATCCATAACAGCTTCTTCTCTCCGGAGGTTAAGATTACTCCACATTATATATGTGAATCACTTTATTGGCAACCCTTATTCGATCGGGTTGCCGCTCGGTGGCCGGTTGCGCGAAGCCCCAGAACCCCTATGCGCTGGCGCGCGGATAGGGGAACAGGCTTTGGCTGTCCAGGCTGCACAAGTTTCCGGACGATCGCCGGGCCTGGTCGCGAACCCGGTTGATTCCAGAGAAAAATTCTCGCATCATCACTACCAACATATAGCGCCCGGTTGGGGTGAGGGTGATGGCTTGGGCATCATCCTGGTCGAAGGCGCCGTTCAAACGGAAGAAGGCCAGTTCGATTGGCAGGGCCAACTCGATGGACGCGCCAAAGCGCTCTTTGAAACGGGCCTTATCTAATCGCAAGCTGAACAGGTCCATCATCAGGTGATACCACATGCTGACATGCCGCCTGAAGGTGTGTTTGCCTGAAAGCGGAGCCAGGTGATTGGTGATCCGCTGGCGGTAATCTTTCAATGAAAAAGTGTTGACCAGCAGGGTCCCGTCCAGGTAGCTGAAGGAACCCGACCCGATGCCCACGTAATCTTCATATTCAATGATATATTCGTCGATCAATCCACCGCCAATTCGCGAGAACGTCCAGGCTGTTGACAGTTCATAATAACGCGAGAGCTCGCTGACGATCAAAGCGTAGTCACTGGCTTCGCGATGGTGAGTCACCTCACCCACCGTTCGTTTGAGGGCCCGGTCAACCGAAGGCGAGGTCATCAGGGGGTAAAACGTGGTCTGGTTGGCTCCCGATTCGATCACCATGCGAATGTCGTTGCGCAGAACGGCTTCGCTTTGGCCGGGGAAATTAAAAATCATATCCACGTTGAGCGAAGCGAACCCCCCGTTCACGGTCTGAAGGCGGCGCAAAATTTCTTCGCCCGAGCCAAAACGTTCGTAGCGATTGACCTTGCGCAGTAGGTCGTCGTCAAAGCTTTGCACGCCTACCGACATACGCTGGATGCGGCTGCCCAGAATGTCGACCATCTCGGCAGTCAGGTGGTTGGGGTTGGTCTCGCAGGATACTTCGCGGATGCCAAATAACGAGCGGGCCAGGTCGATGGTTTGGGCCAGTTCGTCCGGTAGGATCGTGGGTGTCCCGCCGCCAACATACATGGACTCGAAATCATAGCCCAGGCGCTTGACCATGCGCATTTCTTCGCGCAGGCTCTGGAAATAAGATCGGGCGTTGGCCTCGTCAAAGGTGTAACGATTGAACGAGCAATAGGGGCAAAGCGTCTCGCAAAACGGGACGTGCGCGTAAAGCATATACTTCCGGCCTGGGAGGGGGGCAGGAAGAGTGTTTTGAGCTGCGGGTTGGAGGTTGAGTTGCGATTTTGTGATGGCGCGCAGCCCAGCGGAGAAGATGCGTTCATTAACCATAATATTTGGATTATACGAGGTTTATTCCTATATGAAAACCCGCCGGCGACAAAAAGTCATTACAAGTACATTACACTCCCTCTACCCGGTTTAAAAATGCCGCCGCCGCTCCGTGAAAAGCAGCCGGGCGGGACCACATGAGCGGATGGCCCCCACCGTTCACCAGGAAGACCTCGCATTCGGCAATTTGGGCTGCCATGCGTGGGATTTGTCCGCCCACGTCTGGCAGCAGGTCGTCTTGCAAACTGCATGAAAGCAGCGTTGGGCAGCAAATTTCTTTCAACCGGCCCTCGAACCAATCTCCGCCCCGCTCTGCAAAAGCCAGCAGAATGCGGTTGTCGGCTTCCACCACCTGTTCCCAATCAGCCCCGTGAGCCCGGCTCCAAAACTCCACCTGGCCGGGTGTGCGCTGCCCGCGGGCCCTCACTTCGGCGCGCAGCCTCTCCGGGGGTTGGATTTCGGTCGTGCTGTCCGCGATGACGGCTTTCACACGAGCAGGATTCAGGATGGCAGCCCACAAAGCTGCCACAGCTCCGCCGCTGGCGCCGATCAAGATGGCCTGTTCCGCGCCCAGGGCCGGGATGAGTGCCAGCGCATCCCGCGCGGCTTGCTGCCACCAATCTTCGGGCCAGGCCTCCATGCGCTGCGACTGCCCCGTGCCCAACAGATCCAGGGCCACGGCGTGGTGCGCCCGGCCAAATTCGGCCAACTCGCGCTCGTGCCAGGCCGAGGATGCGGTATTTCCGGGCAGGATGATGAGCAGCGGCCCATTGCCCTGCTCGCGGTAGAAAAGTTCGTGTTGGTTGAGAGTGATATGAGGCATTCTTCGTCACAGGAAGCGCATTTAATGAAGCCACAGGGCAGCCGTCAACGGAGTCGCTGCCGGATAAGCCGCCCTCCTTCATTGTTGTTATTGTAGCTTGTTCTTGCGCCGAGCGGTATAATCTGGCTATGGAATCCATTCGCTTTCTGTACCGTATTGGCCACGGCCCGTCCAGCAGCCACACCATGGCGCCGCGCTGTGCCGCCGAGCAGTTTGCCGAACGTTTCCCAAACGCGGCGAGCTTTCGCGTCACCCTATATGGCAGCCTGGCTGCCACAGGCCGCGGACATCTCACCGACGTTGCCATCTGCGACGCGCTGTCTCCCCGCCCGGTGGATCTGGAATGGCAGGCCGATCGGGTTCTGCCGCGCCACCCCAACGGCATGGATTTTCAGGCCTTGGATGAGACCGGCCAGCCGTTGGGCGACTGGCGCGTGTATTCGATGGGTGGTGGCGCGCTGCTTTCGGAAGGAGAAGAAGAAACTGCCAATACCGTTTACCCGCTCTCTACCATGCAAGAAATCCTCAAATATTGTACGCGTACAGGCAAGACTTTTTGGGAGTTTGTGGAAGATTGCGAGGGCCCGGAGATTTGGCTGTACCTGGCTGAAGCATACCGGGTGATGCAAGAGTCGGTGGCGCGCGGTCTGCATGCCGAAGGTGTGCTGCCGGGCGGCCTGGGGCTGGCGCGCCGGGCTTGGACCTTTTACCGTAAGATCAAGCTTGGCGGCGGACACGGGGCGCGAGAAGGTTTTCTGCCTGCTTATGCCCTGGCGGTAGCGGAAGAAAATGCTACCGGCGGCCTAATTGTCACCGCGCCAACCTGCGGCTCTTGCGGGGTGGTGCCTGCCATTTTGCGCCACATCCACGATACGGTGGAGACCAGCAAAACGCACCTCTTGCGCGCGCTGGCCACAGCGGGCTTGGTGGGCAACTTGATCAAAACCAACGCATCCATCTCTGGCGCCGAGGTAGGCTGCCAGGGCGAAATTGGCTCAGCCTGCGCCATGGCAGCCGCTGCTGCCACCCAGCTCATGGGCGGCTCCATTCGTCAGATCGAATATGCCGCGGAGATGGGCCTGGAGCACCACCTGGGACTCACTTGTGACCCGGTGAATGGGCTGGTTCAAATTCCCTGTATCGAGCGGAATTCCTTTGCCGCCATGCGTGCCCTGGATTGCGCCACTTTCGCCAGTTACTCCGATGGAAGCCACCGCATCTCGTTTGATGAGGTAGTTAAAGTCATGAAGCAAACCGGGCGCGACCTGCCGCACCTGTACCGCGAAACCGCCGAGGGCGGCCTGGCGATCACCTATCGCTTTCCGGATGAGCGCTAAATAATGTAGACTTGCACTTCGGCGCCTTCGTCGTTGACTTCAACGCTGAGCGGCTCTTTGTTTTTCCCTAACGCATCCAGCATCTCGGGCATCGAGTCCAGTACTTTTTCCTGGTCGCGCAGGCCCGGTATGGTTTTGCCAAACACGCGGAAGAACCATTTGCCCAGGCCGATGGGGATAGGGATGCTAATAGCGATGTTTTTGCCAGTCTTTTCTCGGACGCGCACATGCACCCAGCGAGCGTTTTGGCTCCACCAGCCCAGCAGCACCACGAAGAGCCCGCCCACCAGCGGGAAGAACGAACACACGAACCAGAAACCCCGTTCGTTCAAATGCGCCCAGGCCATCAGCCAGGCTGCCAGCACGAAGATGGACAGCCCTACCCACAGCGGCACCATCCACCAACGCTTCCAGTAATCCAGCCGAGGGTCGAATTCAGGTTCAGCTCCAGGTTCCTCGTTGGGCAGCACTTCCTCATGCGTAGGATGCGCTTCCACCGGCGGCTCTGACATCAAGCGAGCGCCTTCTTCGGGGCTGAGTAAACCCTGTTCAATCTTTTCCAATATTTCACGCCAGCGGGGATCCATGTCACGCTCCTTTGGGCAGTAGCACACCGATGTCAATTGCTCGCGGGCTGGAATGGACCAAACCCGAACGGTCATGTACTATTTTATTCCAAGTTAGAAGGAGTGACCAGATTTGGTCCTGTAGGAATTCCCCATTGAAGCATCCATGTCCCTTAAAATGACTGGCCTCCGTTGAGAGCGGTGAGTTATCTCAACGGAGGCCTTCGCCAAAGGAGGAGACAGCAATGAGCTATCCAAATTTGTCCTGTGGTCCGTCTCCGTTGTTAATCTTACCGCGAATTTGTCAGACAGGTTAGGGAAAACGTCACCAGGGGTGTATGACGAAATGCACATTCCAGCCCACTTGTAAATAATCGCGGTTGCTATAGACTGTATCCGCATTCTCCCACTCCCGGAGGGCCTGAGAAAGCGTTTTGGCGTATTTCTTGCAACGCTGATGAATAGCAATCGATAGACAGCCGTCCGAAAAATCTCCAGCTCTGTTGCTTGACGCTTTGGAACGGTTATGCTACTATCAAACCGGAATTCTAATATTTCGCTCTTTTTGCTATACATAAATGGAAGAAATTGTCTTTTGTGGGGGATGAACGCCCCGATTAAGCCCAAAGGAAGGAGAATTGTCGAATGAACAAGACATCAAAACTGGTAGCTTTAATTGCAATTGCCCTGCTGGTGACTTTGTCGGGGTGCAATTTGGCCGCTTCCAAGAAGCCGGAAGCTACGGCGACGTCCAGCGAATTGGGTTTTATGACCAAGGAAGCCCCGGTCATGACCTATGCCGCTCAGACCGAACAGGCCAAGAGCGCGAATGTCGCCACTGCCACGCCTGAAGGCCCTGGCGGCGGCGGGGATCAGGCTGGCGGCGGGATTGCTCCCACCGAGGCCCAGGCGGTGCAGCCTCAACAAGAACAGGCTCAACAGCAGCAGGCCGCCCAACCCATTCCTACCCTGGAACGCCCCAGCACCTATACGCTGCAAAAAGGCGAATGGCCCATCTGCATTGCGCGTCGCTATGACGTGAACCTGAGCGACCTGTTCAGCCTGAACGGCTTGAATATGGAATCCCGCCCTGCGGTGGGCACCGTGCTCAAGATGCCCTCTGGCGGCAATTGGAATTCGGCGCACGGTAGCCGCGCCCTGCATGAGGGCAGCAGCTACACGGTCGCTTCGGGCGACACCGTTTACACCATCGCTTGCTACTTCGGCGATGTCTCTCCCGAAGGCATCCTGGCTGCCAACGGCCTGGGCAGCCCGGCTGATGTGAAAGCCGGTATGACCTTGAAGATCCCCTAGACCTTCCAGGCGAGTTTCTCAACACGGAAGAATGTTGGTAAAATCCACCGGCAGATACGGTCATCGCCAATCTGCCGGTGATTTGTTTAAATGCTTCTCCATGATTCACCTGTGAGGACAACGATGAATTATTCCCTCTTGAACCGTAAACTCATCTATTCGGGCCGCGTGTTTAATGTGGCCGTGCACGAGTATCGCCTGCCTGACGGGCGCACCCAGACCTATGATGTCGTCGAGCATCTCGGTGCGGTCACGGTGGTGCCGGTGGATGCCGAAGGCATGATCCACTTTGTGCGCCAGTATCGGGTGGCAGCGAAAGTAAATTTACTCGAGCTTCCGGCGGGAGTTCTGCACGAGGATGAAGATCCGTTGGAAGGCGCTGCGCGCGAGGTGCGCGAAGAGACCGGTCAGGCTGCTGGACAAATGACTTTCTTGGGCACTTTCTATATGGTTCCAGGTTATTCCAGCGAGAAAATGACCGTCTACCTGGCCACCGGCCTGACTCCCAACCCGCTGCCGATGGACGACGATGAATTTTTGCAAACCGAGCGCATTCCCGTCCAACGCGCGCTGGAGATGGCCCGCAACGGTGAAATTCAAGACGGCAAGTCGCTGGCGGCCTTGCTCATGGCGGAGAGGTATTTGTGAGTCGTTTGAATATCCTGTATCTGCACTCGCATGATACAGGGCGTTATATCGAGCCCTATGGCCATGCCATTCCTACGCCCAACTTGCAGCGTTTAGCGGAAAGCGGCGTGCTTTTCCGGCAGGCATTTTGCGCCGCGCCCACTTGCTCTCCCAGCCGGGCTGCAATGCTCACGGGGCAGTGCGCCCATTCCAGCGGCATGTTAGGGCTGGCTCATCGCGGCTTTGGCCTGTTCGATCGTTCTCAACACATTGTCCACACCCTGCGTACCGCAGGTTACATCTCCACTCTGATCGGCGAGCAGCATGTGGCTTTTGATCCTCACCAGATTGGCTATGATCAGGTCTTGGACTGCCCTTCGGGACATGTCTGGGACGTAGCGCCGCGCGCCGCGAAATTCCTGGCTTCAGGCCCCAAGCAGCCCTTTTTCTTGGACGTGGGCTTCAATGAAACCCACCGGGCTTATCCCCATCCTGATTCACCCGCGGAAGCCCATTTCACCCGTCCGCCCGCGCCTTTGCCCGACACGCCCGAGACGCGCTACGACATGGCTTGCTTCAAGGCCAGCGCGCGGCAGTTGGATGGAGGTGTGGGGGAGGTGCTGGAAGCGCTGGAGCGGGCCGGGTTGGCCGAGAACACCTTGGTGCTCTCCACCACCGACCACGGCATTGCCTTTCCCGGCATGAAGTGCAGCCTCACCGATCACGGCATAGGCGTCTCGCTTATCCTGCGCGGGCCGGGCATTTATGGTGGTGGGCGCGTGGTAGATGCGCTTATCTCCCAGGTGGATGTGTTCCCCACCCTGTGCGAAGTGGCTGGAGTCGAAAAGCCTGCCTGGCTGCAGGGCGTCTCCTTCTTGCCTGTTCTGCGCGGCGAGGCGCAGGAGGTGCGCTCCGAGGTTTATGCCGAGGTGACCTACCACGCGGCTTATGAGCCGCAGCGTGCCGTGCGCACAACACGTTACAAGTACATCCGCCGTTTTGATGCGCGCTCTGGTCCTGTGCTGCCCAATGTTGACGACAGCCCCAGCAAAGAAGTTTGGCTGCGCGCCGGATGGGCCGGCCGCGCCCCGATGCTTGAGCAGTTGTACGATCTCTTGTTCGATCCCAACGAAGCACGCAACGTGATTGACCAACCTGAATACCAATCTGTCGCCGTGGACCTGCGCGCGCGCCTCTCGGCCTGGATGCATTTCACCCAGGACCCACTCTTGTCGGGGCCCGTCCCGGCGCCGACTGGCGCGTTGGTCAACCGCGCCGATGGGGTTTCGCCCGAAGAACCGCCCGAGCGGATGTGAGAACTGAGCATGAATCTTGATCTTCATGACAAAACCGTATTCATTACCGGTGCTTCCAGCGGCATTGGGGCTGCCGCGGCACGCATCTTCGCGGAAGAGGGCGCGCACGTGGTGGCATCCTATCACCAAGATCAGGTCGGGGCGCAGGCAGTCGCCGAGAGCGTCCGGACTCTGGGGAGGCAGGTCTGCTTATGTTCGATGGATGTGTCCGACCCCGATAGTGTGACGCGAGCCGTGTCCGATCTGCCACCACCTTTCGAGCAGTTGGACGTGCTCGTACTGTGTGCTGGGCGGAATAGGATCACGCCCTTTGGATCGATTTCGCCGCAGGAATGGCGGCAAGTGCTGGACGTGAACCTTTCGGGCCCGTTCTTTGTGGCCCAGGCTCTCGCGCCGCGCCTCAAGGAAGGTGCGGCTTTGATCATGGTCGCCAGCGTGGCTGCCCAGACTGGCAACGCCAACCACATGCACTACGCCGCCGCCAAGGCCGGGCTGGTTAACCTGACCAAGAGCCTGGCCCGGGCCCTGGCCCCGCGGGTGCGTGTCAACTGCGTGGCTCCCGGAGTCACCCGCACGCCTATGGGCGAAGCCACCGTCTCGCCCGATTACCCGCGGAAAAATCTTCTCGTCCAGCGCTTTGCCGAGCCGGATGAGATTGCTCGTTGTATTGTGTTCGTGGCCAGCCCGGTAGCAGGATTTATGACCGGGGCGACTCTGGATGTAAACGGAGGCCGGTACCTGCGTTAAATGCCACGCTTATTTCTTGCGCTGCGCGAATTCATCCAGTATCGCCGCGGTGGCAGTGGCGCCCGAGCGGGTGCAGCCCGCATCGATCACCGCCAGTAGGGCGTCCAGGGTGCGCACGCCGCCGGCAGCCTTCACTTGCACCTTCTCGCTCACCGTGGCGCGCATCAGGCGCAAATCTTCCAGCGTGGCTCCGCTGGGCGCGAACCCCGTGGAGGTCTTCACCCAATCAGCGCCCGCCTCTTCGCACAACTGGCAAGCGGTCACCTTTTGCTCGTCGGTCAGGTAGGCATTTTCAAGAATCACCTTGACCCTGGCGCCGCGGGCGTGAGCAGCGTCGCACACGGCTTTCACGTCGGCACGGACAAAATCGAGATTCCCCGAGCACAATTGGCCGATGTTGAGCACCATGTCCAACTCCACGGCCCCGTTGTTCATGGCGTCTTCGGCCTCAAACACCTTGGCCGCGGTGGTGCTGCCGCCGTGCGGAAAGCCGATCACTGTTCCGACCAGCACCCCCGAGCCTTCCAGCAGTTGCTTGGCCAGGGTCACAAAGCTGGGTTTGACGCATACCGACGCCACCTGGTATCGTCGGGCCAACTCGCATCCGGCCCTCACTTCGGCTTCGGTCATTTCTGGCTTGAGCAGCGAGTGATCGATGACTTTCGCCAACTGCTCGCTCGTTATGGTCGTGGAATTGAGTCGCTGGGTCATAATAACTCCTTTATTCGTAGCTATTCAGTAGAGGTGAAAGAGGTTCTTCTCCTCGGAGCAGTGTTCTTTATTCCACCATCGCCTGGTAGGTCAACGCTTTGAACTGTGGGGCAATGGGATAGTAAGCGTTCGGATAGTGCTGGAGCATCATCAAGCCGTATAATGCTTCTTTGGGGTCTACCCAGAAGTAGGTGCTAAAGGCTCCGTCCCAGCCAAATTCACCCACCGAGCCGTATATGCCCGTCTGAGAGGGGTCTAGTAATACGCGCGTTCCCAGGCTGAAGCCGTACCCGGCGTGATATGGGTCTTTTTCAACGAAGCCATAGGGTAGAGCCTGTTCGGGGGCATAGTTAGTGCTGTACATGGCCACCGTACGCGGGCTGAGCAAACGCGCGCCGTCCAGTTCGCCGCCGTTCACCAGCATCTGCAAGAAGCGAGCGTAATCGGGCAACGTCGAACTCAACCCGCCCCCGCCGCTGTGCATGGAAGGTAAGACCGCGGGAGGAGCTGTCATATCCAGTCGCAACAGGATGGGCGAATTTTCGGGGTGTCCGTATACCACTGCGAGCCGGTCACGTTTTTCGTCGGGAACAAAGAATCCGGTGTCTGTCATATTTAGCGGGTCAAAGATGCGCTGCTGGAGGAAATCGGCCAGTGTTTGCCCCGAGATAATTTCGATGACTCGCCCGATGATCTCGATGTTATAGCCGTAGCGCCAGCGCGTGCCGGGTTGGAAGGCCAGCGGCATGGTGGCCAGGAAATCTGCCAAAACTTCGTTGGTGACAACAACGCCTTCTTTTTCGGCTTTTTCGTTGTTTTCCCGGTAGAGTTGGTCGATGGGGTCGTTTGGATTGAAACCGTAACACAGTCCTGAAGTGTGGGTGAAAAGATGACGCATGGTGATCTCGGTCTCAAGATCCGAGGCGCGAAAGCCAGTGTCGGTTTTCCCTGCCCATATTTTGGTTTCACCAAAAGCAGGAATGAACTTGCGTAGGGGCGTGTTGAGGTTGAAATGCCCTTCTTCGTAGAGCATCATCGCCGCCACGCTGGTGATGGCCTTGGTCATGGAGGCGATGGTGAAGATGGTGTTGAATTGGATGGGCGTCTTCGCTTCGCGGTCCTTATGGCCAAACGTCTCAGCGTAGACGGTTTGCCCGCGGCGGGAAACGGTTGCGCTGATACCGGCAATTTCGCCCCGGTTAACGTAACCCTGGAACAGAGTCCCCAGGCGCTGCAACCGGGAAGATGAAAAGCCGCTTCGCTCGGGATGGGTAGTTTTCATGAAAATATCTCCTGCTGAACGATGAAGGTGAACGCTGAACGCAAGGATAATTCTATCACCAGCGAGGACCTTAATCAGTGAGGGAACCCCGGTTCTCAAGGATTTGGAATCCTCTCACCCCAAAATGAGGCTTTCACTTCGTCAGTTCTCTATATGGTTTTTCCAAAGTCACTTGACTTTTGCAAAAGCCTCGCT
>CAYOHX010000093.1:0-20537 GCA_964403875.1 uncultured Anaerolinea sp. | reverse complement strand
TTCGGACAGGTAATTAGGATCTGAAGAAGCGGTCTCGTTTCGCGCGAGCTTCTCCTCGTTCTGCTCTGTGGGCGGCGGCGCGCCGCCAAACTTTTTCTTCCAGCATCTGAGGCAATACTTGGCCTTGCCACCAGGAAAGAGCGGATCATCCACGACATAAGCCGCATGAAAGCGATTGCACACATCGCAGCGCTTCAAAATGCGGCCCATAACTCACGCTTCGTTCAACAACACCCGGATATCACTCCAGCCGTAAGACACTTCAACGATATCCTGGTCGTACACGGGATAGGTCTTGCCGCTGATGAATTTGCCCTGCAAACTCTCATACCAGGCTCGCGCCGGGCTGCCGCGCAGCGTCCACAGCATCACCGACTTCGAGCCATGTTCCATCAACATTTCAACGGCCTTGCGCAGCAACGCGCTGCCTACCCCCCGCTTCTGGTGGTCCTGGCGCACGTGCATGGCGGCAATCTCCGCGTCGAACCCGGGCAGCCCGGCCTGCTTATACGCGAGCAAATAACCAATCACCCCGTCCTGTGGGTCATCGGCGACCAACAGGATGTCCGTCTTGCCGGCCTCAAACCAAGCAGCCCAATCCTGTTCTTGCCCTTCATAGGTAAAGTGATCCAGATAGGGTTGGGGAAATTGCCCCGCATAAGCACAACGATAACTATCTACCTGAACATGGGCTATGGCCTGACAATCTTCAAAGGTGGCGAGACGGATAACAACCATAATGACCTCAATACCTATTCTTAGCAATCGCAAGTGCTGCCGACCTGAAGGAAAGGTCTCTTCGAACCTGTCCTAAAAATATTGGGGGAGATTGCGAATTTTAGGATAGGTGCTTAGGGAAATGCCGGGGTAAGTTTCACCCCATCCGTTCCCAATGAACTCAAGAAAGGCTGCCTACTAGGCCGACGCCATGCTATTATACTCGGATCTTAGCCGGTCGCATCTGCAATGGCCCTGGTTGTAGAACAAGAGCGCTTCTTTGGAAGTGGCCGTGTTAGGGCATTCTCCAATTCCTAAAGAACCCCAACAAGAGACGCTCCTCCCCGGCTTTCCTGTGCTATACTGGCAGTGAACGGTCCCAGCGGGCATTCCTCAAGGAGAAAGGAAGTTGTCATGATCCAACGCTACAGTCTTTCCTGGGTAGATTGGGAATTAGCCGGGTTTCCGCCCTATCAATGGTTGTTCTCTCCTGCCCGAGATGTGCGCACTGCCGTCGCTGCCGAATTTCCTTCCTCCACTTCCACTCGTATTCCCTGCTCAGTGCAAGGCACATTGCGCAAGGCCGGAATCCTCCCAGATTGGAATGTGGGGCTGAATGCCCGGCAATGCGAATGGGTGGAAAACCGCGACTGGATCTTCCAGGCTGAACTCCCCGAGCCCTGGATCGAATCTGGCAAACACATTCGTCTGCAGTGCCTGGGACTGGATGACCGCGGGTTGGTGCGATTGAACGGCAAGGAAGTAGCCCGGTTTGAAAATGCCTTTCTGCCTCATGTCTTCGATCTAACGCCCTTCATCCAGCCCGGCTCCAACCGCCTGCAAATCGTACTCCAACCACCAGCGCGCTGGTTGGGCCAGTTTGGCTACACATCACAGATGACCGATTGGAAACCGCGCTACTACTACACCTGGGACTGGACCTCTCGTCTGGTACAGTTGGGTATTTGGGACGAGATGTACCTTGAGGTGAGCGACGGACTCGAGATTGAGAGCCTGCGCTGCGTGGCTGATTATGATCCAGGCAGCAACAGTGGCAGCCTGAAAATTCGGGGCGCCGTTCCAGTCAGAGAAGACGCGCTGGTGCAAATCTCTCTGGCTGGGCCAAACGGAGAGGTGCGCGGCGCGCAAATGGCCTCGGCTGCCTTCGCCGCAGGCATCGAATGGCAAGGGCTTCCCGTGCAGGCCTGGTGGCCCAACGGCTTGGGCGCTCAACCACTCTACACCCTCACCTGCCGTTTGGTTGACGCCAGCGGAGCGGTCCACGACGAGGCGCAACGCCGGGTGGGATTCAAGCGCGTGGGCTGGCTGCCTTGCGAAGGAGCCGCCCCCGAAGCTGACCCTTGGATCTGCACAATCAACGGTGTGCCTCTCTTCCTGCAGGGCTTCAACTGGACTCCCATCCGACCCAACTTTGCCGATGTGCCGAACGAAGAATACCGAAAGCGCCTGGAGCTATACCGCGACCTGGGCTGCAACATCTTGCGCGTGTGGGGCGGAGCTTATCTTGAGAAAGACATCTTCTACCGTCTGTGCGACGAATTGGGTCTAATGGTCTGGCAGGAATTCCCTCTGTCCTCCTCTGGCATGGATAACTGGCCGCCCGAAGACGCCGCCAGCATCCAGGCCCTGACTACTATTGCCGAATCCTACATTGCCCGTCGGCAGCACCACGCCAGCCTGCTGTGCTGGTGCGGCGGCAACGAGCTACAAGGCAGTCTGGACGGGCGCAAAACCGGCGGAGGCAAACCCGTCGACACCCACCACCCCCTCATCCGCCGCCTGGCCCAAGTGGTGGCGCGCGAAGACCCCGGGCGGCGCTTCCTGCCCACCTCCTCCTCGGGCCCGCGCTTCTCCGCCGACCCCGCCGACTTTGGCAAGGGGCTGCATTGGGACGTGCATGGCCCCTGGAAGATCGCCGAGGTCACCATGGATTGGCAGGAATATTGGGCCAACGTGGATGCCCTGTTCCACTCCGAAGTGGGCGCGCCAGGAGCCAGCCCCGTGGAGGTCATCCGGCGCTATAAGGGCGAGTATGATGAAATGCCAGCCAATGCCAACAATCCCCTCTGGCGGCGCACCGCCTGGTGGATCGAGTGGAACGAATTTGTGCAGGAAAAAGGCCGCGAACCTGCCAACCTGGAAGAGTTCGTCTCCTGGAGCCAGACTCGCCAGGCTGATGCGCTGGTCGTGGTAGCCCGCAGCCTGAAATCCAAGTTTCCCCGCTGCGGCGGCGTGATCTTCTGGATGGGCCACGATTCCTTCCCCTGCACAGCCAACACCTCGGTCATTGACTTTGAGGGCAACCCCAAACCCGCAGCTATCGCGCTGCGGGCCATTTTCCGCGATCAACATTAACCCGGAGGCAAACATGGAGCAATTCACTGGTTTTCAAGCAGGCGTCAACCTGGGCGGCTGGATTTCGCAATACGGTCGCTACGACCATGAACATTTCAAGACCTTTATTACCCAGGCCGACATCCAGCGCATCGCCTCCTGGGGCATGGACCATGTGCGCCTGCCCTTCGATTACCCCGTGCTCGAAGATGATGACGCTCCCTTCCAATACAAAGAGTCTGGTTGGGGCTACCTGGACTCCTGCCTGGAATGGTGCGAGGCCGCCGGGCTGAACCTGATCCTGGATTTGCATCGCGCCCCCGGCTATGCCTTCTACACCCTGGAAGAGAACGCGCTGTTCAGCGATGCGCAGGCCCAAGAGCGTTTCATCCAGCTATGGGAAACCATCGCCCGGCGTTATCGCCAGCGCACAAAGGTAAAAATCGTTCTGGAACTGCTCAACGAGATGGTGCTGCCAGACAGCGCCCCCTGGAACGATCTGGCCCACCGCACCATCCAGCGCATTCGCGCCATCGACCCTGAGCGCTGGATCATGTACGGCGGCAACCATTACAACGCCGCCTCCGAGCTCAAGAACATCGCCCTGGTGGACGACCCCCACATCGTCTACACCTTCCATTTTTACCACCCCATGCCCTTCACCCACCAGCGCGCCTATTGGGTGCCGGAATTGATGGCCCTCAACGCCCACACCCCCTATCCTGGGATGGTGCCCGGCGTGAAGGAATTCTTGCAGGCTCACCCTGAATTCGCCGATAAGCTCCAAAGCTGGGAAACTCGCCCGATGGATGTGAATTTCGTCCAAGATAAGCTCCAACCCGCCGTGGACTTCATCCAGCAGACCGGGCTGCCGCTCTATTGTGGCGAGTATGGGGCCATTGATCACGCCGAGATTTCCTCACGTCTCAACTGGCACCGCGAGTTTGTGGACCTGCTGCGCCAGCACAACATTGGCCGCGCGGTGTGGTCTTACAAAGAAATGAACTTTGCGCTGGTGTGGGCCAACGGCGACACGGTCAGCGAGGAATTGGTAAGCATCGTCAGCGCTCCGTAGCGCGAGTTCCATCCCTGCGAAAACCGCGTACTACCGAGAAACGTGACAGGTTTTGAAAACCTGTCACGTTTTGTTTTACCGCGTCTCTGTAGCGCGGGTTTCTTACCCGCGAAAACTACTACTAAAGTCTTCTCACCGCCGGCTTAAACACTGCCACCCAGGCTCCATAGATCAGCGCCAGCACCGAACCGGCCGCCAGCGCCAACGGCGCGCCAATCCAATCGGCGCTGAAGCCCGCCTGCAGCGCCCCCATGCGCATCATGCTCTGGAAAACCATCGTGTAAAGGGCCATGACTCGCCCGCGCACCTCATCAGGCGTGGCTATCTGCAACAGGGTGTTCGCCAGCGCATTTTGCCACACAAACAGCCACCCTGCCGCCGTGACCAACAGCAGCGAGAGCACAAACGACCGGGAAACTGCCAGCAGGATCAGCATCATAGGAAAACCCAGGTTGCCAATCGTCAACCACACGCCCCGGCGGCTGTTATCGGGCAGCGCCGCCACCAATAGCGCGCCCACCAATGCGCCAATGCCCACCGCTGTGAACAACATGCCCAGGGGCAGCGCCTGGGGCGATTGGCAGGTGAACAGGCGCGAAGGGCCCTCGCACACAAATGCAATCACCGGTTGAGCGCTTTCGGCCAGAATTTCTTCCGCGAAAACCGGCATCAAGGTACTGTAAGGCATGCTCAAGAATGCGCTCACCGCGATCAAGCTGAACAGCAGCACCAACACCGGCGTTCCACGAACATAACGGAAGCCCTCCGCCATGTGCTGGATCATGCGCGTCCCCCTCCCAACCGGGTGAGACGATTGGGGCAGGTTGCGCATGAACACCAGACTGATGATGACCGCCACAAAGGTGATGCCGTTGAAAACAAAGGCCGGGCCGGCGCCGGTCAACGCCACCAGCATTCCCGCCAGGGCCGGGCCCAGCGCGCGAGCCAGGTTAAACATGGCCGAGTTCAAGCCGATGGCATTGGTCAGATCTTCCTTGCCTTCCACCAAATCTACGGTGAAAGCCTGGCGCGCCGGCAGGTCCACCGCGGTAACCGCGCCAACAAAGAAAGACAGCACATATACATGCCAGGTTTGCACCGCGCCTGTCCAGGCCAGGATACCCAGAACAAAAGCTTCCACCATCATCAACACCTGACAAATGAGGATGATGGTGCGTTTCGAGTAGCGATCGGAGAGCGAGCCGCTCCAGATGGAAAAAGGAATCAGGGGGATGAAACCGATAAAATTGACGATACCTAACGCGGCAGCCGACCCGGTCAGGCTGTAAACCAGCACCTGCTGCGCCACGGTCTGCATCCAGGTTCCAACCAGCGATATCCCCTGGCCGACAAACCACAGGCGGTAATTCCGGTGCCGAAGCGCGCGAAATGTATCGCGAAAAACGGACTTGTGCATGAAAGCAGCCTCAATGGGTCCAGAAGTAGGTTACCTCCATTATACCCCCTTGGTCAGGCTACTTTCCGGAAGCCCTCCCGCCGTTAAAAATGGGCAGGCCGCCCAGAAACAATTCGGGCGGCCTGCCTGATCAAACTCTCGGGTACGACTCACTTCATGCTTTCCGCAATGGCAAGAATGTCGGTTTTATCTAACTCAAACCCGTAGAAGGCAAATGCAAGGCCAATTTCATCCGTCTGATAACGCAGGCGTTTCACATAGGGAGTCGATTCCCACTGCCAGCCGGTGGTCTCATCCCTCGAAACCCAGCCAATTCCTTCCAGGTACTGCCCAGGCAACTCGCCCACCTGAACGGTCTCGATGATTGCGTCTTGCGAAACGAGCTTCCCCGCGGGATATTGTTCTACTTCGAGGCCGGTTCCCCGAACGAAACTGCACAGGTCGCAATCCATGCCCCGCGGCGCGGCTTGCTGGCTAATCAACAGACCATCGGTTGCCTCGGGAACATTCGGTTGACTGTAATAGTAGAACAGCTCAACCACCTTTCTTTCCTCATCATACTTGGCTCCGACAAAAGCCAGGCTCTGTGGAAGGCTTGCCGGCGTGAGGAGCTTGAACCCGGCCTGTTCTTCGGCCTCTGCCAGCGACAAGGGGTAAATCTCGTGGAAATCGACAGCTTCAGGCTCAGGCTGGTCTTGAATCACCGGTGTTCCGTGGTCTCCAACCGGCCCGTCGGTCAGTGTAGCAGCCAGGGCCGTCATATCAGCGGGGCGTGTGCGCGGCTCGTTTTCCATCCATTGCAAGTCGAACAAGATGCCCTCATTTAGCCAGCGCAGCGAGTGCAAATTGATATCCGAATTCCACACCGGGGGCTCGCTAGAACCGTCATAGGCGCCCTTTACGTATTCTGCCAGAACCGCGCCAATTTTCAACGTTTGAACTTCGGCGTCTGCTCCTACCTCCCAGGCAGGCAGAGCCTCAGAACCCGAGAAAGGTTGTTCCACGATGATCAAGGTTCCACTCGTGTCGGGAAGGGAGTAAACGAGGTAAACCTGATCCGGATTGCCGGTTGCGCCACTGAAAACCATGCCTTCAGGCAGTTCCGCCAGCGCATACACCGGGAAAGCCACGAATTCGCGAATGGTCTCGATGGAGCAGCGCGGAGCGATCAGCGTACCGCAGGTCTCCTCAAAGGTCAGACTGGGTGTCGTCGGCTGTGGAGTTAAGGTTGGGGCAGCAACCCCTGGGGTTTGTTCCACCCATTTTTCGGGCGCGCTGGTCGGTCCCGGCATCACATTGCTTTCGCCGCGATTGAAAAAGTGCAGCATCTGCTGCGCCAGAGCGCGCCCTTGGGGAAGGGCAAAAAACACAGCACCAATCAGGATCACCGCCAGAAGGACAAACACGGGAGCCATCCGCTGGCGCAATTTTGTATCTTGCTGATTCATGAGCACTCCTGTTTCTTGAGAAGGTTGGCTCATCTGAATAGACGATTGGACGGCAGGCCACAAGTCGATCTTTGCCGCGGGGGCTTTCTGCTCGGCTAAATTCTTGAACACAAGCTGTAACTGTTGCTTATTCACGTTCAACCTCCTGGCTTTCCTCTTCAGAAGCATACAGTTGGCTCAGGGTCCTTCGCAAGCGCTGTCGGGCGGCATGCAGCCACCATTTGATGGTAGTGAGTGGGCGATCCAGTTGTGCGATCATTTCTCGTTCACTCTCGCCCATAAGGTAGCGCAGCACCACGGCCTTTCGCTGATCAGGGGTCAATTGTCGCAACGCCTGCCAGATTGCTTCGCGCAACTCGGCCGTTTCTACGATCTCCTGCGGCAAAAGATTGGGATCAACCAGCCATTCCGCTACGGGGTCATCGGACAAGTCTTCCAGCGGCTCCAATCGCTTTTGCCGGGCCGCGGTTTTCAGCGCCGCGTTAATCACACTGCGCAAGAACCAGGGGCCAAACGGGCGGCGGTCATCAAACTGCTCAATTTTCCGGTACGCCCGCACAAATGCCTCTTGGACTACTTCTTCCGCCGTGCCCAAATCGCCAACGATGAACAATGCAGCCTGAACAGCTTCCACCTGGTAAGCCCGCACCAACACGGCCAGACCTGCCGGGTTTCCATTTTTCAGATGAGCAATCGCTTTTTGTTCGTCTACCAGCCGGTTGGCTGGTGTCGATGGTTTAGAACGGAACATGACATCGATGCCTTTGTCAAAAGTTGCGCGCATTTCAACGAGGTCCTCTATATATACTATCCTTTCACCCAGGCAAAAGATAGGGAGATTTAGAATCGAGTTTGAGATGTAACTCTCAAATTCGGGAACTTTCACCACCTTTTGAGTAGTTGCTATAAACCTCGACAAGCCAGAGTATAATTATTCCACTATGGATGCCCCCAAACGAATCGCCGTGCTCACCTATGTGGGCTTGCAGAACGGCCCCTCTCAAGCCGAGGCGGTGGCCAACTTTCTGCGCCAAACCGGCGTCGATGAGGTTTTTCCCGGAACATTGCAAGACTCCGCCCTGGCCAAACGCGTGGAAGAAGGCCATTTCGACATGGTGGTCACCCTGGGCGGCGACGGCACCATGCTGCGCGCCGGGCACCTGTGCGCAGCCTCTGGCACGCCCATCCTGGGCATCAACCTGGGCCGCTTTGGCTTTCTCACTGAAATTCAACGCGGCGAGTGGGGCGATCGATTGGACCAGCTCCTACAAGGCAATTTTCGCATCGAGGAGCGAATGCTGCTGCAAGCCGAGCACTTCCGCCGCCAGAAGAGCCTGGGTAGTTGGCTGGTGGTCAACGAAGTGGTCATTTGTCGGGGGCAGTTTGTGCGCCCCATCCGGGTGAAAGCCTGCGTAGATGGCTACCAAATGGCTACCATCGTCGCCGACGGCGTCATCGCCGCCACCGCCACCGGCTCCACCGCCTACGCCCTGGCCGCCGGCGGGCCGATCATGCCGCCCGAGCTGCGCAACATGCTCATCATCCCCGTGGCCCCCCATCTCAGCCTGGACCGCGCCGTCATTCTTTCCGAAGGCGCTTGCGTGGTACTAACCGCTTATACCGACCACGAGGCCGTGATGAGCGTGGACGGTCACACCCCGCTGCCCCTCCTGGACGGCGATTCCGTCCACGTGTCCGCCTCCGACCGGCTCATCCGCTTTGTGCGCTTCCAAGACCCCGGCTACTTTTACCGCAATATCAGCGGCTATATGGAACAAAACCCTTCGGCAGGTAACGTTAAATGACTGTAGAAACTCCCCTTACTGTTTGCTATAACCACCCCGACCGCGAAACCGGCCTACGCTGCTCACGCTGCGAGCGGCCCATTTGCCCTTCCTGCGCGGTGCAAACCCCCACCGGCTATCGCTGTAAGGACTGCATCAAGAAAGGCCAAAAAGTTTTCAACACCGCTCAATGGAGCGATTATCCCCTGGCTGTCATCATCGCTGGTGTTTTGGCCTTCATCGGCAGCCTCATCGCCAGCTTCCTGGGCTGGTGGATCATCTTCATCGCCCCGGTTGCCGGGGTGATCATCTCGGAAGCAGTGCGACTGGTAATCGGCAAGCGCCGTTCGCCGGCCCTGTTCAAGGCCGCAACAGCCGCGGTCGTTGTGGGCTGTATCCCGCTCATCCTGTACAACGTGGTCGTCGGCATCTTGGGACTGATGGCCGGCGCGGGCGGGGGCGGCTTCATCAATATCATCTGGTTGGCTGTGTATGCTTTCTTCACCACCACCACCACTTACTACCGCCTGACCGGTATCCAAATAAAACGGTAACGAGCCTATGCTGACCGAACTGCGCATTGAGAATTTCGCCATCATTCAACGCCTGGAGTTGAACCTTCAGCCTGGGCTGGCAGCCTTCACCGGCGAAACCGGCGCGGGTAAATCCATCATTCTGGACGCCATCACCGCGGTGGTGGGCGGCAAAGCCGACGCGACCTTCGTGCGCAGCGGCGCCGAACGCGCCCTGGTAGAAGCCACTTTCCGCCTGCCGCCAGAAAGCAAGCCTGCTATCCATGAAATTCTAGAACGCGAAGATCTGCTCGACGATCCCGATTATCTCACCCTCAGCCGCGAGATTCGCAAAGAAGGGCGTAGCACGGCCCGCGTCAACGGGCGCACCGCCAGCCTGAGTCTGGCCCGCGAGCTGGGCAGCTTCCTGGTGGATATTCACGGGCAGTCGGAGCACCTCTCTTTGCTCAATGTGCGACAACATCTCAACCTGCTGGACCGCTATGCCGCCGCCCAGCAAGCCCAGGAGGCTTACAAAGCCGCCTACCAGCGCTTGCTGGATATACGCCGCGAACTGACCGAGCTGCGTCAGGCCGAGCAAGACGCAGGCCGCCGTACCGATTTACTCAGCTACCAACTCGATGAAATCGACTCGGCGGCCTTGAAGCCCGGGGAAGAAGCCGAGCTGCGCCAGGAGCGAGACCGCCTGGCCAATGCCGAGAACCTGGCCAGCCTGGCCCAGCAAGCGCTCAACCTGCTGGACGAGGGCGGCGTGGAAGCCCCCGCTGCTACCGACCTGTTGGGGCAAATTGCCCAACATCTCTCTGGGGTCGAACGCATCGACGCCACCCGCAAGCCGCTGGCCGAACAAGCCCGCACCCTGGCCGAATTGAGCGCCGATCTGGCCCTGGAACTGCGCAACTACCTGGAAAGCATCGAATTCAATCCGCGCCGTCTGGAACAAACCGAGGAGCGCCTGGACTTGATTCACCGTATCCAGCGAAAGTATGGCGGCAGCGTGGAAAGCGCCCTGGCCTTCGCCGAGAAAGCTCGCCAGGACCTGGAAGCTATTGCCCACGCCACCGAGCGCATTACTGAGCTGGAAAACAGCGAACAAACCGCCCTGAGAGAAACCGCCCATCTGGCCTCGGCCCTCTCACGCATTCGCCACAAAGCCGCCGAAAAGCTTGAGAAGGGCGTGGAGAGTGAATTGAACGACCTGAGCATGGCCGGGGCGCGTTTCTCGGTGAACTTTGCCGTAGAAGAGGATTCTCGTGGCCTGCCTCTGGAAGATGGCCGGCGAGTCGCCTTCGACAGCACAGGCTTTGATCGGGTCGAATTCCTCATTGCCCCGAATCCGGGTGAAGGCTTGAAGCCCTTGGTCAAAATCGCCTCGGGCGGCGAAACATCACGCCTGATGTTGGCCCTCAAGAACGTGCTCACCCAGGCGGATTTCGTGCCCACCCTGATCTTCGACGAAATTGACCAAGGTATTGGCGGGCGCGTGGGGGTGGTGGTTGGCGAAAAACTTTGGCAGTTAGGCCGCCGCCATGAGGTACTGTGCGTCACGCATCTGCCCCAACTGGCGGCATTCGGTGATCAGCACTACAGTGTGCGCAAGGTGGTCCAGGAAGGTCGCACCTCAACCCAGGTGTGTCTGTTAGATGACGGACAGCGACTGGAAGAATTGGCCCAAATGATGGGCAGCCTGGGCGAAGCCAACCGCACCGCTGCCCGAGAGACGCTCTCCGCAGCCCGCAAGCGAGCCTCCCAGCTCAACCAGTCCACCGGGTAAATGCTAGACATGGTTGAACCGGTTCGCATCCTGCTCCTGGGTTCGCCCGTCATCACCTATGCCGATGCTCCGTTAAAACTATCGCGCCGAGTCCACCGCGCTATTTTGTATTACCTGGCCTTCCAACGCCAATCAGTTCCCCGCTCCATCCTCGTTAACTGGTTCTGGCCCGATGCTTCGTCGGAATCGGTGGGGCGATCTCGCTTGCGTGAAACGCTGACCCGGATGCGGAATGAGCTACCCAGCCCCGACCTTTTGGTCGCTGACCGAGAGTCGGTAACGCTGCTGGACGCAGGATTTCAAATCGACACCCGTCAATTCCATGCGCTGACCGAAGAGTCCGAGCGTCTGCTGGCACAACTGCCACCATCCGCTCCGCTGCCCGAAAACCTTCGCAAGCGAATGACCGCGGCAGTGGAACTTTGGCGCTCGCCCCACTTCATGGAAGGGGCTGATCTGGCCCAATCAGAAGAGCTCGAAGTCTGGCTGCGAGCTACGCGTCATCAGATGGAAGGGCAGTATATGCGCTTGTTGGAACGCCTGGCCGAACACGACAGCGTGCTGGGCAACCTCTCCGCCGCCGCAGGGTGGCTGCAAAAAGCCCTAGACTGTTATCCCTATAACGACCCGATCCATATCCGTCTCATCGAACTATTCGAACGACAAAAGCGTTGGAGTGAGGCGCTCAGCCACATCCAGCATATCGAACACCTGTATGACCTCGAAGGGTTCGAGATGACTCCCGCCCTGGCGAGCCTATCCCAACATGTGCGCGAACGCGCCGCGCTCACCTCTGACGACCCGGCAGCGCGATGGCCGGGACGCCCCTCGGTGCGCGTACCCATGACCGGGCGAACCAAGGAGCTTCAACTGGCGCAATCCGCCTGGCAGCGTGGCGCTCAGGTCCTCATCCTTGGTGAAGCCGGAAGCGGTAAAACCCGTTTGATTCAGGAACTCATCACCAAACTCGACCCCGCTCCACGCCTGTTGGCCGCGTCCGCTCGCCCCCTGGAAGGGCAATTACCTTTCCAGCCGCTCCTGGACATGCTCCGCCTGGATGTTAAACCTGCAGAATGGCGGAAACTTTCTCTCAGCCACCAATCCACACTCTCGTTGCTCCTCCCTGAATTGGCCCATGCGCTGGGGGTTCAACCACCCACCTCACCCGCAGCCATGTCTCGATCGCTGCTCTTTGATGCCTTGCACCAACTCCTTCTGCTTCTGCGCAGCCAACAGCGCTTGCTGCTGGTGTTGGACGATGCTCAGTGGTGTGACAAAACCAGCCTCGATGCGCTGGCATATCTGATGGAGCGCCGCTTCTTTGGCCCCCAAGCCACACTGATTCTTGCCGCGCGTATCGAGGAATCTAATCCTGACCTGAACCACTTCTTCAATTACCTGCCCGAGTCACCCGCTTCAGTTCGCATCCAACTGGAGCGGCTTGATCCAGAGGCCGTGCACGAGATTGTCCGCTTTGTCCTGGGTTTTCACCCTTCAGCGAACCTTACGCAGCGCTTGCTGCTAGAAACCGGGGGCAACACTTTTTTCTTACTGGAGACCCTGCGCACTCTGCTAGATTTCAACATCCGACCCGAGCAAATTGAGGCTGCCGAGCGCCTGCCAGTGGCTGGAAGCATTCAGACATTGGTGCGCGAACGGATCCACCTGCTCTCTCCTCACGCCCATCAAATATTGCACCTCGCGGCAATTCTGGGCAGCCAGGCGCCGATGGCTCTCTTGAAGCGAACAGCCAACGGCCAGCCCGATCAACTGGCGGACGCCCTTGAAGAATTAGAACGAGTACACCTCTTGCAAGCCGACAACCAGATTCAGCCCGGCGGCGGCTACAGCTTTATTCACGAGAAAATTCGCGAACTGGTGCTGCTAGAATTGGGGTTGGCGCGACGCCAGTTGACGCACTTGCGTGTTGCCCAGGTGTTGGAAAGCATGCCCAATGTTCCGGCAGCGGTTTTGGCGGGCCACTTTGAACAGGCAGGCGAAGCACGTAAGGCTTTCAATTATTGGTTCCAGGCTGCCACCCACGCCCGCCGCCTGTATTCCAACAGCGAAGCGGGGGAAGCGTTTCAGCGAGCAAAAACGATTCTCACGCAATACGCAAGCGCCATTCCGGACGATGATGTGTACCCAATGCACATCGCCTGGGGCAATCTGGCTTTCGACATCGCTGATCCTGTCCTGGCTCAACAAATTTTTAACGGGCTGCTGGATATTGGCACGGCGCGAAGCAGTAAACTACTCATTGCCGCCGGGCATCTGGGCCTCGCTACTGCCTTTGATCTACTCGACCAAGCGGAAGAGGGGATGCGTCACCTCGACGAAGCAGCGGTGTTCCTCAACGACTTGAACCGACCCGAGTTGGATGCCCTTTGGTCCTACCGGCAGGGTGGCTTCCTGATCATCGCCAACCGCTACACGGAAGCTGTCGAGAAAATGCAGCACGCTCGCGAGATCATGATCTCCCAGTCATTTCCAAACAGCGACCATTTGGTGTCCAGCCTGGATTACCGCCTGGGAGCGGCCCTCATTTTCGTTGGGCGGCCTTCCGAAGCCGCCACACTGGTAGAAGCGCTGTTCAACCGCAGTCGGTCTTTGCTTGACCAGCCCAACATGGCCCGCGCTCTGGTAGTGCTCAGCTATGCTAATCACCTCTTGGGCGCGGACCAGGCTGCCCTGGTTCAGTCTACCGACGGGCTAAAAATCGCGGAACCCCTCCGCAATGCGCGCTTGACCAGCACCTTCCTTGTCAATCAGGCACAGGTGGAGCACTCGATGGGCCTCATGGATGACGCTCTGGCGCATGCCCAACAGGCTCTGGAGTTGGCCCAAAAAGCTAACCTGGCTCGTATTGTCTGTCAGGCATTTCGCATTCTGGGTGACCTCCAATTCACTCTGGAAAACCCCAAAGAAGCCCTCCATTATTATCAGACGGGATTAGACATCGCCCAGCCCGGATACCACACAGCCGAAATCGCACCGCGAGTTGCGGGCATCCTGGCCCTCCAAGGCCGCCAGCAGGAAGCGGAAGCTTTGCTTCAAGAACTGACAGCCTTCCTGGAGCGCTCAGGCATGCGGCTCTTCCGCCCTGCGGCTTTGGTGAGTAAAGTTCATTTATGTTATGCGAATGGAGACGATGAGGGCGCAATTCGCCTGGCTGGAGAAAACGCTCTACAAGCTTCTGGAGTAGGCCTTACTCCCGTTCGAGCCGTATCGTACTGGCAAATTGCCCGCAGTGTTTTACGCGCTGGTCGAGAAGATGAAGCTCGCCAAAAAGCTCTGGCGGCTGTGCAAATCTTCCGTGAGTTGCAGCATCCCTGGATGGAACTTCGAGCCTGGAAGATTGTTGTAGAAGCAGAAAAGAAAACGGGCCGCGCAGCAGAAACTGCCCTGGCCCGAATTGATGAGCTATTCGATCAAATTGCCTCCCATACCCTTTCGCCACTGCTGCGACCCCTGTTTGAACAAGTTCGCAAGAATTTTCGTAACTTCTCACAGTTGGGGTGAAATACCCTGAATTTGTACAGGTTTGGCAACGATTTGTCAACGCTTACATACTATACTCATCATAGAAAGTTACATTTGGGCGCAAGAAGACAGGGGTCTTGCGCAATAAATTAGAAGGCCGATCGTGTTTGGGGGACTTACGCGATGGGCTTTCTAATTTTTTTAATCCAGAGCCAGTTTGGCCACCGTAACGCCGTCACCACCTTCGCGGTCCTCGCCGGGTTGAAAGTTTTTAATATGAGGCGAGGCTTGCAGTGCTTCGCGAATTACTTGACGCAGCTTGCCGGTGCCTTTCCCGTGGATGATCCGCACAAACGGCAGCCCGGCCAGATACGCTGACTCGAGATAGCGTTCCAAAGCATCCAGACCTTCTTCGGCTCGCTGCCCGCGCAGGTCAATTTCCATGCCGGGCGAAGGATAGAACGGCTCGGCAGAGGACGACGCGGTTGAGCCCTTGCTGACGGCAGGCGCGCTGGATAGCGTTGTCCGCCCGGCTACAGGCTGCTTTGCATCCTCTATTACTTCCTCGCCACGTCGTTGTAGATCGCTGAGGCGAGCACGCACGCGCAAATTGCCGACCTGCACCTCCACGTCGCTCTCACCCAGGGCTGTAATGACTCCTTCCATCTTGATGGAACGCACGCGCACCTTTTCACCAAGGCGCAGCGGGCGTTTTTCAACTTCGGGTTCTTCGCGGCGCTGGACAGCCTTTTGGGCCACCTGGGTCATCTGCTCGACCTGCTCTTGCACGGGGCGCAGGGCCTCGAGAGGTTGACGGGCTCGGGTCAATGCCCGCCGCACCTCATCCATTTCCCGTCGCAGGCCGTCCACTTCTTCTTCAGCTTCGGCGCGGGCCTTTTCCAGTAAGGCCCTACGCTCATCTTCGATCTTCTCCAGGCGCGCAGCCAGATCAGATTTTAATTTTTTGGCATCACGCTCGGCATTTTCGGCTTCCTGGCGCGCCTTACGGGTCAAGTCACGCTGACGATGAATTTCGTTCAGCAAATCTTCTGCGCGCAATTCGTCTGGATTAATCTCTGAGCGGGCGTTTTCAATGATCTTCTTGGGCAACCCCAAGCGCTCGGCAATTGCCAGCGCGTTCGAGCGGCCTGGCAGCCCCAAAGTCAGGTGGTAGGTGGGGCGCAACGTACGCAGATCAAACTCCATGCTGGCGTTGACAATGCCCGGTGTGCTGTGGGCATACACCTTCAACTCGGGATAATGCGTGGCGACCATGTGTGGAATGCGGCGCTCAACCAGGTCGGCCAGAATGGCTCGCGCCAGTGCAGCCCCTTCTTGGGGATCGGTGCCCGCGCCCAACTCATCGAAGAGCACCAGCGTATGTTCATCGGCTCGCCGGAGGACACGGACGATATTCTTGACATGTCCGGAGAATGTAGACAGCGATTGTTCAATGGACTGCTCGTCGCCGATATCGGCGTAGATATCTTGGAACACACTCAGTTCCGATCCTGATTGGGCTGGAATATGCAGGCCCGACTGGCCCATTAGCACCATCAGCCCAACCGTCTTCAGGGTGACCGTTTTCCCACCCGTGTTCGGGCCGGTGATGACCACACCAAAGGTGGTGTCATCGAGCTCTACATCAATAGCCACCACGCTATTGGGGTCCAGAAGGGGGTGCCGCGCGCGCATCAAGCGGATCGTGCTGCCGGGGTGCCTCACGCCCGCCGGAACGGAATGGTACTTGCTCAGAATGGGCGCATTGGCGCGCAGATCTTCGGCGTACTTGGCGCAGCTCAGGGCCATGTCGAAACGAGCCAGAGCCTGAACCAACAGGTTGATCCGCTCGTAATTATTGCCCACCAAATCAGAAAGTTCGGCCAGGATGCGCCGCTCCTCGTCCCGTTCGGCCAATTGCGATGCGTGCCATTCGTTGTTGAGATCAACGATCACCAGCGGCTCAACAAACAGTGTAGCACCCGATGAAGACTGGTCATGCACGATAGAACGGACCCGTCCCTTGAACTCGGCTCGCAGCGGAATCACATATCGGCCGTTGCGTTGAGTAATGAGCGCTTCTTGCAGCATGGGCACTACGTTTGGGTCGGCAACCATTTTTTGCAAGCGCGTCATCAGGCGGTCGTAAGAAATCTTCATCTCGCGGCGAACACGGGCCAACTTGTCGGAGGCCTGATCCATGATCTCGCCACGCTCCGAAATGGCCCTCGAGATGGCGTCGATGACCCCGACCGGAGGTGGAAAAGCCTCGGCGATCTGGGCAAGGGCCGGGAATTGGGCCCCTGAGCGTTCGAAATAACGAGCCAGATTTCGCGCCGAGGTGAGCGTGTCTTTGACTGCCAGCAGTTCGGAGGGCTCCAGCGTGCCTCGCCGGGCAGCTCGCTCGGCCAACTGGCGCACATCGGTAGCTCCGCCCACGGTCACATCCACGTTCAAATCGAGCAGCAGACGCGCTTCACTGGTGATCTGCTGCAACTTGAGGGCTTCATCCAGAGTGGTCGCTGGGCGCAGATTGCGCGCCATCTCCGCAGAGGCGCTGAAGGCAGCATAGTTAGCTAGCCGTTCGAGCACCTTGGGGAATTCCAGGGTAACTAAAGTCTTCTCATCCATACTCATTCCACATCATCGGCTGTCGGCACAGCCGCATCATCCAGGTCGAAACCATAACTACTCAGACAGAAGCTGAAGAAGCCCGAACTTGAGATATTCGAGAATGCTTCCTCATCCTCTGAATAGTTACCAAAAAACACAACAGGCAGACCCGTTTGCGAGATCGCAAAGGTCCGCCATAAAAACATGAGGGCGCCGGCTCGCCCTGTCTTTGACAACCGGGCCTCCAACCCGACCCGGCGCCGCCAACATCTAAATTATAACGGAAATACGGCAAAAACGGGGATTCTCTCGTGTTTGTCGTGACAGGGCGGGGGCGCACATCGATTCTCGATGAACAGACAACCCTCAAAAGGCAGGCTTTTTTCGTCAATTTCTGAAGTGCCCCAAAATGCGGGGTTCACCACGCCAATTCCCAATGCCCCCGAAAAGTCCGGAGTATAATAATAGAGAAAATTGATTAGAAACTCCGTTTTCACCACCACAATTGAGGGAGATCAAGACATGCCACTACCCAGCCGAATGCCCAATTATGATGTTCGCAATGACGGAATGGGCCCTTATGCCATTTTTTACTGCGATGTATGCGGGCGCGAATACCGCACCCAACCGGATGTGAAGGGCGCGGTGGTTCAAGATATTGGCCGCCAGGCCGCCGGAAACCTGCTGCGCAAAGTGCCTCTGTTTGGCGGCGAGTTGGCCCGCAGTGTGGCCGGCGAAGACCCGCGCTACATCACCACCTTGACCGCCGAGCAGCTCAACGCCCACTGGAACCAGGTGAAAGATCGCTTTCGTGAATGCCCCACGTGCAGCCGCATCTGCTGCCTGACCGATTTCGACACCCAGTCCGATACTTGCAACGATGACAGCCCGCGAACCAACGAAATATCAGAGGCTCGCGGCGAACAGGCCGGGGCCGCCCTCAAGGGTCTGGCCAGCGCTTTTGGTCTAGGCGACACCTTCAAACAGGTGGGCGACTCGTTCAAGCAGGCTGGACAGGCCGCCCAGCAAGCCGCCGCTCAAATGGCGCGCTGCCCCAACGACGGGACCCTGGCTGCGGCGGGCACCAAGTTCTGCCCAGAATGCGGCGCGCAGATGTCCCAACCCACGGCAGCCACCTGCCCCAATTGCGGACAGGAAACCAAGGGAGCCAAGTTCTGCCCTAATTGCGGGACGAAGGTTGAGACCAAGCCCGCGGGGATTTGTTCGAGCTGCGGCGCGCAGACCAATAACGCCAAATTCTGTCCCGAGTGTGGCGCCAAACAGGGCTAAGCACAAAGCGCAAGGCGCGCACCGCGCGCCAGAAGGCAACCGCCGCCATGCCATGCGCCAGCACGGAAAACAAAGGCGGAGTCTGAAACGTATAATAGGTCCAACACTCGCGGGTAGTGCCCCAGTATTCTAAGAAGTACCCCAGGGCGCTGCCCGCGATCCATTGCAGCAGCATGGCCCGCCGGTCTACGGGTGTGAGGATCAAAAATGCGCACAGCCCGGCAGCCATCCAGGTCAACGAGAGGTGGCGGGTGGGCCAGATGAAAACCGCCATCAATACGGCGAACGCTCCAAAAGCGATCCAATATAAAATATCGATCCAGCGCTGCGGAATGCTCCCTGCCTGCTTTGCCAACACACGATAGAGCCGGTCGATGGCCAGGCTGGCAATGGGCCAGGCTGGAATGATCCACAACGGCGGGCGTTCGTTGGTGTAATAGGTCCACAACAGCGTTTGAGTACCCCAGGCTTCAATCACCAGACCGCCGACCAGGCCCACCCCCACAATGGGTAGATCCAGGCGCACATCGGCTCCCGCCATGAGCAGCAGCGACATGACCGCAAAGATGCCTAACAGCAGCCAATCCACCTGCATCCACCAGGGGTAGGCTGGATTGTAGGTCGCCAGGTACTCCGTGACCAGGGGCCACCAGACATAGGCAATCACGCCCAGCAGCAAGATGAATCCACTCATCATGACATAGCTGGTACGGTTCCAGCCCAGGCGGCGGGCCAGAGAAGGGCGAGTGCTGGGGGCGTCCACTAATACAATCCCAGGGTCACGTCCAGACGGTGGGCTAGCTGCTCCAGGTTGTTTGTCACACAGGCATCGATATCTTGCCCCGAGCTGATTTCCAAAATGGTTTTGGTCAGCGTAGTGGTCATGCGGCTTTCCAGCAAGCCTGCCGACTTGACGACTGAAAAAGGCCTGCCCGACGAAAGCGCCAGGGCAAATACGCGGAAGCGCCGGTCGGTGGAAAAGGGCGGCTCAACCAGCATATCTTTGCGCACCGGCAGGTAGCCCGTCCGCTGACAGTATTCCCGCTGGGCTTGAGCGCTGAGCAAGAAACGCACCACATCCACGGCTTCGTGCTCGTAATGGCAATGCCGCCACACGATCAGGCTGGACCCGCCCACAAAGGAGGGTCCAGGCGGCAGAGCGATGCCAATGTTGGCATGCTGCTCGGGAGGTGTCAACTGGTAAATGCGCGTGCCTAAAAATGGGCTCCCAATGGTCACGGCTGCCTGACGGCTGGCGAACAATTCCGCGCTGGTTTCGTCATCGACCAACTCGCCTGGCAACATAAAGCGGTATAGGTGAAAGAAGCGCTTCAGGGCTTCCAGCGCGCGGGGTTCGGTGAATAATGTTCTGCGCCCGCCGGGATCAATAAACTCGCCCCCACCGCTCCACACCCAGGAAGCCGCCACCTGAAGCAAAGCCACACCGATCTTGGTAGGAAGGGTCCAGGGGTGGGCAATACCGCTGCTTTGCAAGCGCGTCAGCGTTTCTTCCATCATATCGGGGTTGAGAAAGGCTTGATCCTCGTCCACATCGGCCTTTTTAAGCATATCCCGCCAATAAAACACAGCTCGTGAATCGGCCAACCAGGGCAGGCCCATCACCTGAGAGCTGCTCAAGCGATACGCGCTTTGCCAGGCTGCCGGCGCAAAAATCGTTTGTCCGCCTATATAAGAAAGCTCGCGATCGGTGAAGGGGCGCAGCACATTCATGGCCGTCAGAGCGCTGACGGTGGATGAACCAACCTGCGAAAAATCCACGCCCTGGCGTTGGACGGTCATATTGGTCAACCAGGTCCATTCCTGTCCCCACGGCACCGGGTCAATTTGGATCCCAGGCTGAACGGGCCGGATCAGATTCAACAGGTCATCCGTAGGTTGCTCGCGATTGACAAATACAGAAAATACAATCTTTGGCATAAAAAAATTTTAGCACGATTTCACCACGGCAGATCCAAAAGAGCCACCACCTGGCTCTGGGCTCTCTAGGAGTTGCCGTGGTAGGTCCCGCATTTAGGGGTGTGTGAGTG
>CAYOHX010000092.1:0-20625 GCA_964403875.1 uncultured Anaerolinea sp. | reverse complement strand
GTTTGTGCGGCAAAGCCGCGCAAACACCCCTAAATGCGGGACCTACCACGGCAACTCCTGGAGAGGCTTGATATATCGAAACAAATTTCAAGTATACTGAAGTTATGTCGATCCGGAAAACTACATTGCTGGTGGTAGGTTTAACGTTTTTGGGGATGTTAGCGCTGCTCGTGTTGGTGCAGCGGCAATCTCTGTTGAATTTTTCGGAACGGGAAGAGGAATCCTCCATGCAAAGAGGGTTGGGCCGCATGGAAGCCTCGATCGATTTGATGTTCCGGGATTTGGAACTGGTCGGGCGCGATTGGGGTTACTGGGATGATACGCTCGACTTTGTCCAGGGCCGCAATGATGAATATATAGAAGAAAATCTGGGAGTAGACAGTTTATTCAATGTCGGGGTGCATCTGTTTGCTTTCTCGCAAACGGATGGAAAGATTGTCTTTGCGCGCGCGATTGATCCAAGCGCGGGCAAGGAGGTAGAAGCTCCCGAGCAGGTGCTCGCATTGCTAGCGGACGGTCGCTTCGACGCCGTGTTGACGAATCCGAATACACCTGTGCGCGAATGGGTTGTTACGGAGCGAGGACCGATGATGCTGATCGCGCAAGCTATTTTGCCGACCAATGGGGGAGACGAGGCAGGAGGTATCTTACTCGCCGGGCGGATTTTGGGCGCCGAAGAGTTGTCTAACCTGGAGCGAATTCTTAATGCGGACCTTCTCTTCTTGGGTGTTTCGCCAGAAGGTCCGCCTGAATTGTTGGCTATCACAGAGCAAATGCAAAGCGATCGGCCCACCTATATTATCGCTCTGGATAGTGACCGTTTCAGCGGTTATCACCTGTATTACAACCTGGTTGGTCAGCCGGTTTTGTTGGTTCAGATGATCGTGGGTCGCACCATCTATCAGAATAGTTTGAAAACCACACTGATCATGCAGTACACGGTTGTCTCGATGACATTGATCTTTGGTTTGATGACCGTGCTTTTGTTGGAGTGGGGGGTAATTACGCCGCTTACGAAGTTGGTGAAGCAGGTGGTGGAAATTGGGCAGGAAAGAGATGTTCGCCAACGCGTGCAGGTGAAGGGTAACGATGAATTGTCCAAATTAGCGCAGGAAATCAATACCATGTTGGCCAACCTGCAGGAAGCTTTGGACGCGCGTGAAGTGAGCGAAGAAAACTTACGTTTGCGGGTGAATGACCTGGAATTGCTTTATGAGGCGTCTCAACTTCTGTTGAGCAAGGTAGATTCGCCATTACCCATTCAGTCCATGTGTCGGTTGGTCGTGAGCCGCATGGATTTGACGAGCGCCTGGGTGGTATATTTTCACAAGGAACGGGGAGAAGTGACTCCGCTGGCGGGCTGGCACCACCAACGAAGGGCTGCCCCAGAACCGCATGGACTTCCGACGAATATCGAACTGATTCGACGCATGGTTCGATCGCAGGAGCCGGCTGTGTTGGTTCCCATGTCAGGCAAAGATTACGCCACGTCAGCGATGTTTCCCTTAATTGATGATGATAAAGTGGCTGGGCTTTTGGTGCTTTGTTCAGCGGATATCAAAGCTTTTGCCGGAGACGGCATGGAGCGGCTGAAGCCTTTTGTCAATCTCATGGAGATGGCGGTGCAGAACTTACGCCAATTCGAGTTAATCGTCTTCGGACGAATGCGGGCTCAAGCGCTTTCTGAACGCCTGGTAGAGGTGCAAGAAGAAGAACGCCGCGAGGTTGCCCGTGAACTGCACGACGAAATTGGGCAAATTTTGACCGGCTTGAAAATCCAACTTGATATGGCGCTGCGGGCGAATAATCCTGAGCAGAATTTGCAGCAAGTGAAAGAGGCGCAGAATTTGACCAACGAACTGATTGGCCGGGTTCGGCAACTTTCTTTGGACTTGCGGCCGGCCATGTTGGACGATTTTGGGCTGTTGTCTGCTTTTCAGTGGTACTTCGAGCGCTACACTCGTCTGACGCATGTCGAGGTGAACTTCCGCCACCAGGGCCTGGAGGATCGTCGTTTCGCCAGCGATTTAGAGACGGCTGCTTACCGGGTTACCCAAGAAGCTTTAACGAATGTGGCGCGCTATGCCGAAGTCTCGACCGTCGAGGTTACGGCTTGGGCCACGGATAGCCAACTTCGCTTACAAATTTCGGATGAAGGAAAGGGCTTTTCGCCCGACGAGAAGATCCGCGGTATTTCTAGCCGCGGGTTGGTTGGAATGCGGGAGCGCATCCACCTGTTGGGTGGTGAGTTGACGATTCTCTCTGCTCCCGGCGAAGGCACGCAGGTGATTGTTTCGCTGCCGTTGGTCGGCCTTTTTGAGAGGAGAACGGATGACAGTAACGATTTTGTTGGCTGACGACCATGCTATTGTTCGCGATGGGCTGAAAGCCTTGTTGAAAGATGAACAGGATTTTGTGGTGATCGGAGAAGCCGCCGATGGGCTGGAAGCGGTGCGCATGGTCGATCGTTTGCGACCGGATGTGTTGGTGTTGGATTTAATGATGCCTGGCTTGACCGGCCTGGAAGTGACCCGGCAGGTTTCACGGTTGACCAATGTGGTCATTCTATCCATGCACGCCAACGAAGCGTACGTAATTGAAGCGTTGCGCAAAGGGGCTATGGGGTATATTCTGAAAGACTCTACCTCGGCCGACCTGGTCAAGGCGATTCGGGGTGTTCTTTCAGGCAAGCGGTACCTCAGTCAGCCGCTATCGGAAACGATGGTTGACGCGCTGTTGAAGCGGTCCAAAACGAGCGAGCTTGACCCCTATGAAACACTGACAACCCGCGAGCGTGAAGTCTTCCAGTTGGTGGCTCAAGGAAAAAGTAACCTTGAAATCTCTGAACTGCTTACTTTGAGCCCGCGCACAGTGGAGATTCATCGCGCGAACATGATGCATAAGTTGAACTTGGAAAGCCAGGCAGATTTGATCCGCCTGGCGATCAAGCGCGGGGTAATTTCGTTGGATTGAACGGTGGCCGAATCTCAGTTTGTAATCTCTGTGTAAGTTACACGAAGCAATTACGTGGTATTCTGCATTTAAAATAAGTATTCTACCGGATGTGTCCGTGAAAGATGCCCGGGTATGATTTTAAGTGGAGGATCCAGAGATGAATCCGAGAAATGTATTTAAACCTTTTTCACCGAACAAGCGAACAAAAGGCCAGTCTATGGTAGAGTTTGCGTTGGCCTTTCCGATTATCCTGTTGATAACACTGGGAATCATCGAACTGGGCCGATTCTTCTTTACATATATTTCCGTCTATATTGCATCTCGTGAAGCGGCGCGTTATGGCAGCGCCGCGGGCCTGTCAGAATCAGGCGTGCCGCGGTATTGGGATTGCAATATGATCGAACAGCGGGCAATCGAACTGGGTTTCTTTGCCGGGTTGGACGCGGATGATATTGATTTGGGATATGATACCGGCCCAGATTCCACGGTTGTTTGGGGTTGCCCGCAAATGATCTCGGGCGGGTCACGCATTGTCGTTTCCATCGAGACCGATTACAGCACGATTGTGCCAATGGTCAACCTTCCGCCGTTGAAGCTGCGCTCGCACATGGCGCGGACGATCATTGTGAATGTGGATGTCAGTGGTATCCCCCCATCACCCACGCCACGCCCCTGGACCAAGACGCCGACCAAGACGCCTTCGAATACCCCCACGCCAACCTTTACCTATACCCCCACGCCGACCGAGACGCCCGGGCCGTCACCTACGCCTTCCAATACGCCAACTCCCACGGCAACGTTTACGCCCACGAATACCTATACGCCTACGCCCACGAACACGCCCTCGCCAACATTGTGCCCGCCGAGTGTGTGCACCCCTACGCCAACCAATACGCCGACACCGACCTATACCCCCACGCCGACACCTACGTCCACCTATACGCCCACGCCGACATTTACACCCACGCCGAATTGCTCTAACCTGACGGCGGGGTCAGTGACAATTTCGAAAGATCGGTATAGTTTTGATATTAGCAACACATCCATAGATGATGACGATGATTTTTCAATTGTCAGTGTGTCAGTCGGATGGCTGCCTTCAGATAATTTCTTGTACATGATTCAATTTGGAAATTCAACCATTTGGGGCAATCCGAGTTGGAAAAATTCTACCCAGGGCAGCCCGCCACCTTTTAATTCATCGACCTTCAACAGCGGCTCAAACTTCGTCCTGGATGATGGCGCGAAGAAGAAATTTGAGCTGAACTTTCAAGGAGAAGGTTACACCAATGTCGGGGTTTCCGTCAATTTCAGCAATGGCTGTACGATCAAACGGTAAATACCCACGGGGAATCATCCAGGTCGGTTATGGTGGTGTGGAGGGGCACACAGTTTCAGGGTAGCGCTTTAGCGCTGGTTGTGAGAGGAAAAAAATACAGGTATCTATATGATTACAAAAAAGTATCCTTTGATTTTCTTGTCAATCATGATCATGGTCGTAAATCTCGGCGCGGCGCCGTTCGCATCAATGCCCGATGTCATTGGAGACAATGATTTTGGATATCAATGGGAATTAATCGAAAATTTTGATGGCTCGCGCTGGACAACAATTGCTCAAGCGGAAAACAAGCTGCAATTCGCGAATCTTACGGGGGGATGGGCCACGATCAATGATCCAACCGATCCAGGAACCCCAGATTTTCTTTCAGAAGGTTTTACTCTCTTTGATCAAAATGCAACGGATGTCTGGGTGAGCGTCAATGGGTTAATTGGCCTGGGAATCGAAGGGGCCCAGGAAGAGCCGGATAATACCAGTCTCCCGTATGACCCGCTCCCGAATGCGATCGTGGCGGGTTTTTGGTCTGATTTGACGATGGCAGGCGACCCAACCGGGGGCATTTATTATCGGCGTTTTGTGGGGGCCGAAAGACCGTTGGTTTGCACTGCCTCCACAAGGCCCGGATTCGCCGCGTCCACCAACGAATGCGCGATTTTTCAATGGGACCAGGTGTTAGAGTACGGAGGACACGATAGGAGAAACACCTTCCAAATCGTGTTATACGATACAGGCGAAATTCACATGCTCTACCACACAATCCAGCCCCCTTCCGTGGATTTTCCACAGATTGCAACGGTTGGACTGGAAGCAAACGATGGAGTCTATGGTGTCCAGGTTTCTTACAATGGTGATCCGGAGGTGAAGTCAGGGGATGAATTGGTCTTTTATTATCCAGAACCTGGACCCCGCCATAAAGTCCGGCCAATCTATCAATCCGATGTGGTTGCTCGATCCGGAACGGCCCTGGAAAGGGTACTGAGCGTTACGGTGACCAATAATGGGGACGATTCTGTTGCCTCGGAAGTTTATTCCGCAAATGTTGAGTTCAATGTTAAGCCTGCTGGATGGAACGCAGAGGTGCTGCTCGGCGATACGAATGGCGATGGAAAAAAGGACACGGGCGGAATCTCTCAAGGGCAATCGCTTGGTGTCCAGGTGAAAATAACGGCCCCATTGACTGCTAACGTGGGAGAATACCTGGATGCCAAAGTAGTCTTCACGTCTCAAGATGGCCTTCGAACCAGCGATGCGAGAATAGTTGTTGCTTATTCCGCGCCTTACGCCCAGATTATTCATAACTCCGACTTATATTTGCGCACTGTTTGGGACCAACATCCAGTGGATAGGATTATTAACGGAGGGTTTAATGGCGCGAACATGTCATTGGCCCATATCCAGGGACTGTCCTTCTTTGTAGCTTGGGAGAAAGCTATTTATGGCACGGCTGATATTCAATACGCAATTGTTAATGCGCTGGGTGATCTTGAGCCTGCTGTTTTTCAAAATACACAGAACAAGGATGAAAGCTCAACTCCGCAAGATTCGTATCCCGCTGTTGGGGTTGGAGTGGATGGTCGCCCAGCGTATGCTTACATTCGGCTAGAATATGCACAGGATGGCAGTTACCTATTTAATGTTCGCTTTTCAATTCTGAATTCCAACGGTTCCCCCGTTTGTCGTGTTCAGGATTTTGATGCTCCAGGCGATCCGTGCAATATTCGGGAAAATCTCACCAAAAATTCAATCTCTACGAATGACGACGGACCGATCTATGAGAACCCCAGATTGGCCGTTACCAGCGCGGGGAAGTTCGTTATTACCTGGACGACAACAAGAGAAGTTGGGCCAGACAATACTCGCCGAAACATTGAAATGGCGGTGATCAATCCAGATGGGACCTTGGCCTTCGGACCAGCCCCGATATTTGAGGGCGCGCCCAATGTGTACGGGTATTTTTCGATGGCGCTCACAAAATTCAATGGAAGCAATGTTTTGGTTGCGGCTGTGAAGTCGGATGAAACAACGAAACAGTATCAAATTGTCTACAAGATTGTTGATGCGAATGGGAATACAATTGTGGCTGAAACTCCCCTGGGGATAGCCGGCAATTATGCGTCTCCTGACGCCGTGCAATTGCCTTCGGGTGAAGGTGTCATAGCCTGGAAGAATAATCTGTCCGAAATATCGTTTGCCATGATAGACTCTGCTGGGAACGTGAAACCTGGCCTGCCCTCTTTAGTGATGCCGAATACTCGCCCGATGCAAGCAGTCTCAGTGACTACAGAGCCACATGGAAATGTTGTGCTGACGTGGACTGACATTGAAGATGATTACTTGTATTACGCTTTGATCAATAAGAATGGGAGCATATTAACTCCACCCATGATTATTGCGAAAGACCCCACCGGTGGTTTGGTTCTTAGTAGCGAACTAGGCTACGGGAATGCGTTTTTCGATGGAAAGGCATTCACCTTTTTACCTCTATTAATTCGCTAACGGACAAGTTGGATGAAAGGAGTGACTCAATAAGCTTATTTTGGACAGCAAAAAACTATACTTACACTTCTTTGGATTGACATTTTCTTTTATTTTTGAAGGAGTCGTTTATGATTACCGATCAGCGGTCGGAAAAAGGCCAGGTAATCGTATTTCTGATGATAATGCTCATGGTGGTGCTGGTCGTTTCGGCTGTGCTCGTCATTGATGGCGGCATGATCTATTCTGACCGGCGAACCGCGCAAAACTCAGCGGATGCATCTACGATGGCGGCTGTAGGGGTGGCAGCTAGCATGTTGGATGATATGGGGATCACATCCTCCAACTTCAAGTGCCCGCCCAGTTCTGGAAGCTCGAAGATTCAATCAACCATTGTCGCTGCTGAAAAGGCAGCCATTGCTCAGGCTTTGTTAAATGATTTTTCACTCGATACGGATGTATCGGACAACATGGGCGTAGAAGTGACTTGCCATGTTGAAGACAAGGGTTCCTTTACGGACGTTTTCCTGGATGTGCGGGTGATGCTGAACATGGAAACCCACACCAGCTTTGCTCACCTGGTGACAGGAGCGGGCGCGGTGACCAACACGGTCGAGTCCGTGGCTCGGGTCCGTCCTCGGAATGCCCTGGCGCATGGGTATGCGATTGTTGCGGTAGGGCCTGGCTGTGGAAAAAGTAACGGTGGGATTGAATATGATGGCGGTGGAAACGCTTATACTCTGGTGACGGGAGGCGGGGTCTTTTCTCATACCTGTCTCGTCGGAAACGGCGGCATCGATATGAAAACCCAGTGCGATTCCACCCTATACCCTGGCTGCACGACCCGTCCACCGATCAAGTATATGACTACGTTCAATGGGAATACGGGTTTTGTACCTACCCCCCAACACAGCACAACGCCACTGCCGGTGGGGAATGTGGAATTGCCCGACTGTAACCACCCATCCGCTACCCGGCATGCCAACCAGATCCGTTTGACGAATAACGAAACGTTCAATTTTCCGCCTGGATTGAACTGCCTCTACGCGGGGGTCAAAGCAACTGGGGGAACGTTGACCGGCACAGATGTGACCCTGGTGCTGTTGGGTGGGGATTTTGACGTTAATGGTCAGACGGAAGTGAAGCTGAGCGCCCCAGATGGTGACGATTTGGATAATGATGGGGATGGCTTTGTCGATGAGATCAGCGAGGATGCGCCGGCGTTGAGAGGGATGTTGATTTACGTCCCGACCGGTACGGCCTCGAATGTGCAAATCACAGGCGGATCCACATCTTATTACACAGGCACGGTTTATGCTCCATCCTCGAATATTGAGGTGGGAGGCAACAGCAGCGTTCTGCCCACCGTGAGCACGCAATTGATTGGTAGATATATCAAGCTGCATGGTAACGTAACCATGGATATTCACTACGTCAGAGAACTCAATTACTCGCTTGCTCCGAAGATGGAACTGCAAAAATAGATTCTCCGGGAATTCGTGAGACGCCCCCCGCTTTCTTGAGGCATGTTGGCTGGTCAAGCCCCTAAAATTGCCGCAAAAAGCAGCTTGCCCCGAATATGAGTTAATGCTCACGCCGGGGAAAGGGGGGGGCGGATCGATGAGATGATGGACAAAACAGCGCGCGTTGCGCGCCGTTTTGTTTAAGAAACACCGTGCAATAAAGATGAAGAGCCTCGATGTTTGACAGCCCCACTGTCGAGAACACGATCGCGGAAACCCTTGGAGAACAATAATTAGGGGGTAACCGTAAGGCGGATTACGTATTTGCACGGATGCAGCCATTCTTTCTGTCGAGTATTCTTAGGGGCAGAAGAACCTGGATCAATTACCCGTATTAAGCGCGGAGGTGGGAATGGCAGTTGAGATCAAGAAACATGAAAGCGAACGTGGGCAAAGCCTGGTGGAATTGGGCGCCAGCCTGGTTGTCCTGCTGATCATGTTGGCAGGAATTGTGGACCTGGGTCGCTTGTTCATGAACGTAATGGCTCTGCGAGATGCGGTTCAGGAGGGGGCATTATATGGATCCATGTATCCGACGCACTGTGACCAGATTGTCGAGCGAACGTATGAAACAGCGCGAGGCAGCTTCGTTGGCGCACAAGACACGGAAGTTGATGTTTACGTGGATGGGGTGGCATGTAAGTCAGCCACAGCGGTTCAGGCTTGCTCTGGAAAAGAGATTCAAGTAGTGATCCGGCAGCCTGATTTTCCGGTCACCATGCCGTTTATAGGCTCCTTTATTGGCCAAACTATTCCGCTGCGCACGGAGATTTCCAATACCATCCTGCGGCCGAATTGCGACGGAAATTAGGAAATGACTCTCGAGAGAGGGTTTTCGGGAGGGAAGATGATTAAGAAAACAAAGTCTGAAAATGGTCAGGTGTTGGTGTTTCTGGTGGTTGTGCTGGTGGCCCTGTTGGGTTTTTCCGCATTAGCCATTGACGGCGGGATGATCTATGCGGATCGCCGCATGGCCCAAAACGCAGCGGACGCTTCAGCGATGGCTGGCGTTGGGATGGCTGCCGGTGTGATGGATGATTTGGGGGTAAATTCTTCAAACTTCAAATGCCCGCCCACTACGGGCAGCACCAAGGTCAAAGCAGCTATTGACGCATCTGTAACGCAGGCGATTTCACGAGCTTTGGCAAACGATTTTGTCATTGACTCCGACGTCTCAGATAACATGGGGGTTGAGATTACCTGTCACGTTGAGAACAAGAGTGGCTACCTGGACAAATATCTGGATGTTCGAGTCGTGCTCAATCTGGATACCCGAACTTCCTTTGCGCACCTCTTCACGGGAACTGAGGCAGTGACGAACACGGTCGAGGCCGTGGCCCGCGTTCGTCCGCGCAGCCCGTTAGCGTTTGGCAACGCGATTGTATCGATGGGCTCCGGGTGCGGCAAAAATGATAATGGGGGCGGGGGAATTGAGTATGACGGTGGTGGAAATGGCTTTACGCGCGTCACGGGTGGTGGAATCTACTCGAATACGTGCTTGACTGGAAATGGCGGTATTGATCTGCAGACCCAATGCGATACGATTTTATATCCTGGCTGCACGACCAGGCCGCCAATCACCTACGTCACGGATTACCCCAAGGCGAATGCAGGCATTCAACCTGTGCCTCAAAAGGGCACGGCTACCCTTCCTCTGGATAACGTGACGCCGCCCGATTGCAATGATCCTAAAGCGATCCATCACAACAGCCAGGTGAAGCTGAATAACAGCGGCGATTCTCTCAATCTGGCGCCCGGACTGCATTGTTTCCACGCTGGCATCAAGGCTACGGGTGGTTCGCTTACAGGCACGGATGTGACCCTTGTGCTGTTGGGAGGGAGCTTCGATGTAACGGGTGGGGTGTATGTGAACTTGAGCGCGCCCAACGGAGACGATGTGGATGACGACAATGACGGCATCGTTGATGAGACCAGCGAAGATTTGCCCGCGATGCGCGGTATGCTCATCTACGTGGCTCCGGGCACGGAATCAGACATCGTTCTATCTGGAGGATCGACTTCCGAGTATACGGGAACTGTCTTTGCGCCATCTTCCAATATCGATGTGGGTGGTAACAGCGACACGCTCAAGACGGTGCGAACGCAATTGATTGGTAAGTATGTAAAGCTGCACGGTAACGTGACCGTCGACATTCGCTACGTAGAAGAGGATAATTACCCGGTACTGCCAAAGATGGAGCTGGCTAAATAGAAAACATCCTCTGAAACTTTATTGTTGGATGCTTATTGGTAGAAGCGGCTGGTCTTTCAGGGAGGACCAGCCGCATCTTTTAATTTGACGTGCAGGGTACGGAAGGTAATCATTCCCACCAGCAGGGGCAGCCAGAAGGTGAACGCCCGGAAGGCCAGCGTGACCACGGTGGCATCACCAATGGGGATTTTTAATCCGGTGAGCGCTACGGTGAGCAGCCCTTCCACAATACCCAACCCGGCTGGGGTGGGCGAAACGATCAAGAAGAGGTAGCAGATGCTGAAGCCTGCCACGACCACATCCAGAGTGACGGGCACACGAAAGGCCATGAAGGTGAGCCACAGAATGAGGATGAGGAGCGATTTATTGAACAGAGCCAGCAAGAGCACATCCAGGATCTCACGTGGTTGGTGGCGCAGCGCGGCAATGCCTTCAGCAGCTTCGTGGGCGAAAGAGAAAGCTCGTTCTTCGGACAAGTAGCTGCGGTGAATGAAGGGGCGGACGATCTTATTTACCGTGCGCGCTCCCCAGGTCAAGACGCGGGCCAGCAGGTCGGCTGAACGCATACCCAGGTATAGCAGCGTGGCTAATCCCAGCGCTCCGGCCAGCAGAATGCCCGATGCGGTGATTTCAGACCAGTGCAGGTTGTTGCCGCGAGCCAGGATGGCCAGTCCGAACACCAGGGTGACCAGGGTACCGATATATTCGAACCACACAAACAGCACCGACGCCACCGTGACGCGAGCTATGGGGATGTTGCGGCGGCGGGCTTCGCTGAAGAACAAGGCCATCGAACTGAATCCGGCGGCGGGGGCGATGACATTGATAAAGTTCGCCGCGGTTGCCAGCCGCACCATGTAGAATGTTTTGGATGGAATTCCAAACAGGCGGTAAATATCGCGATATGTGCGCCCAAGGTTGACAAACCAGAATCCCTGTGCCAGGAAGGCTAACCCCAGGAAGCCGATATGTCCTCGACTGAGCACCTCCGCGATATTTTCGATTTCGGTAAAGCGGGTGAGCAGGAAGACGACTGCCAGCAGCATGACGAGAGCGATGATAAAGTTGCGCACGAGACAATTATACCCCGAGCAGCGGAATCGGAAAAACCGGGTCATTGGGAATTGGCGTGGCGCCTACCCACGGTACAGCCTGGCAAACCGAAAAAAAGACCCTACGGGTTGAAGAACGCCCGTAGGGTCCCGTTGTTATAAGCAGGTATTAATTCCCGCTGGTGAGCAGTTCGATGGCTTTGTCAAGCTGAGGATCGCGCTCGGCTTCAATATCTTCTTCGGTTATTTCCACGACCACGTCAGGCGTCAGGCCCACGCCGTGAATCTGGCGTTCATTGGGGGTCAGCCAGCGCGCAATGGTGACTCGAACCGCGCCCTGGTCATCCTTGAGAGGCACCCAACTCTGCACCGAACCCTTGCCGAACGTGGTCACGCCAACCAGCGTCCCGCGCCCGTAATCCTGGATGGCTCCAGCGGTGATCTCTGAAGCCGATGCCGTGCCTTCATTGACGAGAACAACCAGAGGAATGTCGGTGGCCAGGCCGCCCCGGAGAGCCTTGTACTCACGCATGGTGCCGTCGCCGTATTGCTCGTACATGACCACGCCCTCATCCACGAACTGTGAGACAACCTCGATGGCGGTGGTCAGATAACCGCCGCCGTTATTGCGCAGATCGAGGATCAATCCGGAGGGGTTTTGGTCCATCACTTTCTTGAGTTCAGCCTTGAGCTCATCGGTGGTTTTTTCGCCAAAGGTGGAAAGCTCAACGTAGGCAATATTGTCCTCGAGTATTTCACCCCGCACGCTGGTCATGACAATGGTGGCACGGCGAATGGTCACATCGAAAGGCTCCGCTTCACCCTCGCGCTGGATGGTGAGGGTCACGTCGGTGTTGGCCGGGCCAAGGATGCGGCGCAGCACCAAATTGCCATCGATCCCGGTCATGTCTTCGCCGTCTACTGCGATCACCACGTCGTCAGCCTTGAGGCCGGCTTTTTCGGCAGGCGAATCGGGCATTGGACTGATGATTTTGACATAATCGCCGGTCACATCGACCCAGGCGCCAATCCCCTCGTATTCGCCATCCATAGGCATGTTGGCCTGATTGTATTCATCGGGGTCCATGTAAGAGGTGTGTTGGTCGCCGAGAGCTTCCAACATGCCACGGATGGCTCCGCGCATGAGGGCCACGTCATCTACCGGTTGGTCTACATACTGCTCCTGAACGATTTGCCAGGCCTCCCAAAAGGGCTTGAACAGGTCCTGTAAATCGGTGGGGGTCACGTCAGCGGGGACGGTCGCTTCGACGATGGCCGGTTGTCCAGAAGGGAGCACGCTGGCCACCCCGTTGCCGGGCATGAGCCATCCAACGATCAGCCCGCCCGAAAAAGCGCCGGCCATTAATAAGAGCGCGGCAAAAACACCTAAAGCAATTTTTACGCCAGTACTCATAGAGTCTATCTCCTGTAAATCTAGGCCTTTGGGATGGACTGTGGTGAATGCTGAATTTTGAGTTGCGCCTCAAAATGAGTTTTCCCAGGCTGGTTCCCAGAGTGCCATCATTCCGTATGCATGTAACCTTATCACATCATGGTTAAATCTGGATGAAACCCAGATTGGTTTGTATAGTCTTCTGTCTAAAGATTGGCCCTGCCCAACCTTCGGGAACTAAGATGTATCCTTCTTTTCCTGTAATTCTTTGACTCGTTTGGATAGCTCGGAAAGCTGTTGGTCCTCTTTTTCCCAGGGGTTGAGCAGGGCGCGGGTGGTGGGTTTGAGGGCGTCCAGTGAGCCTTTGGAACTGCCTTTATTGCGCAGCAGCGAAAAGAGCCAGCCATACAATCCGAGGGCCAGCAGGCCGATGAGGATGATGGCCACCCAGGCCAGCGGGGAAAGGTCTTTCATGATTCCAACTCCTTGATGAGCGCGGGGAGCTGCGTGAGCGAGTCGATCTGCGCATCGCAGTCTTCACCACAGCGGCCTGGCCCAACCAACACGGCGAAAATGCCCAAGGCGCGCGCCCCCGCCAGATTCTTGCGGCTGTCATCGATGAAAATGCAGCGCTGTGGGTCGGGTTCGCGGGCTTTTTCCAGGGCCACATGGTAAGCCTCGGGCATAGGTTTGCAATGCGGCCACAGGTCCAGGATGTCGACAATAGCTTCAAAGCAGTCCTGTAACTCGAGGGCTTCCAGAACTCGGCCAGCATGAGCACGGTCAGAATTGGTGAGGATCCAGCGGCGGGGCGCGCAGGCCATCAAGGCCGGGCGCAGCGCTGGGTTGGGGGTGAGATATTGACGCACGGGCACATCGTGAACAAAGGCCAGGTAATCATCCCGGTCGATAGAGCGAGTCATGCTCAATCCGCGCAGGGTCGTGCCGTACCGGGTGTACAGATCGTGGCGAATTTCGGGCAGGCCCTCCAATGGGATACCCAGGCGCTCGTTCATATATCGGTCGATGCGCGCGGCAATGGCTCCCCACATGCCGTTGTTGGCCGGGTAGAGGGTGTCGTCGAGATCGAAGAACAGGGTCGTAAAGCGCATCGGGACCAATTATACAGGTTCTTTGAGATTTCCTATGATAGGCAGCGCATTTTTAATGCGCCCGCTCCCAAAATACGGAATTCCAACATCGATTCTTAAGAAACTGGGTCCATCAGGTATAATGAAGTTATGCCCATTCGGATATTAGCGGATGAAGTTGCGTCGCAAATTGCCGCCGGAGAAGTGGTCGAACGACCGGCTTCGGTGATTAAAGAGCTGTTGGAAAACGCCTTGGATGCCAAAGCAAACCAGGTAGTGCTGCAGGTGGCTGAGGCTGGCAAGCGCCTGATCGAGATTTCGGACGATGGGCAGGGCATTCCCGCCGAAGAATTACAACTGGCAGTAGCGCGCCATGCTACCAGCAAGCTGCGCTCCGCCGACGATCTGTTCAACATTACCACGTTGGGGTTTCGCGGGGAGGCGCTGGCCTCCATTGCTTCTGTATCGCGCTTTACCCTCACCTCACGCACAGCCGACAGCCCGGTGGGGGCGCGCCTGCGGGTGGAGGGGGGCCATGTGGGGCTCACCGAGCAGGCTGGCGGGCCCGTGGGCACTTCGGTGAGGGTTGAGGATTTATTCTACAATGTCCCGGCTCGCCTGAAGTTCCTCAAGCGCGACCTGACCGAGCGCCAACAGATCGATGGTCTGGTGACTCGCTATGCCCTGGCCTACCCGGAAGTGCGCATTCACCTGTTCCACGACGGACGCGCGGCGCTGCAAACCAGCGGAAATGGCAGCCGCCGCGAGGTGTTGGCGGGTCTCTATGGTGTGGACGTGGCTCGGCAGATGCTGGAAGTTTCGTTTGAAGCAGATACAATCGGCGTAGAAGGGTTTATTAGCCCGGTTGCGCTGACGCGCTCCAACCGGCGCGACATCACCTTTTTCGTGAATGGGCGCTGGGTCCAGGATGCCTCCCTTTCGGCGGCGCTGCTGCAAGCCTATCACACCCTGTTGATGGTGGGTCGCTATCCGATTTCGATTTTATTCATCAACTTGTCACCGGAAGAGGTGGACGTGAATGTTCACCCAGCCAAAGCGGAGGTGCGTTTCCGCCAACCCGACGCCATCTTCAGCGCGGTGCAGCGGGCGGCAAAACGAGCGCTGTTGGCCTACTCGCCGGTTCCCAGCGTGGCTCCGGCCTCGACCTGGCAGCGCCCGTTTGATTCGTGGCAGTCGTCCAACGCCTCTACCAGCGCAATCGACCCGGCCTGGGATATGGCGCAGGAGGTTGGGGAGGCAATGCCGCCGTTGGCGGAAGGGGAGATTCCCCCTGGTCCGGGCGTGGCAGTGCAAGAGAGTCTACCATCGGGCGTGCTGCCGCTGCTGCGCCTCATCGGCCAATTTGGCGGCGCTTATCTGCTGGCAGAGGCTCCCGACGGACTGTACCTGATCGATCAGCACGCGGCACATGAGCGGGTTTTGTTTGAACGGTTTATGCTGCAGCGCCCCAAGGGCGTTCCGGCGCAGGCCTTGTTGGAACCCGCCTTGTTGCAACTGCCTCCGGCGACCGCCTCTCTGCTCCACGACCAGATGGACGTGCTGGGGCGCGTGGGCTTCGAGGTGGAGCCATTTGGGCCCAACACCTTCCGTGTACGCGCCATCCCTGCCCTGTTGAGCGGGGCCGATCCCCTGGCTGCGGTGCGAGTGGTGGTGGAGGACTTTGAGGAAGATGAAGCGCCACTGCAAGCGGAGATTGAGGCGAAAGTCATTGCGCGGGTGTGCAAGCGCGCCGCGGTGAAAGCCGGGCAGTCGTTGACCCTGGAAGAACAGCGCGCCTTGCTGCGCGACCTGGAGACTTGTCAGTCACCACGCACCTGTCCTCATGGCAGGCCGACAATGATCCATCTGTCAGTCGATTTATTGGAGCGCCAGTTTGGGCGCAAGGGGGCGCGGTGACCGCCGTGCTTTTCAGACATTTTATCTTTGGTTGAAAAAAGGGAGCGAGTTATGAAAATCGTAACGGATCGAGGCTGTGATTTGAGCGCGGAGCAGTTGGAGGGTCTGGAGATCCATTTTGCGCCGATGCGCCTGACGCTGGACGGAGTCACTTATAACAGCGGCGTGGACATCACTCCGGAAGCCTTCTATGATCTGATGAATCAAACCGAAGGTTTTCCGACCACTTCTCAGGCTACGGCTGGCGATTTTGCTTCCTTGTATAAGCAGTTGGCAGCCGAAGACCCTGAGATCCTTTCTTTGCACATCTCAGGCGGGCTGAGCGGTACGCTCGATTCGGCCCATGCTGGAGCTCAGATGGTTCCCGAGGCGAAGGTAAAATTTTGGGATACCAAATGGCTCTCCTGCCCGGAAGGATGGCAGGTGGAGATGGCCGCGCGGATGCTGAAAGCGGGTTTCAGCCTGGACCAGGTTTTTGACCGGCTCAAGGAACTGCGTTCCGCCACCCTGGCGATGTTTACCCTGGACACCCTCAAGTACCTGATTCACGGTGGGCGGATCAGCCATCTCAAGGGATTGTTGGCGTCGCTGCTGCACTTGCGCCCGGTGATTACCGTGGATCATGAAACAGGCAAATATACGCCGATGGGGCAGGAACGCACCATGAAACGGGCCGTGCAGCGCATGGCTGAACTAATCGCGAAAATGTACCCGTTGGGCAGCAATCTCCGCATTCAAATCATGCATGGCAAGAATCCAGCTATGGTGGAACTGCTGCGCGAAACCCTCGCGGGCATGTTCCAATGCCAGTGGATGCCCACCATGGCGGTTGCGCCTGTGTTAGGCGCGCACACCGGCGGCAGCGTAATTGGGGTGGCAGCGGCTCCCGCGCACCTGTTCGATTTGCCCTCGAAGCAGTCTTAAGCGCTGAAGCAGTATAAATCGAAATCGGTTACCGGTCGGTAGCCGATCTTCTGATAGATGCTGTTGGAAGTCGGGTTGGCCAGGTTCGTGAATAGGGCGGTGAACAGCTTGCCCTGGTCGAGGAGCAGTTGGCTTAGCCCGGCAGTGAGCGCGCTGGCGTAGCCTTTGCCGCGATATTTGGGCGGCGTGTACACCGGGCCAACGCTGCATCCGTGTGGGGTGGGACGTGTCCAACCGGCCAGTGCCACCGGAACCGAATCCTGCCATAGAAAGAAGCTGCGGTCACCAATGCGTTGGTGGGCGAATTCCAGGTATTGTTCTGGTGTGCTGAGGGGTTCGTCTGGCAGGGCCTCTTCGTGAAAGGCTTGCGACCACCGGGCAATCAGGTCGAGGTCTTCTTCCACGGCCAGGCGCATGGAACCAGGTGGTTGGGGCGGCGGGATGACACGGCGTAGTTCGTAGACCCGCTCGTGCATTTGGAGAGTGTAGGTTTGCCCGGTCAGGTGCTGCCAGGCCTGGGCAAAGCCCAACGCGGCGGCGTTGGGGCCGATTACGCCGGGCACGCTCCAATCGTCGCGGCGCAAGTTCTGAGCGACAAGGTCAAAAGCTTCCGCGAGGGGTTTGCGCTGCGTTGAAAAAACAACCAGGTTGTGAGGCGGGGTCATGAGCGCGGCGACCACGGGCTGCCCATCCTCCAGCACAGCGCAGAGATAGGGTGGGGGCTCGAAACGCTCGGGGAACTTGAGAATGCGCAATGCCAGACCGTACATCAAGCCATTGGCGGCTTCTTCGGCTTCCAGGGCTGTTTGCGTGGCGGTGAGGAAGGCTTGGGCTGTAGAATAAAGGTGGAGTTGCATAGGGGCCTCGGTAGTAGAAGGAGTTAAAGGGTTGGATTGAGGGGCGGCCTCATTGGGTCAGAGCTTGTGTTTAAAGACGGATTAAATTGCCGAGAATTTAGTGGTCTATCTCTCAATAAGTGATATTTATTTTTGGGGTGCACACACCCCTAAATGCGGGTTTCACCACGCTAATTCCCAATGAGCCCAATATCCCAATTCTCACGGAAAGTGTGGTATAAGTAATTATCTTATTCTCAGATTTGCGAGCAGACTTGCCGTTATTCTTTTTGTAAGAATAGCGGCTTCTTTTTTCGTGAATTTGCAATTTCAAAAGGAAGAGTTAAGGATCGTGGAAAACAAACTGTACGTTGGTAACCTGTCATATAGCACCACTGAGGATGCTTTGCGCTCAATGTTCGCCGAAGCCGGAACCGTTACCTCGGTTGCGGTGATTACTGACCGTGAAACCGGCAGCCCCAAGGGTTTTGCCTTTGTGGAGATGAGCTCTCAGGCCGAAGCCCAAAAAGCCATCACAATGTTCAATGAGAAAACTGTGGATGGTCGGGCGCTCAAAGTCAATATTGCCCGCCCGCGCGAAGATCGCCCCCGCACCTCGGGTGGTGGCGGCTACGGCAATCGCCGGTACTAAAAGCGCGCCGTTCTTCACCGAACAGAAAAAATTCCCGGATTAGATGAGTATCTCTAATCCGGGAATTTTTGTTTTTGTGGTTCTCTCGTTCAGCGGCTGTTATCTGTTTTGAATCAATCTCACCAACTCCGCGAGCAACCCATATAGCCTGAGGCAGGTTGATTACCGAACGGTGACCGGGGCGAACACGAATTTCGAGTTGCCGTCCAGGTCTTCGACGATGAAGCCGATCACGTATTCACCGGCAGCGGCGTCGAGAACTTCCCAGGTGAAAGGCTGACCGCCAAAGGTCAGGGTTTTGCCTGCCTGGTAAGAGGTGTTCGTGACGTTTCCTTCTGAGTCCAGGTCGTTCCAATATTCCAGAACGGTGAAGGAGTCTCCCGCAGTGGGGAGGATTTCGCGCGGGGCGCCGCTGTTGCCACCCGATTCGCTGGTAAAGCCGAACACCGAAACCATTTCCCCGTTTTGGAAGTACATACGGGCCTGGATTTGCTCGCCGCTGGCGTAGGTGTATACGCCTTCCACGCTATACACCGCTTCTTCGGCGGAGCGACCATAATTGACCGGGCTGAACAGCGCTTCGGCGTAGTTAACGCCGTCGCTGATCGCATACACAATCGGTTCCCAGTTGAATTCCAGCGTGAACTCATCCTCGGGCCAAACCGGGTAGAATACGCCATCAACCTCATCGGTTTCCTGGCTGGCAATGTAGTCACTGTCGGCGACGAAAATGGAATTGGCCGTCCGGTCATAATAGCCCACCAGCAGCTTGATGTAGCCGATGTTTTCGCCGGAAATATCCGCGGACATGAGCACGGGCTGGTTGGGAGCGGCTACTGAGTCGGAGAGGCGCAGATCTGAGACCTGGATTCCGCCGGCAGCCGGAGCGCGAACCAGTTCGGCCCGTGGGGCAATGGCCCCAACAGAGTCCAAATCGAAGGATTCGCCGGAATAATGATAAGCCAGGAACTCATCCCACAGCGATAGATTGACGAATTGCTCGGCGGCCACGTTATAAGAAGCTGGGCCAGCCGCCGAAGTACGATACAACTGCGAGTTGGGGAAGTAGATGCTGATGCCGGTGGCCCCGGGCACCTGTGGGCCGTGCTTTTCGGCCAGAACGGTGTTCTGAACGGCTTCAACCAGTTGATTTCCGGTTGTGCTCACGCTGCCGCTGCCAGTGGCTTTGGCGGCTAATTTGGCAAAACCAGCCAGGTCGATATACGAGGCGGGTACATCACTGCCAAAAATGCTGGTGAAGGATTGCGCATAACTGCGGGCCTGGGCTACACCGCGCTGGTCGCCTGCCTGGAGCGAATAGGCAAAGTTGTTGAGCGCATCGAGCAGTTCGGGCATGGTTTGCAGGTCGGCGGCAGTGAGGGTGATGTTGCGGCCAATTTGATTGACCACCTGTTGAGCCGAGACAAAGCGCCCACCGGCCAGATCCTGTCGAGCGGCGTCATCCACGATGCGTTGGTCGTCAATGATGTAGCTGTCCACGATCACACGGCCCAATTCGCCGCCATCCATGCCAGGGTTGTTGTTGAGCTGTTCGAGGAAGGAAGCGTAGGCCCAACCAAGGGCAGGTTCCGTTTCTTGCGAAAGCACGGCATAGCGGGCATGGGGATAGAGCGTGGTCATGACTTCGATGTGGCCCATGAGGCAGGCGTCCATGCCGATTAGCTCAAACTGATCGATCCCGGCCTGGCTGCGAGCTTCGCCCAGAGCAACATCCAACTCATGCAAGAAAATCTGGTCGCCGATCATGCTGGAGAGGGGAATATCGCTTTGTCCACCGCTGCGAGTTGAAGCATCACTCCAGCCGCCGGGCCAGCCCAGCCCATGATCGGAAAGGATCAGAGCGTACTTGTCGGCAGGGTAGTTTTGTATGCCCCACACGATGAAATCGACCAGTGTCTGGCCTGAAGCCATGTTGACTTCGCCCAGGTCCTCGACCAGATCGGAGTTAACCCGGGTAAGATCGTTATCCTGGCGCACGTAATAACGGCGTGTGCCGGTCCAGTTGCCATCTCCCGAATAACCACCACTGTAACGGTCGATTTGGGTGACAATTTGCACCTGGTCGGTGGAACCAATCTGTTCAGCTTCGTTGAGGTCAACGTAGATATCTTTTTCTAGGACTTTGTCGTCCGCGTCCTGGTAGAGCAAAATGGTCCAGGTGTCACCGCCGCTGGAAGAGGACGAGGAGGGGGGGCGGCGGGTGGCGGTGGGGCGAGGCGGGGCGGGGATGGCGGT
>CAYOHX010000091.1:0-20640 GCA_964403875.1 uncultured Anaerolinea sp. | reverse complement strand
CACGGCAACTCCTAGAGAGCCCCAATGAACCTGCGAATTGGCCCGGATTTCGGGGGTATAATCGGGCCACTTGAAATATTGAAGGAGTGATTGATGGGACGCGTAATCAATGTTGAGAGCGCCGGAAAAGATCGGACGCGGTTGACAAAAGAAACTGTCTTGGCGATGCGAGAATTAATGCGTCAATCGGAACCAGATGACACGACTCGAGAATTGGCTGCTTATATAGCCCTGGCTCTTCTGCAAATTCATGAGACGATCGATGCCTCGGTTGAGGCATGGGAGAAAAAGGGTTATTGGGTGAAAGCCGACCGGTTTCGGATGGAGTGGAGCTGGGCGGGTCGCTTGGGCGATCAGATGCGAAAAGCTGTGTTGAGTGATGATTGGGCCGGTGTAGCGAACGTTGTGGTTCAAACCGGAGCAAAGCTTTCGGCGGTCAAATTGCCTGAGCGGCACCGCTTGGGCACACCTTGGGTAGGCGCATACCAACAGTTGCAGAAATTGAAATAAGAAAAGAGGCCGGTTCATAATGAAACCGGCCTCTTTTCTTAGTCATTGTTCTTACTTTTTCTTCAAAATGATGCGGGCATCGACAACTTTGGCGCCTTTGCCTTCAGCGTAAACGAGAACGGGGTTTGCGTCAGATTCGGCGATTTCATCAGCGAGATCGATGATCATGGTCGAATAGGAGCACACAATCTCTGCCAGGGCTTGCCGGTCACGGGGAGCTTCTCCACGAACACCAGCCAAAATTGGCGCGCCACGAATTTCACCTAACATTCGGAGCGCCTGGCTGCTGGAGACAGGGGCAACACGGAAGGTGACATCTTTGAGAACTTCCACAAAAATGCCGCCCAGCCCGAACATCATTGTGGGGCCGAAAGTGGGATCATTGACGGAGCCCAAGATAACCTCAGTGCCCCAGGGAGCCATTTCCTGAATGGCGATGCCATGAATGGCAGCATCGGCTTTATAGGCTTTGGCATTGGCCATGATGGTCTTGAATGCATCACGACAGCTCGCGTCATCTTTGATGTTGACTTTCACGCCGCCAGCGTCGGATTTGTGCAGAATGTCGGGCGACACGATCTTCATGACGATCGGATATCCGACATCGTTGGCTAACTTGACGGCCTGATCCTCGGATTTAGCCAGGGCAGTTTTGGCCACAGGCAGGCCATAAGCGGTAAAGACCTGCTTGGCTTCGATTTCAGTCAATGAGGAGCGACCATCAGCGCGAGCCTGTGCAATGATCTTGAGGGCCTCGGCGCGATTATCGCTGCCGCATAAAGTTACCGGTTCGCTGATGATGGCGCGCATGTTCGCATATTCCCGGAGAGCGGCCATTGCGTTGACTGCTCGGTCGGGAGCGCCATAGGCGGGGATTCCATGTTCGACAAGCCACTGCATAGCAGCTTCGGAGCGCTCGCCACCCACAAAGGATACAGCAACCGGCTTCACTCCCGCAACTCCCGAGGCATCCACGGCAGCTTTGATTGCTTGGGCGATTTCCATGGGGTTAGTGACCGCAGTTTCGCAGTACAGAACTGCCAGACCATCGACCCAGGGGTGGGCGATTGCGAATTTCACAGAGTCGTGGTACCAATCGTTGCCGGCCATTCCGGTCAGATCGACGGGATTTTTTGCTGAGCCGAACTCAGGCATGTGTTTCTTGAGCGCTTCCTGAACGTCGGCAGGGGCGAATTTCAAGGGGACGCCATATTTCTCGGCTGAATCGGTGGCCAAGACGCCGACACCACCTCCATTGGTGATGATGAGCATATTGTCGCCCTTCATCGGGGGTTGGAGTGAAAGGACAAGGCTGCGATCAAAAAGATCATCCAGGTCGGCAGCTTGAACAACACCAGCTTGTTGGAACGCAGCGCCGTAGACCTTTGCGGCTCCAGCCAGGGAGCCTGTGTGAGAGGCGGCGGCGGCGGCTCCGTGTGATGAGATGCCTGATTTCAGGGCAATAATGGGTTTGGTGGATTTGCGGCAGGCATCCATGAAGGTGCGGCCATTCTTGAAGCCTTCCACATAGAGCGTTACACAGGAGGTGTTGGGGTCGCCATCCAACCACTCGACAAGATCGGCAAAGTCGATATCGGACATATTGCCAATCGAAATGAGTTTGTCAAAGCCAACCCGGCGCGTAAAGGTGGCCGCATCCAGGGCGATGAGCAGTGCGCCTGATTGTGAGATAAGAGAAGACTTGCCAGCCAGGGGCAAGTAGGGAGCGAATGAAGCATTCAATCCGGCGGAATTGGATAACACGCCCACAATGTTGGGCCCGAGAACGCGCGCGCCAAAGGAATGGGCCTTGGCGACAATTTGATCCTCGAGTTCTTTCTTTCCCACTTCGCTAAAGCCGGAGGTGATAATAATCAAGCCTTTCACGCCTTTTTTGCCGCATTCTTCAACGGCTTCCAGGGTGATGCTGGCGGGGACGGTGATCACTGCGGAATCGATGGGGTCGGGGACATCCATAACCGAGGTGTAAACCTTCAGGCCGAGAATTTCACCGCCCTTAGGGTTGATCGGGTAGATTTTCCCCTTGTAGCCCTGGTTGACCAGGTTGTCGAGAACGGTATAACCGATTTTTCCGGGGGTTGCAGAAGCCCCAATGACGGCGATGGATTTCGGCAGCAAGATGCTGTCAATGACAGTGCTATTCATAATACCCTCCAAGTGGTTTTGAAATTCGTTTTATATCGGCGGAAGCTTACAACCGAAGTATTAAAGAACAGGTCAGGAATATTATAGGCATTTTTCCTGACCTGAAAGTAATAAAAAATTGTGTTTTTAATCACAGATTGCCCCATTCTACAGTATATCCCGTGGGGGAAGGGGGATTTGTCTGGGTGCTTCACCAATCGTAAGGGGCATTCCTGAAATGATCACGTTTTGATTATACGGCATTTGAGAGGTTTTTTTAGTGTGCATTGTCATGCACAGACCGGTGAGTTTTGCACTCACCGGTCTGTGGAAGGGTTATTGTTTTGTAGCGGCCTGCATTATTTCCTGGATGCGATCGATCATGCTTGCGGGGTCGGGGTGAAGCCCCTCTATGAGAAGCGCATTCTCAAAGATTTGGTCAATGATCAGGCTCGAAACCGTCGAGTCGTCTGGCAGCGCGGATAGTTGAATCAGTAACGGGTGGGCAGGATTGATCTCGAGGATTTTTTGTGGAACGGCGTAATCTTGTTTCAGTAATCGATACACACGTTGCATTTCGGGTTGAAGAGCACCGTCCTCATCGACTAGCCTGGCTGGTGAAGTAGAAAGGCGATCCGTCGTTCGCACATCCTTCACTCTTTCCGCCAACTGGTTCTTGAAGCGTTGGAGCAGGCTTGTGAGCGTATCTCCGGAAACCGTATCTTGCGGGGCGATGGGCTCTTCTGGGGCGTTTTCCACTTCTGGCTTCTCAATGGCAGCATTGACAAGTTCAAATTCTTTGTACTTGGTCAAAGACAAGACAACGAAAGAGTCGACGGGATCGGAAAGTAAGAGGACGTCGACATTTTGTTTACGGAAGGGGTCAAGATGCGGGCTGCGAGTTATGGAACGCGGATCATCTCCGATGATGAAATAGATTTTCTTTTGCCCAGGTTTAAATGCAGCCGTGTACTCTTCCAGTGAGTTCAAGCGTTCTGGATTATTCAGCGTTGCAAACCTGAGCAGGGGCGCTATGCGCTCCAGGTGCTCTTGATCCACTGCAGCGCCTTCTTTCAAGAAGCGGCCAAATTCTTTCCAGAATTTGGCGTATTCGTCTGGTTTTGCAGCCAGGTCATCCAGAAGTGAAAAGGCTTTGTTGGTAACAAGGCGGCGTAGTTGGGAAATGAGCCGGGACGATTGGATCATCTCTCGTGAGACATTCAGCGGTAAGTCCTCAGAGTCGACAACGCCCTGAATGAAGCGGAGATACTCTGGGAGAAGGTCTTTGCAGTATTCCTGGATAAGGATTTTCCTGGCGTATAATTTAAGACCGTCCTCTTTTCGTAAAGAGAATACTGTCCTTTCGGCTGAGGCGGGCAAGAAAAGCAGCGCATAGAGCTGGACCGGGGCGTCTGCCGAAAGATGCGCATAGGCAAGAGGGGCTTCGAAATCCAACGTAAGTTGCTTGTAGAACTCATGAGCCTTTTCATCTGTGATGTCTCTGGAGCCCGAGCGCCACAGCGCGTTTTGTTGGTTCACCTGTTCAGTTGAGGAGCCCAGGTATATAGGGAAGGGGACGTAGTCGGAATGCTTTCGGATGACACTTCTTATACGCTGTTCATCGGCGAATTCGCCGGCATCTTCTTTGAGTTTCACCTGGATAATCGTTCCGCGTTCTTGAAGATCTGATGGACCAAGCGTATATGTCTCGGATCCTTCTGAATACCAGGCGGCGGCGGTTTGTTCGGGCAAATAGGATCGTGATTCCACCTTAATCCATTCGGCGACCATGAAAGCCGAATAGAATCCCACTCCAAACTGTCCGATGATATCGGTCAGGCTTGAATTCCCATCTCTAGCAGCTTCTAGAAACGCCCGCGCGCCTGAGTGCGCGATGGTTCCTAGATTCTCGGTCATTTCCTCGGCAGTCATGCCAACGCCCGTATCCTTGATGGTGAGGGTTCTTTCTTCTGGGTCGACTGTGATCCAGATGCCTAACTCTGTTTCGGGAGATTGAACTTCACGGTTGGTGAGCATATAAAAGTTCATACGAGTAAGCGCATCGGAGGCATTCGATATTAGCTCCCTAAGAAAAACTTCTCTTTCTGAGTAGAGGGAGTGGATCAATATGTTCAATAATTGTCTGGTTTCAGCCCGAAATGGCAGATTGGGGGAAGCGCTTTGGTCAGTCATGTCGTTCTCCGATTAGTAGATTTTCACACCTATGATAAATCCGAATCATATGAATTTCGTTAATATTATCGTATTGGAAGGAAGCTAGCCAGCAAAAATTGTACGCATGATTTTCACGCGCACTCGTATCATTCAATTTTTGGCCGATTCTCTGGTAGTTCCCGTAAGTATTGAAGGGGTAAGTTCTACCGGGTGGTGAATACAGCCGCTTCCTGGCGAACAAGCAAATAAGAGACAGCGATTGCTCCCATGGATGGAATCGCCAGGTTATATATTTCGCAGTCATACATCGGAGTAAAGTTTTCGCGAGTGACTTCAAGAAATTTTGCCAGGTTGGCGCGATCTGACAGACGGATGTGACCTTTAATTAAAATTGCCCCCGCAAGAGCATTGATTGGCTCCATGTGGCGATTAGGTTCGGTGACATCATAATCGACAGGATCTTTGGCTGGGGGAATTAAATGGAAGCAAAGGATTTGCGATGCCGCGATATGCAGTTCGGGGTAGCTGTTGGGTTTGGGCGTTCCCGCTGAGTTCAATATTCCGCGAGCATTGTAAAGACATACGCGATCAGGCGCAGTGTTGGTTTTTAACCAGGTACTTACTCGAACGCGTTCTTTAACAACTACTTCACCCCAATACATTGACGAAGCAGTGTAAGCCATGACCTGGGCGACTTTTTCATCAGCGGAAACAGTGAAAAGAGGTTGTTTGGTTTCGTCTGCCATGAGAAGAGATGTCCTTTCGAAGTAATGGTCAATCGTTGTTTTTATAACGTTGCTTTATTGCGGGGATTAGATATTCGGAGAAGGCGCGGAACTGATCATAGTCAGGTTGCCAGCCCCAATCATTACGAGCGGCAGAATCATCGACATCGGCAGGCCAGCTATCCACGATCCTTTGGCGGCTCTTATGTGGAACAAAATCCACTTGAGCTTGGGGGAATGAGTCTGTCACGATATCGCGGAAATCTTGTGCCGATGGACTGAAACTAGTGATGTTGTAAACGGACTGGGTGAGTTGATTCCGGGGGGCCTCGTGCAGTTTCAGCAAAGCCTTAATAGCATCAGGCATCACCATGAATGGTAAATGTGTGTCAGGTCGAACAAAACAGTTGTAAGGAAGACCTTGGGCAGCATGGTGAAGCATTTCTGGTCCATAGTCACTGGTTCCGCCCGTAGGCACGGTAACAGCAGATACCAGACCCGGGAAACGTATGGCTCTGAAATCGATGCTGCTTCGGTCTGGATCGGCAGCCAATTGGCGATAATGCGAGGCGTAATAGCGGCCAAGGTGTTCGCAGTATAGTTTGTTGCAGCCATACATGGTAATTGGCATGCAGTATTGGTCTTCTTTGATTTTGCCGGAAGATTCTTTGGTCTTCAGGTCTGGAAGTCCATAAGCAGCGATTGAACTGGGATATATGAACTTAACTGGCTGGCCTTGCCATTGAGATTGTTCGACAGCCAGACGGAGCAAATTGAGCGTTCCTTCGACATTGATTCGGTGGGCTGTCTCAGGGTTGTATTCCGCTTTTGTCGAAAGGATGGATGCCAGGTGGAAAATTGTGCGGATTTCAAATTCGACAACCATTCGTCCAAGTAACATTTGGTCGAGGATGTCACCAGGGATGAAGCGCATACAGTAGGGCTTTAACTCTTCCGCAAGGGGCTGAACATCCATTGCGATGATATTAACATTGCCTTGTCTTCCCAGGTGAGTAATTAAACCGTGCCCCATCTCTCCACTGGCTCCGGTAATCAACACAACCTCTTTTCGCATTCAATCCTTCCTTTCAATTATTCGAATTTTGGGAGTAACTACTCAGGCCCTGGTAGAAAAGTCCCAAATTTGTGTGTTTTGTGGGGCGAAGCCCCGCTAAACACACAAATTCGGCTACTTTCCCCAAAGGGCTGAGCAGCAACCGTTGAGATTTGATTAAACAATCAACAGGTCGATAGGAGAACATTTCTTGTCCCTTGGTCATATTCGACGGTAGGAGACGATTCGAATTTAGCTAATATTATTTTATCAGGTTACCGGAGATAGCACCTAAAAAAAGAACTTCCGAAATCATCGATTTCGGAAGTTTGATGCACTTACTCGAGGGGATTTCCTTCAGTAACCCAGGCCTCCAGCCCTCCCTGTAATGCCTGAACCTTGGTGTAACCACGCTCGATCAGAATGCTCGCCGCACGGGCGCTGCTCTGTTCGGCAGGTCAGGTGCAATACAGGATGATCCAGGCATCCTTCGGCAATTCGCTGTACCGGCTCTCAAAGTCCAGTAAGTAGATATTGACGGCGTCGGGAATATGTCCAGTTGAAAATGAGCCCTCATCGCGTACGTCCACGAATACTGCCTTGTTATCATCCAGTGCTTTCCGCGCATTCGCAACACTGATGCGTTCAATTTCCGGATAGGGTAATGAGGAATTCAAGGTGGATGTATTCGATCCTGTTGCAGTTTGGGTCTGAGTCAGGCTTATTGCTTGCCAGATCAAAACGCCGGTTACCAGCATAATTCCGGCTATGATTAAATAGAGGGGGCCGTAACCAGCTTGGGTTTTCTGCTTTTTGGGGGCCATTAGACACCGGTCTCCTGTTTTTGGATAAGTTTTGTCATTATAGCCCAAAAACCTTAGGTGGAGATTAAAGGTTGGGTTTTGGGCTTGCGCTTTTCCAGGAAGAACAGGGCAAAACCCGCCAAACTAAGTATACCGCTCGTGATAAATGCGATTGGAAAGCCAAACCATTCGGCAAGAGCAGTTCCAAGGAAAGGAGCCATAATAGCCGCAATGTACTGGACGACTTGCGCCACCGCGACAAAAGTCGCGCTGTATTTATCAGGAACCGTTCGCATAAGCTCGTCGAAGAAGACCAGGTTCAAGCCTGCCTGAAAGATGCCTGCGAGGCCGGCATATAAGGGGATTGGCCAAAGGGTTCGAGTTAGTCCTGTAAGAATTGGGTACAACGATAGCCCAAAAGTAGTTGCTAACAAGACAAACCGCGCGCCCCGGCGACGAGTTTGACCCGTCCAGAAAAAGTAGCCCAGGATGAGGATCGCGCTTTGGGCGGTCGTGATCGTTGCAATCCAACTATCGGAGGCTTCCAGTTGGCGCACAAAGTAAATGGGAAATAGCGGAGCGGCCAATGTGGTTCCAATAGTAAACACAAAACGTCGGAGGATAAAGCTTGTGAAAGGCTTTTCGCTGCGAATCAGACCCACATACTCGCCGATTTTCTCGCGAATGTTGTGACCGTGGGTGAGAGGAGGCGGCATTTGTGGCGGAAGATCGAGGTGACTGGAAAAGTAATAACTGATCAACCCGCCCAGTGAAAGCATCAAGAACACGAGGCGATAATTAACTGGGAAAATGATATTGTCCAGAATTTGGCCAACCAGCAAAACGGTGAGCGTGGTGGTTACCCCAAGAATCGACCACCGCCGTGTCATTAATTCGTACCTTCCGTCCGGCCCGGCGACAGAGCTCATTACTACCGAGAAGGCTATGGATACAATGGTTTGTGGAATTGTAGCCAGAGCCCAAATCAACAAGATCGATTTGACTGTCAGGCTAGGCGCGACGATGAAGGTCGCCACGCCCGTCAATGCGTAACTAGCGATCACCATGAGGCGGGCAATGCTAAACCACCGTACTATGTTGGTTTGTTTCTGGAGGAATTGCCCGAGGGGGATAGAGAGAAGCAAGCCCGTGACCGCCGGCATAGAAGTCAAGAGGCTAATCTCAACCGTACTTGCTTCCAGGCGAGTCAGGAAGACGGGCAAGAACGGGCTGGCCGCTGAAGCGAGCCCAACGCCAATGGCATCAATTTGTACATTGATAAAATTTTGGCGTTTCATATTGCGGCCCACACTTGGAGTTGTGAACCACTTAATGAATATCTTGAAAAGATTCATGGTAGATTCTCAAATTTCAATGTCAAATTCGCCGATAGGGATGGTGAGGGTCTCTGTTAATTCTATATCAAAGCGCTGAGAAAATTTGTTAATTGCTATCATGAAAGCAAGCCAGGGTCTTTCGCCTGGAGAAACGGTGGGTTGTTCAAGACGATTTGTGAGCTGCGAAAGGCGGATCCTGTTTCCGGGCTGATTGGCGCGCCGCGACCATAAAAAGGTCGACAAATTCCATAAGTACAAGCGGCCCGAGGCATTTGCGGAAACGAGCCATTCCCCGTCAATGGATGCTGTCAAAGCAGTTAACGGCTGACCAGAGGGGTCTTTAAGACGGGCAATCATCCGGCCTGTAGGAATGCTCCAAAGGGTGATCCAACCATCACTCCCGGCACTGAGAATTACTTGATCGTCAGGGTGAAAGCTCAATCCCATAATCGTAGCGGGAAGATCTGTCCATTGGCGAACAATCTGCCCAGAAGCAGTATTCCACACGGTGAGGGATCGGTCTCGCCCAGCAGAGGCCAGTAAATCGGATGAACTGCTAGCCGCCAAGTGCGTTATGCCGGAGGCTGGCGAGTAGAGTTGTCGGATGAGAGTGCCTTCTGGGATCTTCCACAGCGAAATTTCAGCTCCAGCCCCAGCAGATGCCACAACATCACCGCGATGTAACAGAGATAGACAGAAAATTTCTTTTACGGGAGCTGTGACAGTTTTGATTTCGGATCCATGTGGGAAACGCCAGAATCGAACTGTGCCATCGAATCCCGCAGTGACCATGACCCTTCCGCCGGGATGAATTAATAGAGCCCGGATGAGCCCACGGTGTCCCTCGAGAGTCTTTAGGATTTGATGATTCTGTAGACGGAAGATGCGCACTCTTTGATCACCACTGGCAGCTGCAAGATATTCACTGTCTGGGCTGAACGCGATTGCTCGGGTTGTGGTGGCTGGTCCCATGAAAGCGGGGAGTTGTAGATCTCCTTCAGGTAGCTGCCAAATATAGATTGCTTGTCCCATGCTACCCGCAGTGAGCAGATCTGCTGAGTGATTTAGCGCTAGACAGGTTAGATCACCAGAAAGCGCATGAAACGTCTTTGTAGGCTGAAGGTCCAATTTGTGGTGAACACACTCTAAAGCCAGCGAGACTAATGATGAGTATGCTGTCTGGTCGGATGGGTCAGTAGGAGACCAGTTTGATTTATTCAACGACTCAAAAATTTTTACGCTCCAGAAAGCAGGGGCTGATTGAGCTAATTTCCACAACTCTTCGAATCGACCGTTATTGAGCAAACGAGTTATGGTTAATTCCCAATCAGGGTCTGTCAAATCGCCCAGCCAACGGATATCCGCAGTATGGCTGATTTCTCTGAGCCATTCGATTTGGCCTGATTGCCGGCTTACGGCCAGAATGCGTCGTCGAATCGCTCGATGGTTGGTCTCGTAGGCGTTTATCAAAGCTGCATGGTTTGCGTCGATCTGGTGATATTGTTCCCATTGCTCGGTTAAGAATAGGAACAAAGCTTTTTCGGTCGGATTTTCTGGTATGTAACCGTGGTTGACTGCCAAATCTCGGGCAGCGCGGTCTTCGTATTGTGTGAATAACCGGCATATCAGTTCTCTAGCAGATGTTCTATGCTGCGCGGCTCTGCCGAGGTAATGGAGCGCCAAGCTTCGTTCAATCTCCGATAGGGAGGGGTATAAAGCAAGGATGTTTTCGAACGACGGGTCGGTTTCTTGTCGAAGGATTTCGATCAGGTCCGCCCAATAACGGAGGCGAGTTGCTCGGGCAAGAGAGAGCACCCGTTCCTGGAGGCTGCGGCCCCCGTGAGTTAGCAGAGCATGTGTGAACTCACCCAACTCATCGTTCCGAATGGCTGTGCCCGACTCCAATGTAACCAGTCCCTGAAGAAGCAGGTAGTTGGCGGATTTGGAGGGGCGATTTTGATTGGCGATGATATGCTGACGGGCGGCAGTGGAGTCGAATTCGAGGGCAAGTTGAAACAGCGCATCGATGGCAAGTTGATTGCTCTGCGCCGATAATCGTTCCAGGGCCTGTAGGGCCGTGAACTTTACTTGCGGGTCTGGATGGGAGGATGCGGTTGTCAGGAGAATTTCTGTTGTAGATGGCTCAGGGCTTTGTTCGAGGAGCGTTAATATCCCGAGTTGAATGAGCCGGATCGTTTCTTGTTCCGACAAGCCCTCGGTGTCGGAGGGGTTGTGTAGTATGCCGGCCAGGAGGAGAAGATCCTGGGGACGATCGGATGGATTTACCATTGCAGTGGGTTGATGCCGCTCAATAGAATTTCGCCATTCGGTTCAAGAATGACCTCAGCTTCAGGTATGGAAAGAAAATCGGATTGTGCATACCGAGTAGTCAGGAAATGGAAGGTCTTGTTTGCAGAGCCGAGAAGCCCTGAGGCTACCCTTTTTTCTTGTTGGTATCGCCCGGCAATGACCACATCACACAGACTTGCTACTTCTGATCCGCCTGGAACTTGGGCGATTTGGTTCCACTCGAAGCCGGTGAATAAGATAACCGAAAGAGACATGGTGGCCCGGATCTTCCGCAACAAGGGCACGAGAGCGGCGGCCTGTTGGAGAGGTTCGCCACCGCTGATGGTGAGCCCTTCCAGGCCCGCGCTTACCTGGACGATCTGTTTGAACAATTTTTGGGTTGAGACTGCTTTGCTATGATTGATGGAATGAGTTTTTGGGTTGAAACAGCCTGGACAGGCAAGTGTGCAGCCTTGCACCCAAATTACAGCGCGACAACCAGGGCCGTTTGTATAGCTGGCGTGTAAAAAGCGATGGATATTGAGAATGCTATCAAGCATATCTCAAGCCCCGGCATGGAGTTGATCGCTTTGATCCAAAGGGTTTTGGGTCTCATCTATTGCCTCGGGGGTGAATTCACGAGATAGTAGATCACCACCGAGGGCTTGTTCTAATTCACTGGTGAGTTCCAGGCAACCTTTGCCTTTCACGCCCCGCACCGATATTTCTACCTGTCCATTCTTGCCAATCACAACTTCAATTTCTTGGAGTTCCATTCTTTCTCCTTTTCGCTAACTCATGCGCCGTAGGAGCAGCCGGATTTGGCCGGTTTCTTGAACTTGCTCCTCTACCAGAGAAAAACCTTGACTTTCTAATTTGGCCCGGGTGACGTGATAGGCGTAACGCTGGGAGAGTTTGTTGGTGAATTCGTCCTGTTTAATGCCACGAACTCCAAACCAATCCGTGACGATCTCGTAATACTCGCCGCTCTTTCGGAAACCAATGTCATAAGACAGTGGGAGGCGGATGAGGATGTCGACGGGGACTGTTTGGCGCGCAAACCCAGTAACTTTCAGGTCGCCTTCTTCGTAATTAAAACCAAGATCTTTGATTGCCTTAAGGAGTTGATCTTTTTCAACGATTTGGGTTCGAATCCGAGAAAAATGGGACATGTTTCTCCTTTCATGTCAGTTTGACCACAGGGTGATCCTGGTATTGTAAGTTGCCTGTTTTGATGTCGCGGGCGGTGATGAGAAGACGTTTGTTCGCATCGATATTGAATTCTACCTCAAAGCGAGCCTCTCCTTGAACTCCGGGCGGATTCGCGTTGAGAAAGGTGGGTTGGTTTTCATTCATCCAAAATAAAGAGCGTTGCTCTTGTTCGTGGAGCGCAACCTGGCTTAGCCGGGCTGCCCCAGTCGGGTCGAACACCAATTCGATGGCAGGGCCGGTTGCTTGCCTTTGTTCGCCCATTTCGAATATTGCCAAACCGAGCTGCTCCTGGTGATCATGGGAGGCTTTAATTGCTAATCGGGCCACGGGTTTTGTCGTTGGGTAAGCCGTGCCCCGTTTTACTACAACCCGGTAATCGTAACGGCCTTTCTCGGGACTAATGAAGCGAATGGCGTAATCGTGTTGTATGTGGTCATAGAAATCGACGCCAGCAACAAATGCTGCGTTTCCACGCGCAACGGCATCCAGAGGGCGATTGAACATCACTCTTTCTCGACCAAAGATTTGCCTTAAAGTACGCTGAACTGCTGGGATCTGACTGCTTCCGCCCACCATGAGAGCGGCCCGAATGTCGTCTTCTTTATAGCCGCGCTCAACGGCTTGATTGATCGCTGAGCGAATCACTTGTTGAATTTCCGTGAACAAGTTGTGCTGATCCAGGAGATCTTCAAACGAGCCGCGGGTGAAACTGGCGGATATTTGTAATCCTGAGGGCGAGTCAACCTGGATGTTTGCGGCTTCACCATCCGTCAATTGCTCTTTTAGGGATTGGCAACGGAGTAGGAGGGCTGTGCTCAGGGGGCGGATGAGCGAGTCGCCATCCAGGCGGCGGTTTTGACGCAGGATTTCCTGAAATAGCCATTGGTCAATCGTCGAGCCGCCAATGTCACGGCCCGCTTTCCCAAGGACACGGCAACGGCGACCTGTGGCGGCTCGCGCTTCGGACTCTATCAAGATGACAGAGGCGTGCATTGTGCCGCCGCCGAAATCGAAAATTAGGTAAACGTTGCCGGGTTGAATGTTCGCCCCATACCCTAGCGCAGCGGCAGAGGGCTCATCGATTAGCCGGAAGCGAGGCATCCCCACAGATTCGGCGATCGTTGATAGCCAGTTCTCGTAGTGTTCGAATGCTTCCACGGGAACGCTTAGCGCAACTTCTTCTCGTTCGTAATCGATCTGCTGGGCAGTAAAAACCAGAACGCTGGTTAAGAAATCGCGTCCTGCCTGATAGGGTGTAATCTCACGCCCGTCCAGGTTGATTTTGATCGGACTCCGATGACTAATGTAGCGCTTCATCCAACGAAAGGTTCTTGGCGATTCCTGCAATCCGCGTTGAAATATCTGGTCGCCAATCCACGCCCGGCCATCTTCAGCATAATGGATTAAGGACGGGATGACCGATGCTTGCTGTTCTCCTTGATGGGTCATTTGGCCGTAATCTGGTATATGTAGAGGTGTTCCTTGCTGTTGGGTTGGATCCCAGATGGCCAACACGGTGTTCGAAGTGCCAAAATCAATACCCAGGCGTCCCGCCATGTATCCTCCTTAGGGGCAAGAGATATGGGCGCGAACCTTTATTTTACTCGTTATTTTTTCCTATTCAAGTACGATGTCAAACTCACCGGGTTGGATGGCGATTGAATCCTCTACCTGAATATCATATCGGAAGCGGTGAGTGAGGATGAGCCTCAAGGCTTCCAATTGTTTGCGCGTTTGTGGCGGAATATCATCCGCCCCGAGGAGGCTGGTTATCGTAGCCAGGTCAGATGGGGTGAGCGATACGATCGGTTTTGCGCTGAGATCTGACAACCGCGAAAGGCGCATATCCCATAGAACTGTAACGGCTTCGTTTGTCCCCGTGGCAATAAAAGAGCCGTTCGGAGAGATGTTTAGGGTAGTTAACCGCCCTTCTGCGTGATCGATTACTCCAATAAGCTTCTGGGAAGGCCATTCGAAGAAGCGGACTTGGCCTTCAGCGCCCGCGGTAGAGATGATTGGCCTATCAGGAAGAAATACCACTTGCTGTACGGATGAAGGATGGCGGGTGAGTAGTGGGTTGGGAAGCGGTGTTTTTTTGGTGCTTGAGTTTTGACTGGTCGAGCCGTAAACAATCACCTGACCATTGTTATGGCCTAAGATCAGCTCTTGATTGTCTGGTGAAAAGGCAGCGCAACGAACAACGCTGGATTTGTGCCCAGGGACCATGCGCCTCTTATAAGGAGAGGGGTGTTGATGGGTGAACCCCGGTAAATCATAGATCATCATGTTGTCTGTTAGGAATACCACTCTGGAATGATCGTGAGAGGCAGTTAGATGTCGGAGCCATGTGTAATGGCTTCGCTCATTCATTTTTTCTTGGCGACCAATATCCCACAAAATTACTTTTTGGTCACGGCCAGCGCTCAGAACCCTGTATTCGTCCAATGGTTCGATTGCGGTAATTGATCCGGCGTGGCTGCCTAATTTCTGGATTTGATCAGAATTCCAGGTATACAAGGCGCATTCGCCTTGGTAACTGGTTCGTTCACCGATGAGCAGGATGCCAGACGAGGTGAACGCGACCTGTCCGATGGAGTGGTTGAACCCGGTCAGTATTTTGTGGATAGCTCCGGTGTGGTAGTCCCAAACAACTACTTTTCCTTGGCCCGTGCCAATAGCGATCCAGGGCGAGGTAGGAGAAAAAGCGACTTCGTTGACTCGGCCCCGAACCCTGAGAAGAGCCCGCCGGAGGGCAAATGGTGCAATGCGGCCATCCTCGAGGCCTTGATCATTCAAGTTAAAAAGAGACTGGAAAAGGTGCAGTTCGGAAGAGTCTTTGGGAAGCCAACCGGCGTGGTTCAATTCGCCTACCACCCGTCGGGCTAAATTGATGTCGAATTTGTCAATGAAAGACCAAAGCCTATCGTATTGTTGGTTCTCGAGAAGGAGGCGGATGAACGTCTCGTTTTCGATGGGCGTAGTGGTCTCCGCAAGACCTACAATTGGTCCGGAGAGGATATCAACAAATTGGAGTTTTCCTGAAACACGAATTTTTTCAGCGAGACGTCTTCGAATATCTGGATTTGCGGTTGAGTAAACTGTTCGAAGCAGAGATTGATCAAAATCAAAGTTAACGTATTCTTCCCATTGTTCAGTCAAGAAGAGAAAAAGTGCTCTAGATTCGGGTCGATTAGGGAGATACCTGGCTTCCAGGGCAATTTGGTGAGCGATTGGATGATCATTATCTAGTACCAGAGCGCAGAGAGCTTCTTGGGTGGGTTCATTGAGGGCAAGGGCGCTTTTATGGGCATTCTTGCGAATGGTTTCGTCGTGACTTTGGCAAGCGCCTAATAAAACTGGAAGTAGTTCAGGGGAACAGGCTTGAGAAATGTGCAGGCGAGATGTTTTTAAGGCAATCAACAATCGAACATGAGCCGGATCGTCGGGCAAGTAGTTGGCTTGCAGGATCGCTTTTTCGATAATTGGGTCCGGTTGACTGATCCATGTGGCGCACAAAGCCGAAATCAGGTCAGCGCTTTGTAAAGCCGGGAGGCAGCGCAAGGCTGGCTCGGAGAGTCGTGGGTCGGAATCGCGACAGGCTGATAACAACGCATCCAGGAGATTCGCTTCGCCAGTCAGGATTGGATTGAGGCGATTGTTCAAAAGGCAGCCAGCTACTCGGGCGGCAGGCGGCTTGCGGGGAATATAGCCCGCGGCGATGATCAATTCAGCAAGCCAGTCAATCCGGGTTTTTAGCCAATGTTCGATGAGGGCCGCAATGGTCGCTGGACGGGTGAGTTTCACTATGACGGCTCGGGATTGATAGGCGATCGAAGAATCTGAATCCTGGCAAGCCGTAATAAGGTAAGCGACCTGGTCAGGTGAACACTTTTCCAGTTCACTCGTGTGTTGAAGAAGGGCTAGCCGGCTCAGGACAAACAGATGATTCGGATGGGGCGCGGGGATTGAGAGGCGATTCAGCGCAGCAAACATCGCGGGGTTGCGCGTTTCAGCCCAAACCCCCCAGACGTAAGCGATCTGATGAGGAGATCGCAAACCAGCGATTACTCGTTCAGCCAGATTACGAAGAACGCCGCTGCTGCCGCGAACCATCCAATGGCAGCAGAGACGGAGGAGTAGTGGCGCGTTTCGCTTGAGGCGCAGATCGGCAGCCATGCCTTATGAAGGTAGATCCAATTGGATTTGGGTTGAGCCAAAATCGGAGCTGACACCATCAGGGAGCGAAGCTGATTGGGCGCGACCTTCTCGTAGCCATGACCGCAATGCCTCTACGGTTTCTCTTTGAGAAATGGAAAGAGGGACTTGTCTTTTGAGTGCCGATACAATATCTTCGGTAGTGAATTCGCGGCCCTTGTCGTTGAAGCCGATGTACATGGCGTCAATAATGGCTTGTTCGATCTCTGCGCCAACATACCCTTCTGCTCTAGAAGCCAATAAATCCAGATCGAAATCTTGGGGAATGCGGCGTCGTTTTCGCAAGTGTACGGAAAATATTTCTTTTCGTTCTATCTGATTGGGTAGGTCGAGAAAGAAAATCTCGTCGAAGCGACCACGCCGAAGGAGTTCAGGGGGGAGGCTGGAAATGTCATTGGCGGTGGCGACGACAAAGACTTCGCTGGTTTTTTCCTGCATCCAAGTAAGGATGTTTCCAAAAACGCGCGTACTTGTTCCACTGTCCAATCCGCCATGAGCGAGAGCTTTTTCCATTTCATCGATCCACAAAATACAGGGTGCGATGGTTTCAACCAATTTGATCGTGCGGCGCGTCCGTTCTTCTGATTCGCCCACCAGACTTCCGAACAATGCGCCAACATCAAACCGTATCAGGGGTTTACGCCAAATGCCGCCAATCATCTTTGCGGTCAGGCTTTTCCCGGTTCCAGGTATACCAATCAGGGCGATTCCTTTGGGGGCCGAGAGTCCATATTCACGGGCCTTTTCAGTGAAGGCTAAATCGCGCATCCGCAGCCAATCTTTAAGTGCCCCCAGGCCACCAACATTATCGGGTGATTCGGTCACCGAGTAGAATTCTAGGGCTTCACTTTCGAGAAGTATTTGCTTTTTCTCATTGGTGACCAAGTCGATATCTCGGTCATCCAGTGTAGCATCTGAACTTCCGACAACCGCGCTGGCAAACACCCGGTGAGCCTGTGCAGCCGTTAAACCCAGGGCTGCTTTGACAAGCTTCTCGCGTCCAAGATCGGTCAAGTTCACCTTCACCCCAGGCAATTGGACGAAGGTCGAAAGAACTTGCTTCAACTCTTCCTGGACCGGCAAAGGAAATTCTATCAAGACTGCATCGTTGCGTAATTCTTCAGGAATGCGCCCCGTGTGAGAAGATATTAAGACCGTCTTCTTCGTGAATTTGAGCTTCTGAGAAAGGTTGCGGAGTTTCCGTTTGATTTGAGGGTTTCCCCAAAATTCGTGGAAATCTTTCAGGATGAACAACGTGTTGGCGTTCGGGTCGAACTTATCGATCTGGTCCAGGGCGCTGAGCGGGTCACGGGCGGAGGGTGGGGTGGCGGTTGCGGGGGTAATCCATTGGAAAAAGTCGGCGGCATCCCAAGAGAGGCAGGCACGTTGTTTTGGCTCGCAAAGAGCGCGAACTGTATCGATGAGCCGGTCTTCTTCTCCCGAGACCATAACGATCAAGGTAAAACGGGCACGTAGGTAGGTATCCAGTTGTTTTTCGAAGTCCATGCGGTGCAATTCCTGTGGGAAGTTACATTTGTCGGTGGGTAGCGTGACGAAAGAAAAAAGGCAAATGGGTTGGTTTCATTATAATGGATATCAAGCATTGTTTTCCGGTTCTAAAATTGTGCCTTACCAAGGAGATATTTATGTCACTTCCGACGACTGAGGAATTACGGTCAGCCCACCAGATTTTGGCTGAAATGAAGTACGAACTCAGGCCTGTAAAACGCGGGTATGCCGGTCGAACATTGTATGTTAATTTGAGCACGAACCAGATTGAATCTAAGCCTGTGACGCAACAAATGAAAGACGTTTTTACGGGTGGCAAGGGATTTGGCTTGTGGTTATTGTGGAATGGGACACGCCCGGAAACGAAATGGGATGATGATGACAACGAATTGATCATCACAGGCGGTGTAATCGGTGGAATCACCACCTACCCTGGAAGCGGGAAGTCGACTGTGGTGACAATATCCCCACTGACAGGTACGGTGATCGATAGTAATGGTGGGGGGTATTTTGGCCCGTACCTAAAATTTTCTGGTTGGGATGCGCTCGAAATTCAAGGTAAGGCAAAGCACGATGTAATTCTATTCATCGATGGTGATAAAGGGACTGTTCGGATTGAAGAGGCGCCACTAGAAGGTATTGACACACACATCGTGAACAGGCAATTAACGGAGCTTTACGCTAAAGATCGGGCTGACATGCGAAGCGTTTCCGTTATCTCTGCCGGACAAGCTGCCGAGCACGTGCCTATGTGCGGGTTGAATATCAGTTACTACGATCCCCGTCGTGAGGATATCCGAATAAAGCAGGCGGCGCGCGGTGGAGCCGGGACAGTCTTGCGTAATAAGCGGGTCAAAGGTATTGTTGTTCACTTTAGCGAAACAGGTGGCGATAGTAATGGCGTTGCCAGTATGGAGTTGCTCCGCAAGGCAGGGCAACGGATCAATAAAGAAATCACAACGTTCGATGCTTCGCAGAATGATATGCGACACACAGGCACCCCTTACCTGGTTGAGATCATGAACAAATTCGATTTGCTGCCGGTTGAAAACTTCCGCTTTGGCGCACACGCTGAAGCTCACCGGATCGGCGGAGAGATTTGGAAAGAACAATTTGAAACGAAACATCCGGATGGGTGTTGGTACGGTTGCACAATGTCATGCGCACATAGTGTCCCACACTATCATTTGCGAACTGGACCTTACAAGGGTGAGGCTGTGCGGGTGGATGGACCGGAATATGAAACGCTGGGCGCTTTGGGGTCCAACTGTGACATCTATGAGCCGGCTGATGTGTTGGAATTGAATTTTTATGCTGATACCTATGGCATCGACACGATCTCCTTAGGAAACTCGATCGCCTTTGCCATGGAGTGTTATGAATACGGAGTTATCAACAAAGCGAACACCGGTGGGATTGAATTGACCTGGGGCAACGCAGATGCGGCTTTGGAGTTAGTTCACCAAATGGCAAGGGGAGAAGGATTTGGAGTTGTCGTAGGGCAAGGCGTTCGGCGGATGAAGCAAATCTTTGTTGAAAAATTTGACGCTGATCCTAAGCTGATGCAAGATATCGGCATGGAGGTCAAAGGGCTGGAAATATCGGAGTATATGACCAAGGAGTCGTTAGCACAGCAAGGTGGGTACGCGATGGCATCGAAGGGAGCTCAGCATGATGAGGCCTGGTTGATCTTTATGGAATTGGTGCATAAGCAACTACCCACTTTTGAGGCCAAGGCTGAAGCTTTGCATTATTTCCCAATGTGGCGTACTTGGTTCAGCCTACATGGGTTGTGCAAGCTTCCGTGGAATGACATCATCCCCGAGAGCAATAAGACCGCTAAGGAGCCGCAGAAAGTTCCGGAGCATGTGGAGAACTATTGCTGGCTGTATGAAGGGGTGACGGGTAATCCGATAACGGTGGATGAGATCATCCTACAATCAGAGCGAGTCTATAATTTTCAAAGGTTGTTTGGGTTGCGCCTTGGATATGGAACTCGGGCCTGGGACTACCCGCCTTATCGAGCTGTTGGTCCGGTAACAGGAAAAGAGTATGAGTCTCGAAGCGAGCGATATGACCAACAGCTCAAGAACGAAATCGGACTGGATCCCGCTGGTATGTCCACAGAAGAAAAGGTTACCGCTATCCGAAGGTTCCGCGAAGAACGTTATGAGCGGCTAATCGATGCGGTCTATGCTCGCAGGGGGTGGGACAAAAATGGTATCCCGACTCTGGAGACGGTTAAGCGGTTGGGAATTGATTTCCCTGAGGTTGTGAAACTAATAGAGCAGAACCACAAATAGGCCAGATCATTTTTCGGTTGTTGAATCGGCGGCAGCAGCTTGCTTGCTGCCGATTTCTACAATTTGTACCTGGACCTGATAGCGCTTGCCTTCGATATCGAGTTTGCCCATTCCGTAAAAGCCGCGTGATCCGGTCTTAAAATCTTTGGGTGGCGCAGAGACGATTCCAACTACCTGCCCCTTGTCATCTTTTAATTCTGCGATTATAAACATCGGAACTCCTGAAGAGAAAATTTTGCCGCCGCTAAGCGGGTTTAAAAACCGCCTGCTTGCGTTTATTGATGCGAAGTTTCTTTTTCTAAAGGGAGTATGACTCCACTGCAAAAAGGTTGACAACCCTGTTGAATTGCGAGAAAGTTTAAT
>CAYOHX010000090.1:0-20789 GCA_964403875.1 uncultured Anaerolinea sp. | reverse complement strand
CCACATCTTCTGTTTCCCCGCCCCAAGACTGGGGCGGGGTTAGGGGTGGGGTTGACTTTGGAAAAACCATATTTGCAAACTCAAAAGGGTTGCCTGAGCTTGAATTCGGTAGTATGATAGCGGCTTATTCTTCCTCCAGCCTGTAACGACCGGGGGTCCAAATCAGGTGATCTGTTTATGCCAAGACGTTCGTTAAAAAAACTGTATATTGATGAATTTAGCGGTTATTCATGGACCAAGTTCCGCCAGGACCTCCTGGCAGGTTTGACGGTGTGCGCCGTGGCTCTACCGCTGGCGCTGGCTTTTGGGGTGGCTTCCGGGGCAACGGCTTCGGCTGGGTTGGTTACCGCCATCGTTGCCGGAATTGTCATCGGGCTGCTCTCTGGGGCCCCTTACCAAATCTCTGGCCCCACCGGCGCCATGTCCGCGATCTTGATTGTGTTGGCCCAACGGTACGGCTTGCAGGGCGTATGGATCGCATCGGCCCTGGCGGGTATCCTGCTGTTAGTCATCGGCCTGCTCAAACTGGGACGCTTCATCGCCTTCATCCCCGCCCCGGTCATCACCGGCTTTACTTCCGGCATCGCGCTCATCATCTTCATCGGACAAATCGACAACTTCCTGGGGGTCAAAACTCCCGCCGAAGATGCTGCCCTATTCAAGTTGTTGGGCTACTTTGAGGGCGGCTTCACTCCCGATTGGCACGCCATTGTCATCGGCCTGATCGTGGTCCTGACCATGCTTTTCTGGCCAAAAAAGTGGGCCGCGCGCTTCCCTTCCTCCCTGCTGGGCATCATACTGGCAACTGGTTTCAACGCTTTGGTGAATTGGCCCGTCGCCCAAATCGGCGAAATTCCCCAAACCCTGTTCCTGGCCGACCGTCTGGATTTGACACAGGTTCCCTGGGGCAGCCTGCAAGATTTCATCGCCCCCGCCCTGACCATCACCGCGCTGGGAGCCATTGAAAGCCTGCTGTGCGGCGCGGTAGCTGGGAATATGACGGGGGTGCGCCTGCAAACCAATCAGGAACTCATCGCCCAGGGAATCGGCAACCTCGTCATTCCTTTCTTTGGGGGCGTTCCGGCCACGGCGGCCATCGCGCGCACCAGCGTGGGTATCAAATCTGGTGGGCAAACCCGCATGGTCAGCCTGATTCATGCCGCGGGTTTGCTCATATCCATGTTCGCGCTGGCCCCGGTGATGAGCCGCATTCCCATGTCCGCCCTGGCCGCCGTGCTCATGGTCACTGCCTGGCGCATGAACGAATGGGAAGGCATCCGCTTCATCTTCAGCCACCGTTTTAAGACCGCCATGGTGTCTTTCGCGATCACAATGCTGGCCACGGTGACTTTTGACCTGACCATTGCCATTCTCATCGGCGTGGGCTTATCGGCGGTTATCTTCTTGAATCAAAGCGCGGCGTTGGATATTGAGATGCAGGAAGTGGATGTTGAAAAATTACGCGCCAAAGGGATCATTATGGCCAACCGCTGCTCCCACGTGCGTGTGGCATACTTGACCGGGCCGTTGTTTTTTGCCGCCACCGGACAGTTCACCGAATCCTTTAACAGTCTCGCCAACACGGAAACGCTCATTCTCTCGATGCGCGGCGTACCGATGATGGACGCCTCGGGCCTGGAAGTGCTCAAGCATCTCAATGAGCGGCTGCGCAAGCAAAACGGCACGCTCATGGTGGCCGGAGTGCACAAAAACGTTCAACAAATCATGCAGCGGGGTGGGCTGGTGGAAGAAATCGGTGAGGGCAACTTCTTCTGGAGTTCTGACCAGGCCATCGTAGAAGCCGAACGGCGCGGCTGTAAGATGTGCGCCTAGACCTAAAACACAAATCGCGCGGTTTGGCCGCGCGATTTGTGTTTTAGGCTAAGTTCGTTAAGCACCGTTGCGCAAATCACCCAGGGTTTTTTCCAGGTAGTGAATGTCGGAAAACTCCACTCGACAACCATTCCCTGTAGGTGACTGGGCCGAAAAACCAATCCAAATATGCTCCCAGCGCCCCAGGGTAAAAAATCGCACAAACTGCCAGCGATAACCATCCAACGAGAAATGAAAAGCAATTGCTTCTTTAATTCGCGCGATACGCAAGTAGACCGTGTTGCCCGCGATGATCTGTGAGTTACAGTCATCCGACAGGCCGCGCGTCACCACCGAAACAATCATGGGCTGGCGCTGCGGCGAATATTCGAAGCAAAGCTTTCCCCACAAAGTATCACTGATATGAAGAAGCAGCACGCCGGCATCGTAGGCGGATTTGAAATTCACCGTCACTTTTGCGCTGAGGATGAAATCCTTCTCTGACACCCGGAACAACCCCGCCGGGGAGTTGTCAGTGCGCAAATCTCCTGAAGGCGAGAGGAACATATCTGTCCGGGCTCCAGCCTCGATCACCAGCCGCTGATCGGGCAACACCTCCCACTCCTCGGGTTGGTTTCGCCAACTGGCAGGAACAGGAATACCTGGAATCAAAAATTCCATGCTGGTTTCTCCTTCGTCCTCCGATGAACCGTTTCGGGTTTCTTAGAATGTGAGTGCCGGTCAAGCCATACAATCGCGGGATTCCCAACACCCACTCCCAAAACACCCTGATAGCGTAATTGTAGCACAGATCATTTAAGGGGTCATTGGAAATTGGCGTGACAGGTACGGCAAGACGTTACAAATGCTTGATATAACATCGCCGGCGCTTGTGTTGGCGGGTATGGAAGTTTTTCCACTGGGTCTGCACAGCCTGGTTCGTTTCCAACTCAGGGTTCGACTCGGCAAACTTGATTCCATGCCGGTTGAATGCCAGGTTAATCTGGTGAATCAGCAGCGCATTGATGCCTTTGCCCTGGTATTCAGGCTTAATCGCCACCAGGTAAAGATCGGCACGGTCGTTTTTGCGCAGCGCCCGTAAAATATGGATGAAACCAAACGGAAACAGCTCACCCTGCGCTTTCTGCATTGCCTTGGACAGCGAAGGCAGCGCCAACCCAAAGGCAATCAATTTTCCATTTTCATCGAGGACAATCGGCACAAACTCGGGCGAAACATAATCGAAATATTGTTTAACGTAGCTATCGACCTGCTTGCGCGAAAGAGGCACAACCCCATACAGGTGGCGATACGATTCTTCCAAAACCTCAAAGATCTGATCGGCATATTTCAAGATGTCGCGCTTGTCTTTGGTTTCCAACATTCGCAGGTTGCAGCGCCGCAAGACGACCTCACGCAATCTGGCCACCTTTTCCGGCGGCTCGTTGGGCACGCTGATCTCGTACTCGACCCAATCGGTATCCTTCCGGTAACCCAGCGCTTCCATGTACTGGGGATAGTAAGGGTGGTTATACATTGTCGAAAAGGTGCCCACCTCTTGAAAGCCATCGATCAGCATCCCCTCCCGATCCAGATCGGTGAAGCCCAGGGGGCCATGCAATGCGGTCATGCCCTGCTCTCGGGCCCAATCTTCTACCGCCTTCAACAGCGCTTCGGCCACCGCCACATTGTCGGCGAAATCAATCCAACCAAAGCGCGCATAGCGCTGCCCCCAGCGTTCGATGTGCATTTGATTGATGATTCCGGCAATGCGCCCAACAATTTTTCCATTTTGGTAAGCCAGCCAATATTTCGCCGTGCAGTGCTCAAAAGCAGGGTTGCGATCACGGCGCAAGGTTTGCAGATCGTCCATCGTCAACGCGGGCACCCAATAAGGGTTGCCTTTGTACAACGATTTGGGGAAACGAACGAAGGCCTTTAAATCCTTTAAAGTCGTAACTTCCTTCACCAGTATGGACATATAAAATTATCTCCGCGGGGGGATTTTTCAAGCTCTATATATACCTCATTTTGAAAAATTATGCGCATTTTTCAGCGCATAATTTTTCAAAATATCCAGGCGAGTGAAGGAAGTTTTCGAACAGGGGGTTAGGCGCCAATCTGCCGGGCAATTTGGGCCAGGTGAATGGCGTCGTGGGCCGTCATGTGTTGGATCTGGTTGCGAATACTGATCGGGCCGACTTCAGTATGCTGCCCAGCGCGGTCCCACTGCTCTGGGATCAGGGCTTCCAACTCATGCACGTGCGCCTGGCGAAAGCCAAAGAAAGCCGCCAACGCGTCTTCCAGTTTTGCCGACGCATAGTTCCCATCGCGAGCCAGTTGCTCCTGGTTGTAGCCCTCGATGATCGGATGATCCTGGTCGCGCATCGCCCGCGTGCGCCGCAAAGCCCGCTCTTCGGCGTCGCGCAGATGGCAGATCACCTCCACTACCGTCCAGCCTTCGTCCCCTCCGCGGGTCGCCAGTTGGGTTGTCGTGCGGCCCAAAAGCAAGCCCCGCAGCACGTCCGGTGTAGCCCGGTATGCTTGTAAAAGGTCACCGATTTCATCATACATGACGTTAGATCTCCTCAATAGCCAGCGGGAACCTGGACATGGCCTCACAGCCGTCCGGCAGGATCAGAATAGGATTTTCGTAGCGAAAGCCGATGTTCTCTTCCGGGCAGGCATACTGGATGGCGCAGATCACCATTTCGTCAGGCTGGTAAACATGATCGGGGTTGGTCCAATACGGGAAGGGCCCATCGTTGCGCCCAATGCGCCACTCGTCGCCCAGCATGCCGATCCCGTGCTCAAAGCCTGGGACCATGTACTCGGCAAAACCACGCTCCTCGCAGAAAATCATCATTGCGTCGGCCAAACTGGAAGGCGACACGCCCGCCTTATAGGTCTGGAGGCACAACGTCACCAGGTCGACAAAGTTCTGGGCATGCCAGCGCTGGCGGTCCGTGGCTGGACCCAGCAGGTAATTGTGGGTGTGATCACCCAGGCACAGCCGGTACATGGCGTGTAAGTCCACCATCAAGGGCTCGCCCGGTTGGAGGGCCCGCCGCGTGGCCGGGGTGCAGGCTCCGCCCGCCAGCCCGGTGCGGTAACCAGAGGCAATTTCATTGCCGCCAGTGAAGGACCATTCCCACTCGCTGCCTGCTTTGCGCATGGCATAGGCTGCCAATCCGCCAATTTCAGTTTCGGTCATGCCTTTATAGCCCGCCCTTAAGGCATCCAGCACGGCTTGTTGACCGATATCCACCAGGCGGGAGGCCTCGCGGAAGCGATTGATGGTGCCTTGATCTTTGATAAGCGAGACCCGATCGAGGATATCCAACGCATTGATCAGTTCGGCATCCGGCAGCGCGGCGCGGAAGGCCTCATATTCATAGTGGGTCAGATTGCCTTCGGGCAAGTAGTTGGACATGCCCGCTTCAATGCCCACCCGGCCTTTGCCACCCTTCAACGATTCGGCAGCCTTCTCTGCCACCAGGGTGATCTGGTCTTGCCCGCCCATGGGGGCAAAGCCCAAGACGTGATCTTCGTCCAACCAGGTCTCGTCGGCCACGCGGGCCGCGTCGATGACAAACGTGTATACGGTTGGCAAGCCCTCGGCCGGGATGACCACGTAGGAACGCCAGGGGCAGAATACATCGGACACGAAGGACAGGGTGCGCAGGCGCGAGCCGATATACACGTCAATGTTGTCCTTGGCCATTTCGGCCTGGATGGCGCGAACCCGGGCCGGGTGATCAATGTAGAAAGGATCGTTGCTCATGAAGCTGCCTCCGGTTAGTATTCGCAAGGGATTTCGGACAGAACTTTGTTCAAGCGATCGACAATGGAAGCCAGGCTGAGGGCCTTGACCATATTGCCCTTCAACTTGAGCTTACCGCCCATCAAAGCGGAGCGGGAGCCCAATTCGGCCCGCGAGATTTTGGCAAAGGTGTCGTAATCTCCACTGATGACAAATTCCGCGTTGGGAATATCGCCAATGCTGACCGAAACTTCCTGAAAAACCCCGTCGACAATTTTGTAAAACAAGGCCCGGTCGTTGCCATCTGGGCAGTTGCTGTAGACGGTGACCATCGAGGAAGTCAAGAACTTCATCGTTTCCGGATTCAGTTGCTCGCGCAATCGTTTTTGCGCCTCGGCGGCCCATTCAGGGCTGAGATACTGCAAGGGAGCCATAGGTTCGTCCTCGGGTTGTGGATTTCTCCGTTGAGCGCGGAGCTATCTTTAGTATGGCACAAATTCGAGAAAATAGCCCGCCGGAATGGGGTATATCACGCTGCCTGGAAGATTTTTGCCAGGCAAACGCCGGTGTGCGAGTCTTTCATCTGCGCCACCTGAGCCGGTGTGCCCTGCGCCACCAACTGGCCGCCGACTGCCCCGCCTTCGGGCCCCAAGTCAATGATCCAATCCGCCGCCCGGATGAGCCCCAGGTGGTGTTCGACCACCACGACCGAATTGCCTGCCTGCACCAGCCGGCGCAGTAAGGCCAGCAGCCGGGACACGTCCGCCTGGTGCAGCCCGGTGGTGGGTTCATCCAACAGGTACAGCGCGTGGCCGCTTCCGCTGCGAGCCAGTTCCTTGGCCAGCTTCACCCGCTGCGCCTCTCCACCCGAAAGGGTGGTGGCTGGTTGTCCAAGTTGCAGATACCCCAGCCCCACCTCTACCATCAGCTTGAGGCGGTCGGCCACGGCGGGCACATCCTGAAACACCCCCAGCGCCTCCTCGATGGTCTGATCCAACACGGTTGAAATGTCGGCGCCCCGAAACTTGACCGCCAGGACCTCCTTCTTGAAGCGCCTGCCATGACACACCGGGCAGCGCACCTGCACGTCGGGGAGAAAGTGCATGTTGACCGTCAACGTCCCGGCCCCTTCACAGCGTTCGCAACGCCCGCCCGGCACGTTAAAGGAGAATGCCCCCGCGCCCAGTCCGCGCTCGCGAGCCGCCGGCGTGGTAGCAAAAGCCTCGCGGATGGCGGTGAAGGTGTCGGTATAGGTGGCGGCATTGGACCGCGGCATCCGCCCGATGGGAGTCTGGTCCACGGTAACCACCCGCTGGAGATGCTCCCAGCCTTCGATCGCGTCGTGCCGCCCAGGGATCTCCTCCGCGCCCGCGAAGCGTTTGCGCCCAGCCCGGTCGAGGATATCAAACATGAGGCTTGACTTGCCCGAGCCAGAGACGCCTGTGACCGCCACCAGCCTGCCCAACGGAACCCGCACAGTCAGATTCTTGAGGTTGTGCTCGCGCGCCCCGCGAATGACCAGGGCTGCCTCCCCATCCCGGCGCGGCTCCAACACCTCCAACCGGCTCCGCCCAGAGAGGAAGTTTCCGGTTGGCGAAGCAGGATTTTCGGCCACCTGAGAGGGCTCGCCCTGAACCACGATCTGCCCGCCGTACTTGCCTGCGCCGGGGCCAAATTCGACTACATAGTCAGCGGCAGCGACCATTTCCAAATCGTGCTCGATGACCAGAACGGTGTTGCCCAGGTCGCGCAGTTGGCGCAGCACCGCGATCAGCCGGGCCGTGTCGCGTTGGTGCAGCCCGATGGTGGGTTCGTCCAATACGTACAATACCCCGGTGAGACCCGAGCCCAGCAGAGACGCCAGGCGCAGGCGTTGGGCCTCGCCCGCCGAAAGACTGGGCGTGGCGCGCTCCATGCTCAAGTACCCCACCCCGATGCGCACCAACCGGCGGATGCGCTCGCGCACATCGGCGATGACCGGCCCGGCGATTTGGGTTTGATCGTCATCCAGCATGCCCGGCAGCGTCTCCAGCCATTCGGCCACGTCATCCAAGGGCATCCTCGACAGCTCAATGATCGTATGCCCATTGACACGCACGGCGCGGCTCTCGGCTCGCAGGCGCGTGCCCTGGCAATCCGGGCAGGTCTGGCGGGCATAGACGGGCTCTCCCTTGACCTTGAGGTAGGCGTCGGACTGTCCCTCGGTGTAACGCCGTCGGAGGGTGGTTAGCACGCCCTCGAAGTAGCCTTTGACCACCGAGGACGGCGCAGGCGTCTTGGGGTAGCGCTGCAGGATCGCTTCGCTGTTCACGCCGTAGTAGAGCAGATCACGCTGCAGTTCGCCCAGTTCGCCAATGGGTTGGTGAATGTCGAAGCCAAAACCGTAATACTGCCCGGCGCGTTGTAAGGTGACGGACAGCCGCTCGGCGTTGAACGCATCCCAAACCAGCACGCCGCCATCGGCCACGCCGCGCGTGGGATCGATGATGCGTTCCATAAGCAGATCCATGGTCACGCCCAACCCAGTGCAGGTGGGGCAGGCTCCGGCTGGCTTGTTGAACGAAAAACTGGACATGCCCAACTCGGGCAGACGCGCCCCGCAGTGAGGGCAGGCCACGCTGGGCCCTTCGTCAGGACCGCTTTCGTCTTCCTCGAACAAGTCGCCCCCCATCTCGGTGGAAGGAGGCACATCCCCGCCGCAGGACGGGCAGGAACGATGGCCCAGGCGGGCAAACAGCACGCGCAGATAGGTGAAGATTTCGGTGGCGGTTCCCACGGTGGAACGCGGGCTGCGGTTGGACAGATACTGGTCGACGCTGATGGATGGCGACAACCCCGAGATGGCGTCCACCGGGGCGCGGGTCATGCCGTCGGTAACCAGCCCCAGCGATTCCATGTACTGGCGGGCGCCTTCCTTCTGCAAGATATCGAATGCCAGAGTAGATTTGCCCGAGCCGGACAGGCCGGTGAACACGATGAGCTTGTTTTTGGGCAGGGTCAGATCGACATTTTTGAGGTTGTGCAGCCGGGCGCCGCGGACGATGAGCGTATCTTGATTCATTTCGGTCTCCAGGGTCTAAAAAGATAAAAGCAAATTCGCGCAAAAACATCCCGGAAATCGGGATGTTCTCTATTTCCTTTGTTTCTGCTCAGCTCTTTGGGGAAAGAGGCCGAGTAGTTACTTTCCTTTTATATTTTACAACCCTGGTGTGCAACTGGAGGGTTAGAGGCGCTTCTTGACCGAGAGGGCTTCATTGATATGCACCAGGCCATGCCGGGTGGGAGGCATGAGCAGCAGTCCGCCCAGAGTCAGCCCGCCCCAGTAATCCAGCAGCCAGCGCGAGCCCTCGTTCACTGCGCCTTCGGCCAGCAGGAGCTCCAGACCAGCCGGGTCCACCTTGTTCTTGAAAGCCCCTACAGGCAGCGCGCGCACGTTCTCGCGGGTGCGCCGCCCCACCGCCACGCGGTATTCACGCAGGGCCGAGATGTTCAACGCCGCGCTGAGCGCAGCCATCTCCTCCGGGCTCATGGCATTCCCCACCTCGCCGGCCGTGACACCCAGGCGCGACTGCCAGCCCTCGACCATGAACATCTGCGGCTTGCCCGCCAGGAGCACGTTCATGGTGGCGTCTTCGATGCGCGTGAGGTGCCAGAACAGCCAGGCAATGGAATGCTCTTCCTTCGCGGGAACCACTCGCGCTCCGGTTTCGCTCAGTCCTTGCCAGACCTCGTCTTCAAAGGTTTGATCCCCCGTCCCGCTCATCTCTGCGGAATGCACCTGGGCGTGCTGCTGCATAAACAAAGCCACGGCCTGCTCGTGGGTATCTTTTTTGGCGAGCGCCTGCCGCAGCAATTGCTGTTGTTGATTCCAGGTTTTACGGTCCATACATGACTCCTGAATAATCATTACTCCAAGCTATTCTAGCACCGGAGGAAAAGCTCCCTTTCTCCGCTGCCTGGGCAGTTTCCCATAAACGATTATAATTCTTTCTATGAAGCAAAAACCCATCTTGCCGGTGTGGGCCCCGCGGCTCAAACCTCACCTCCTGCGCCGGTTGTACGAGCAGGATGCCCAGGGCATCGTTGACGAAGACCTGATCAACGAGGTGGGTTGGTCCTTGCGCGCGCGCTGCCTCAGCTTCATCCAGGTCATGGAATCCATGCAAGGTCGCACGCGCTGCCCCGTGTGCGGCGCGCTCATCCAACACGATCTGCGCAGCATGGCCGTGCTGCACTGCCCGGACTGTGATTGGACATGTGTGTGGCGCGACTACGCCGCCACCATTAGCAACCAGCAGCTCCACGGCGGCCCCGAAGTGGTGGCTTTGTTCCAGGATTATGCGGACGCCTTTCCCAAAGCAAAAGAGCCGACCGAGAAGATGCTCCTCATCGACCAGCTCATTCACGGATTTCACCACTACCTGACCAGCAAGCGCACTCGCCGCCCGGTGGGAGTGAACCTGATCGACGGCAGCCTGATTCACGTGATCGAATTCCTCGACCAGCTCACGTATGGTCCCGGCAGCACCCCCGGCCTAGAAGAGACTCACGCCGCCTGGCGAGTTAATGCCTTGCGCACGGGCAGCCAGAATTCGCACACATAATCGCCGCTGCTTTCTCCGTCTGGATACACTTCCATCTCGGGGGCATGGGCATGTTCATAGCCCGAAGCAGGCAACCACTCCATGAAGGCGTACATCTCCGCCTCGACGATGGAGAAGGGGATCTGGCCGCGGCATTCAAACACTTCCCACTGCCCGGCGGGAGTCTCGTAGACCTCCAGCCCGTTCGGGTCGGCTCCCTCGGGGAGTTCCACGCCGATCAGATAGTAGAAGGCACGGTTGGCGGGGTTTTCAGCCACCAACGACACGCCCAACGTGACTCCGCCGGTCTGCGGGCCAGGCTGCATCCCCGAAACCAGCGCCAGGGTGTCGAGCAGTCCCTCCCGACGGCACTGCTCCCAGAAGCGCCCGAAAGCTTCGTTATCCTGTCCGCCAATCCAGGTCTTCTTGCCCGCCACTTTGAAAGCCGGGCGAGTCACCGAACGATGCTTAATCATTCTGTCCCTCCGTTCCAACAAGCTGGTTATCACCCGCCTCATGTGCTACTCGCCGAAGTTAAAGAAAGCCCCGAATTTGAGGTGTCAAATTCGGGAAAATTTTTCACCCTTTGAGCAGTAACGATGATTTTACGGCTCGGTGTAACCGCACAGGGCCAGCGCGCGCGGACCGGTATGCACGCCCAACACCGGCGAGACGATGGAAATAAAGATCTCGGCCGGGTTGTATTCTTGCTTGACCCGCTCGGCCAGGGCCTGGGCTTCTTCCAGGGCGGCGTTGTGCAGCAGGGTCAGGCGCAGCGCCTTGCCAGGGGTGATGTGCTTAAAGAATTCTTTGTACATCCCCTCGATGGCCGAGGCGCGCGAACGGGCAGGAATGCCCGCACCCACCGCGCCGGTCTCGCGATTGACGTAGATCAAAGGCTTGATCTTGAGCACCGAGTTGAGAAGGCGCGCTGCCTCACTGATCCGCCCACCCTTGCTGAGGTAGTCGATGGTGTCCAGGGAAATGTAGTAGGTCATGGTGTTGCGCACGTGGGCGGCTGCCGCCAGCATGGCGTTCAGGCCACCGCCCGCCTCGCGCGCCCGCGCTGCCGCGACCACCTGCCAGCCGATCCCCATCGAGTTGCTCTTCCCGTCCACGATGTGCACCGGCAATCCGTACTCCTGGGCCGCCTGCCGCACCGATTGGATCGTGCCGCTCATGGCGCTGCTGATGGTCACCACCATAATTTCTTGCGCGCCGCGGTCCAGCGCCTGGCGGAAGGCGTCCAGGAACATTTGCGGGGTAGGCTGCGACGTCGAAGGGTGGATGGGGTCCTTGAGCAAACGGTCGTAAAATTCTTCGGGCTGCATGTCCACGCCGTCCAGATACTGCTGGCTGCCAAAGATAATGGTGAGCGGAACGACGATGATCTCGTATTTCTCGCGCCATTCGGCGGGGATGTCACAGGTGCTGTCGGTGATCAAGGCAATTCGATGGGGCATGGTTTCTCTCTCAAAGTAACAATAGGATGGGTGAATGAAAAGGTTCGGGTCTGAATTGAACACATTTTAACGAATCCGGCAAGGGAATTACAGTGGCTGGAGGCATATTTTCGAGTCACATTTTTAATGGATTGACATCGCCGTTTGCCGAAAGCCGGTTTTTCGACGATAATGGGGGTTCGGGGGCATCCTTTTCGCAGGAGCGAACCATGCGTACTCATCCAGCGCGGATCACCCTGGCGGCTTTGCTGCTGCTGGTTGGGCTGGCCCTGGCGGGCAGTTCCCCCGCCGCCGGGCAAACCCTCTTCCCGGTGGCTTACCTGCCCATCATCTCTCGCGCGCCAACCAACCCCATCCACACCGGCATCGCCACTTATTACTACGCCACCGGCGCGGGCGCATGCGGATTCGCGGCCTTGCCCGGCGACCTGATGGTAACGGCAATGAACGTAGACCTGTGTGGTTTGTAATCCCAATGAATTACTCATCGTCCGGGTGTGGACAGCCACGGAGGTCTTGTGATGGTGACGAGCTCACCATCAGCCGCGCTCAAGGCTCGCTGACCTTCCCGGCCAACTTCCAGCTCGTGAGCGCCAAAAATCCATGCCCGTGTGGTTATTGATCATGCCGAGTTATTGCTTGTGAAAATGTGGGTGCCGGCGGGATTTGCGTGATGGCGAGGCTAACCAGAAATGGCCAAACCGCGGGCGATTGTTTCTGGAGCAACTGGTTAAGATAAGGTTTATACCAATTTTTATTTTTTCGATCGCGCCTTTTTCATTAGTAACCAACCTGAGATAACCAATAATATCACTGACCCAACCATAGTAATGTTTTTAATGGATGCGCCCGCGGGCCATCCGGAACTAGGGATTGGTGTTTCGGTTTTGATAGCAGCAAGTGTGTTTGTCTGGTGGATTTCTTCGCTTGCAGACAAAAGTGTAGCGTGTGGAGTTGTAGTCAGTATTGAAGGAGTATTTGTTGCTGAGGTCGGCCCAGCTTTTGAAAAACGAAAAGCAACTCCTTGACCTTGTTGATCTCTCCCAACCACCCAAAATTCGTCATGCAAAGCACAAACTGACAAGAAAGCGTATGAATCTTCACTTCTTACCAGGCTCCAACTCGTTCCATCCCATTCATAAATGACCCCTTCCACCTCGGGAAGATCCGGAGAAGCTATCATTCCGGTCGTGTTGTAAAAATTAGTATATCCGACAGCGATTCCGAAATTTTTTTCAATAATTTCCACGGAAGAGATGTAGGTGTCTGTTTCGAGTTCTTTTTTCCATTTTGTTCCATCCCAATGGAATATCAGGCCAGTTGGACGCCCTAAATTTTCGTTATAGCCACTAACCCAAAATTCATCCCCTGATAACCCAGAGAAAGATGTAGCCGAGAACAAATCTATAGCATACGATTTCGGTTCAGATCCATCTTCCCAGTTTAGTCCAGCGAAGAAATTTAGTTCGTTGGGTTCAGCAGTCCAAAGTCCGCTTTCCGGAAAAGCGATTACCGCATCACTACCTAAGAAATCTCCATAAATTTCCGGAAATTCGATCCACTCCGATCCGTCCCATTGAAATCGAATATCAGATACAACAGAGGCGTTCTCTGTTTGATCATCGAATTCTCCGACTATCCAACCATGCCCTTCATCCATAAGATAGATATCGTTCAAGTTGAACTCGAAGTTGAATCTAGATGATAATTCCTTCGCCTCCCATTTTTCGCCATTCCAATGTGCTAAACTTTGAAAAGGTCCTACCGCCCAACCCCACTCAGGATTCGCAAATTCCAATTGGTGATAAAAACCAGCACCGACCTCATACATTCTCCAATCCTTGCCATTCCAATGGAAGAATTGTCCACCTCCGGTCATGACCCAGCCATCCGATTTATTCGGGAAATCACAGTCTGGGAGCGGAGCGGGGAAATAATACTCATCTACAACCCAATCCGTATGGGTAACGTGAGAAGATGCCCCAACATACGATGTTGTGATAGAACATATCAACCCAAGTATGAATACAAACACTACATGTTTTAGTGGAATTCTTGTAAAGGATTGCATCCCTATCTCCTATGGGACGAAGAAATATTGGGTTCCATTGTATTCACCAGTTTGATACAAATTCCAAACATTCGCGCCGTAACCTGGAACCGATCCATCAGAATATTTTTGGATCACTTCGGCAATGCTAAAGGGTCTGTTTTGTTCAATGCTCAATTCTTTGTATTTTGCGAACTTTGCCATAAATAGACGAAAAGCAGCACCAATTTCAGCATTGCGTGAATATGTTGTTCTCCAAACACCATCTGAATCTTGATATTTTTCAGTGTGGCTGGAGGTTTGCACAAGATCTACAAAGCCCCATGTCATTTTTTCACCATCTAAATATTTCTCTAGCGCCGCACCGTATAATTCACTTTCTATACACTTCCCTTGGTCATCATATCCTACGCATAAGATTCCCTTGCCTGCCAGCAAATTCCGCTCATTGTTAACTAGGATAACGACCTCTTCAGTAGGTTGCGAACCGGTATGTTCTGCATTTCCAACTCGTGTCTCTGCAAATGCGATTGCTTTAATCAAGTTAGGGCCTGGGACATTGACCTCGCCGTGTAACCTTGCACGATGGGACCAGTAATCCGCCCAGCCTGAAAACAGCCAATCATATCGATTATAGAATATAGGATTTGGTTTGCGTGACCACTCACATTTAAAGTACTTCATAATATCCATTGTGTCTACCATATCGGTTTCGAAATTCTGGGCGATGATACCCATAGAATATTCGGTTAGGTGTAATCTATTATCTGGATACCAAACCCCTATATCTACAGGAATACCCTGTTGGTAGAGCCAAGCCTGGTATTCGGGCCAGGGCTTAATTGCCTTTAACCCCGAAGGATCCGTATTAACAATTGGATTCGCATACCCATAGAGCCACACATTGTACGACATGGGCGTGTACGCATCCCCCTCCCACGTGTCCCGGCTGGAGAAGCGTCCTGTCGAGGGCGAGTAATACCTTGCCCTCAGATACACACCTCCCGAACTCTCAATAGACTCGCCCGTGTACCCGTACCGGCTGGCCCCGGTCCCGGCGCTGGCCTTTACATTCCCAAACGGGTCATAGCTCTTCGCCAGGATCACGGCTCCGCTCGCGTCCGTCATCTGCCGCACGCTACCCAAAGCGTCTCCCAGGAAGTACTCGGTTGACGCCGCTCCGTACTGCGCGATACGATCCGTGCCGTACAGGTAGGTGTAGGCACCATCTTGCAGCACTTGCGTCAGGCCGCTGTTCAGGTCGAGGATGAAGTTCGTGGTTATTCCGTTCACCGTTTGCGACACGCGGTCGCCCAGACCGTTGTGCATGCTTTTTCTGCTCCCCACCTCTAATTCTATACCCTATTCTCCCCACCTTCATATACAATCATCCCACGCTCGCATCTTCTCCTGCGACGCCGGCCTGGACGAAGTCATCGCCGAAGTCGAGAGTGAATATAAGCAGCTGGAGGCACATTTTCGGGCCATGTTTTTTCCGCGTAAAACCTCAAATTCAGGCCTCTTCCACCTCTGGATGAGTAGTTACTTTTCCGCATTGTTTGCAGAATAAGCGGTTTTCAATGATAATGAGGCGGGGGCACCTCCAAAAACAGGAGCGAACCATGCGTACTCATCCAGCGCGGATCACCCTGGCGGCTTTGCTGCTGCTGGTTGGGCTGGCCCTGGCGGGCAGTTCCCCCGCCGCCGGGCAAACCCTCTTCCCGGTGGCTTACCTGCCTTTCGTCCAGCGAAGCAACACCAACCCCATCCACACCGGCATCGCCACTTATTACTACGCCACCGGGGAGGGCGCATGCGGCTTTCCGGCCACGCCCGGCGACCTGATGGTGACGGCAATGAACGTAGACCCGTGTGGTTTGTAATCCCAACGAATTACTTATCGTCCGGGTTTGGACAGCCACGGAGGTCTTCTGATGGCGAGATCGTCACCATCAGCCGCGCTCAAGGCTCGCTGACCTTCCCGGCTAACTTCCAACTGGTCGGGGCGAAAAATCCATGCCCGTGGGGTTATTAATCACAACGAGTTGTTGATTGTGAAGGTCTGGTCGCCGATGGAGAGGGGTGAAGGCAAGACCAACCACGGGCGATACGCGGGTGAGTAGTAGCGTGCCCGCAGATGTTGCAGCCCGCTGCTATCCGTCCATTCGCCGGCATAGCCGAAATTGCTATCGCCAGGCCCCAAGAAGGAGCCATCAAACTACCAAAGGGGTCAAAGGTCGATGGTAATCAATCTACATATGTTGGCTGTTAAGGTTCGTGTAAACAGTGATTCTTTTGGGCGGCTGTGGTCGATTTTTGTAGTTCTATGTGGTTTGCGGTTTAAATCGTAGGGGGACGAGGGGTGTATTTGTTGTTTATAATTAGTTCTCTATATGGATATGGATACTCACCTGTTTCAATGCGATGAACGACATCATATGGACTCCACACAATCAAATACTCTTTGGATTTATATTCTTCCGGCAACCTGGGTCCGAGGCGGATGGATTTTTTTCCGTCCCAATAAAACCAAATACTTGCTTCACCGGTCTTTTCGTTTTCAAATGTCGAGATAAAGCCAGGATATTCAAATTGCTTAACTTGTTTATGCCCTATAGGAGTCCAGAGGCCTTCCTGTAAAGCAGCAAACAATCCTGTAATAATGGGGGGGAAAAGAAGCGGGAAATGTAAAATCATATCAAGATCGGGTCTCTCTGTAGTTTTAAAATTAAATATCTGGATAATTGGCCCCATGCGATCTTTAGACACGTATTGCCCAAAAGCTTTTTGGCCATTCTTAAGCGGAATTTCAAAAATTGTCCCTACTTTTATCATTTTTCCTCCGTCTAGTTGCCTAAAAAACCAATGGATCGCAATATCTCTAATCCTCGGCGCGTAGCCTCCGAATAAATCGGATTCGATGTAGCGATACTATTGATCTGGTTATACAAATTACTCAATCCATAATGCTCAATTAAAACTTGTTCGACGGCTCTAGCATCATACCTGCTTAAATTTTCTAATCCCTGGATTGGCCTAATAGTCCACCCTCGTTCGCCAAGATGTTCTCCTGCCCTTCTCAAGAAATTATTAGTAATACCTACATACCTTGAAACCCCGTTTTCAACTACGCGGTAAACAACGTTGAACCCCGTTCGGATTTCATTTGTAGGATCCCCATCCGCATTTAATACAGTTCCTATCGTTGTTCCTGTTCCTACATATGCAGCCAGCGCCTGGATGCCCACCATGGCCCCGCCCATGCCCAAACCCAAAACAGTTCCTACCCCGGCATACAAGGCTACCTGTCCAGCGTCAATATCAGTTGAAAGTGCATCCCAGAAGCACATCCCCTGGTTGAGATTGCGAACAACCTGGGATCCATAGCCGTAAATCGCACCTCCTAGCAGGCCACCCACTCCCCCAACCAACAATAAGGGATTTTCTCCGCTCGGATCTGAATACAAAACAGGGCTATTCAGGGCATAGACATAAGGTGTGAGTGAAGCCGGTTGAGTGAGCATGCCAGGGAAGGGGTCTTTGGTCAAGAACCTTCCTTGCGTCGGCGAGTAATATCGTGCCCGGAGATACTGCAACCCACTGCCATCCGTCCACTCCCCGGCGTACCCATAATTCGACTCTCCCCAACCCGACAAGCCCAGGGTGTTGCCAAAGGGGTCGAATGCTTGCCCCATCGTAACAGAACCAGTCTGGTTGGCAATCTGGCGGACACTGCCCAATGCATCAGTCAGGAAGTAATCGGCGACGCCGTTCTTTTGTTGCGAGATGAGCTCAGTCTACCTTCTATATACGATTGTTAATGAGCTATAGGATGGCGCACAAATATGAATATCGCTGCCACGATGTTATAGGATTATTTCGCTTTTTCTATCTTTGCTAACGCCCTCCGAGCTTCTTTGCGCACCCAGGCTTTTGGGTGGGTGAGGAATGGCTCGATATACGCTTTGGCCTTGCTAGCCTTCAGTTTCCCAAGAGCCAAGAGGGCATGCCCAGACACCTCATCATCTTCAAGCAATTCTATCAACACATCCACGGCGTGCGGATTCTTCATGTTGCCTAGCGCTACTGCGACCATCTCTCGCGCTCTCCCATGTTGTCGATCCTGAGCTATTTTAACGATATCCTCGAACACACTATCATCGGCTACAACAGAAAGCGCATTACCCACCGCCCACTTGTAGGAGGATGTGGAATAATCCGGAGCGTGTAGAAACTCTACAATGAGGTCCGGTGCAACAAAAGGTTTTGCCCACCGTACCGACAGAGCCCTAACGATTGCCTCCTTGACATCAAGATTGTCTATCTTGGACAACCACCGCCTTAAGATTGGTATAGCACTGCGGTAATCCATCGGCTCGTTGAACAAATCCGATACCCATTCAACCGGATATCCAGCTTCGACTAAATCCGCGATGACGCCAACAGCTGCTTGTTTGTTGATGGCGACGATCCGCTGCCTTTCCCGTTCTTTCTCTTCAAGTTTTTCAGCAAGCTCGGACTGAGAATTTTCCGGTTGAAGGTTTGTATTTGGAGGGGTCATTTTACCTCCAAGTATCTCAAAATGATTTCACCATCGTCAATCAGCTTTTGGAGCGGTTGTGAAAACTTGGTGGTTTCGCGCACCCATAGCTCAAAAGTATATCGGTTACTTCGAGCAAATGCCACGTAATCTTTGATTTGGTTGGTAAGTGATAAACGGTTAACGTTTTTTACTTCTGAAATGATTTTTGTTTCGAGGTTTAACTGATCCGGTATTCGATAAGTGGCGGTATGTGTTAAGGAATCTATGTGCGTGGTATTCTTTACGATTTCGGCTAAAGCCTCGCCAGAACGACCTGCCTCGCGGACAGCTTCCATTTTTTTTGCTACTTGAGCGGCATCAACGGATTTATTTATTATTCGGGCTACATCGCCAATATCATCTGCGTGGGCAGCGAAGCGAACTGCCATCCCGGCAGCCGGGAGGAACGGAATTGCCAAGCTTAGGGCGTCTAATCCCAGAGCTGTCCAATCAGACCAGTGAAGTGAACAACTGCGATTGAGCTTATCACCGATCGTGTAGATGTCGTATCCTAACGAGACGGCGTCAAACAGCGTCTCGACAAACTCACCGCTCGGATCGGAATACAAAACAGGGCTATTCAGGGCATAGACATAAGGCGTAAGCGACGCTGGCTGCGTCAGCAAACCAGGGAACGGGTCTTTGCTGACGAACCGTCCTGTCGAAGGTGAGTAGTAACGTGCCCGCAGGTATTGCAGCCCGCTGCTATCCGTCCACTCTCCGGCATAGCCATAGCTGAAGCCACCCTGGCCTGACCAACCCAGCGTGTTGCCAAAGGGATCGTACGCTTGCCCCAATGTGACCGAACCGGTCTGGTTGGTAATCTGCCTTACACTTCCCAGGGCATCCGTCAGGAAGTAATTGGTGATACCGTTCTTCTGCTGCGAGATGCGCCCCAGGCCGTAGTAATACGAGGTTCCAGCCCCTTGCGGGGCGCTTTCGTACAATACCTGCGATAAACCGGCAGCCTGGTCAAGGATGTAGGTTGATGTCTGTCCGTTAACTGTCTGTTGATAACGATTGTCCAGTCCATCGTAACCAAAACTAAAGCTCGAGCCCTGGCCACTCACCGCCGCCAGCCGGTTGGCGAAGTCGTAGCTGTAGGTGTTCACCCCGTCATTGAGCAGGTTGCCGTTGTTATCCCAGGTGAAAGTCACGCCCCCCGCGTTGGTCAGCCGGTCGGCGGCATCGTACTGGTAGGCGGTGATGGCCGCGCCCACCGTTTGCGACGTCCGGTTGCCCACCTTATCGTACGTGAACGCGTAATCCTGACCGGTGGTGTAATCCGCTCCGGTCAGGCGATTGAGCGCGTCATACTCGTAATGGATGGTTTGCGGCGTATTGGAAGGGCTCGCCGGTGGCTGCGTATTGGGAGCGGGATATCCGCTCTGCGGGTCGGAATGAGCCGATACGGTTGGGGTCCGGTCAACGAACAGCCGCGCCACAAAATCCCAGATCTTCTGGAAGAAGGAGGTCTCGCTGCCGCCCGGTTCCTGCGGTGCGGGATAGGGGGCTTCCGAATCTTGGGGCTCGATGCCTTCAGCGGGGGATTCCAGGAAGGGTTCTTCCCCCGGCGCGGGGTATCCTCCTCCCATCGCCTCGGCAGCGGCATCCAGTTCGCTGCTCTCCGCGCCCTCCGCCAGTGACTGCATCTGCCCACCCTCTCCATCATTGCGAATGGCAGGCAGGAACACAAAATGCGGGTAGTACACGGTTTCCTGGACATTTTCGCGATTTCCAACCGGGTCGTACTGATACACGTACTGGGCCAGTTGGTTCGTGCCCTTTGTGTAAGCCAGGTTGGTGATCTGCCCGGAAAGGTCGTAGCCCATCGAAGCGGCCACTCCATTGGCCAGAGTTGCGCCGCTCAACCGACCTGCAATGTCGTAGGTGTAGTCGGCCAGGTGAGTAGTACCTTCCAGAACGTGTTCAAGCTGATCGAGCGCATTGTACTGGTAGGTAATCGTCTTGTTGACCGGCGCGGGGTAGGTGATGTTCGCGCGCTTACCGTCATCGTCGTAGCCATAGCCGACCGTTTTGTTGAAGGGGTCGGTGATCGCGGTCACCCGGCTGAGGTTGTCGTAGGCCCAGGTGGTGTGCCCCAGGCTGTCGTCCATGCCGGTCAGGCGTCCCAGAGGATCGTAACCGAAATCGACATCCGTCATGCCGGACGGGTAATCGATGATGTCCAACCGGTTCGCGATATCGTAGTTGAAAATCGTTGTCTGGTTGTTGGCGTCTTTGAGCGATGTGCGGTTGCCCAGCGCATCGTACCCGAACTCGGTCACGTGCCCGAGCGGATCGGTGATCTTCCACAGCCGGTTGAGAACATCGTAGTCGTAGGTCGTCTCGTGGCCGTTGGCGTCCTTGATCTTCTTGAGGTTCCCGGTTTTATCGTAGGTGTATTCGGTGCGCGCGTTGGTTGCGTTGGGATCATCGCTGCTGTCTGGGCTGGCCTTGTAGTTCTGGACGACCGCCGAGAGCAGCCCCAGGTCGTTGTATTCGTATTTCGTCACCCGCCCCAAAGCATCGGTGC
>CAYOHX010000089.1:0-20849 GCA_964403875.1 uncultured Anaerolinea sp. | reverse complement strand
GCAGGGATGTTTCGTAGTTGGCCGCGTCTTGGATGTGGGTCAGGTTCGCGCCATTTGCGCTCCAGGTGGTTTGTAGGGTGCGGTTAATATCTTCTATGGGAGAATTTGTTCTTGCAGAGTCTGTATTGTTGTTTGATACTGAAGCAGATTGAGATATCTCTATTTCTTGCAAATGTGCAGATTTGTTTTTTTGTATTGTGGTAGATCTTGCTGAAGCATAATCAACCGGAACTATAGTGGACATGGTGAAGGAAATAATTACGACCCAGTGTAGTAAACGATGTAATCGGCCAAATATGTTTTTCAAAAAGGTTGCGGAAATTTTGTTCATACCCCCTCCGGCGTGATGTTCATTTGGATAGTGGGAAAATTGTTCAGACCCGAAAAAGGGGCGCTGAAGTAAAAGTTGGGACATCACACATAGAAGTGATACAGCTCTTCTTATCCCCTGACCTGAATTGAAGGTTACACAGACCATTCTAACAAATTATTAAACTGAAGCACCTCTCAATTTTGTCACAGTGTCTTGTAATAGCAGGGTGATTTGATATCGAACTTGTCATGACGAGAAGTGGCCGTAAGTTACGCCAAAAGTCAGGAGCTTCAATTCCACCGCCCAATGTACGTTCCTCGGGTGCCCGTGTCAACCCCGGTGATTGCCCCAGGCAGACATAGTTTATCCGGCGCGTATCGTTATCAATGTTGGTCACGCTGGATTTCTGCACACCATCGAGCCATAAGGTCATTACGCCATTGTTCGCGCCGGCCGCCGTAGCCGCCTTCCATTCGATCTCGATGACATGAGGCGCATCGCTGATTAACAAATAGGCCGCGTTGTTTGCAGAATAAGCGATTTTCAATGATAATGAGGCGGGGGGCACCTCCAAAAACAGAAGCAAACCATGCGCTCGAAATGGAAGTTGAACCCCATCGGGGCTGCGCTTTTTCTATCGATCCTGGCCCTGGCGGGCAGTTCTCCCGCCGCCGGGCAAACCCTCTTCCCGGTGGCTTACCTGCCCTTCATCTCTCGCGGGCGTCAACCAACCCCATCCACACCGGTATCGCCACCTATTACTACGCCACCGGGGAGGGCGCATGCGGCTTTCCGGCCACGCCCAGCGACCTGATGGTAACCGCGATAAACATCGACCCGTGTGGTTTGTAATCCCAATGAATTGCTTATCGTCCGGGTTTGGACAGCCACTGAGGTCTCGTGATGGTGACGAGCTCACCATCTGCCGCGCCCAGGGCTCTCTGACGATCACGGCCAACTTCCAGCTGGTCGGAGCGAAAAATCCATGCCCGTGTGGGTTTTAATCACAACGAGTTGTTGATTGTGAAGGTCTGGTCGCCGGTGGAGAGGGTGTGAAAACAGGACAATGCATCTGACCTGGCGCGATTCCAGTTCACACCTTGTTTGTACCCGTTTTTTGCGTCCATTTTTTGTTAGCCATATAACATTACATATGAGATCAGGGCATAGGGACGGACTGAGCTATTGTTATATCGTTAAAACCTTCCTCCTCTCCAATCAGGCAAATTGGTTAACCTCCGAATGGAAAGTTACCACCTGCGCCTGTAGAAGATATCTCCCCGATACCGCACACGCATTAGCTTGCCGCTCTGAAATAGCTTATCAGCGGCACTCGAATCCCCCCCAGCTTGATTGATCATCTGCATCAGTGCTTTCTGGCGGATTGGGTGAACCGCGCATATTGCCAGAATATCTTCATCCAAATCACCCGTAGAGAAAAATTCTGGTCTTTCCAACTCAAAGAGCGGCTCCACAACCGGAATCCTATCGGCCACGAAGTGATTTATTCTACGAAGCCGATCTGCTTGCGGAGGGTGGACGCATGACTCTGCTGGGGGCCGAACGGGGACGCTCAAATAAGATTGAAACGGCTCCAAAACCTCAAGGAAATCACACAAGCGGCGCAGGGAATCGTCGCTGTCATTTACGCCCGATACCAGCATCGTCTCGGTGACCAATTCGCCTTGGTACTTCACCTTGAATCGAAAAATCCCGGCCAATATCGCAGAGAGCGAAAGATACCTGTGCGGTCGGTTGATCTTACGCCATTCCTCTTCAACAACCGAATCCACTTTGAGAGAGACCCAATCAGCCAAGAGCAAAGCCTGCTGCACATCTTCCCGATCAATCAGTGAAGCGTTGGAAATAACGGCAATTGGTATACCGAACTGCTTCAACTCATCAATAAGCGTGTCAAGGTGAAGATCGAGGGTGGGTTCTCCATCAGGCACCAGAGTCAGATAATCAATTGACTGATCACCTTTTGCGCTATCATCAATTTTCTGCTTCACATCCCGAAGAATCTGTTCCACCGGAAAGAACTCTCGCCGGGTGATTTCCAGATGATCGGTCTTTCCCACCTGACAGTATACGCAAGAATATGGGCAGTGTTTCGGTGGAATATGGTTGATTCCAAGGCTCAATCCTAAGCGCCTTGACGGAACCGGACCAAAAGCAAGCATGGGGTCCTCCTGACCAGTGCGCCAGAGATCAACGCTGACACGCCGCTAGTTGTAGGCTTTTCTCGTTTCTTTGTCAGACATGGTCGCCGCAAGCCGAGAGCCCCAGGATAGTTCAACCCAGGTACCAAGTCGATTGTGCATATCCAGGTACTTCTGTGGGATCGGATGCGTGCCCAACACCACGCGAACGCCATATTTTGCCTCGACGAAATTTTTGAAAGTATCGATATACGGACAGGGCGGGTACCCTACCAACAAACCCGTTGCCAGGTGAATGACTTCGGCGCCGTTTTTTACCATCTCTTCACCGGCATACTCGATGTTGCCTCCCGGGCATCCGTCACAGGTAGTATACCCAACCAGTTCGATCTCCTGACCAGCGTATATCTCAAACGCCCCTTCCCGGTTACGCATCGAACGCAGGCACTTCCCGCCTGCACAAGTCCGGTATCGATCGCAAATAATGATCCCGATCTTAGTTTTAGGTTCCATTTCTACTCCTTGGCTTGGCAGGCATAATAATTTCCGCGACAAGGGCTTCACCATCCCCTATGGTTCAAAAGCCGTCTTCAGCATCTCGGTCAATAATTCCGCCTCAACATAATCAACTACCGTTATACTTTGACCAGAAACGCCCTGTACCCCGTTGATCGCCCCAATAATTGCCAGTGCCAACGGCACCGCAATGGGGCACAACGGAGAGGAGGGTCGAAAAACATAGGTCACCTTACCGTTCTCGTCGATTTGAATGTCGCGCACCAATTGCATCCGGATCACGTCTGCCCCAGTCTCCGGATCGATGACTGTCTTCAGCTTTTCAACAATCGCGCTTTCCAGTTCAACCGGATCCATCATATTGACCTCGCTTATATACCCAGCCGCTTGAGCGTTTCAGAGTAAATCTCCCGAATAGACACCGCCGCTGGCGCCTCTGGTAAAAACGCGGTTACAGGAATGCCTTCAAGCATAGCGAGATGAACGGATTCGTCATACGGGATCTCTCCGATCACCTCAATTCCTTGCTCCGCGGCAAATTGATAGATCTGGGCAGTCCCTTGCGGGTAAATATCCGCCTTGTTGATACACACCACTGCCGGGACGCGGAAGTGTCGAAGCGTCCCCAGGACGCGTTTCATATCATGGATTCCTGCCAGGCTGGGCTCGGTCACTATTAAGCCCAAATCGGCCCCGGCGCAGGCAGAGATGACCGGACAACCTATTCCCGGTGGGCCGTCGACAATTACCAAAGGCAGGTGGTGATCCTCAGCCCACAAGCGAGCATTCTGCTTCACCAGGGTCACCAGCTTCCCGGAGTTTTCCCTTCCCGGAAACAACTCGGCATGGAATAGCATTCCATAGGATGTGCCGGATTGATACCAGTGCCCTTCCTGCTGCTGCACCATGCGGATCACGCCTTGTTGGCAGGCGTACACACAAGCTGCACAGCCGTCGCAAGCCATCGGGTCCACCCAGTAGGCAGGCTTTCCGGATGGATCGGGAAATATCGCGGCATAGCGACAAACAGGAACGCAAGCCCCGCATTCTGTGCACCCTTCAGGCTGGACTTCGGCCAGAGAACCGCCCCAAAATTCATGTGAATTCACTTGCTCAGGAGCCATCACCAGGCTTAAGTTCGCCGCATCAACATCGGCATCAACAAACACAAATCCCTTTTTCGAGCTCAGATGAGCAAACGCCGCGCTTATGCTGGTTTTTCCGGTTCCCCCTTTTCCACTAAGAAGAACAAGCTGCTTCACGGCGCAAACACCTCCAGATCAGGATGATTTCTGGCTTCTTCAACAATCGGGCCATATTTGAGCAAGCCCAGTGCATAGCGGCTTCCTCGTACAACTAAGAGCCGCTCCCCCGGTTCGATATCTAATTCTCCAGGTAAGACAACCAACCCTTCCTCGCCCATCACCCCGTCTGCAAAACCACGTAGGGGCATGACAGAATTGGAATAAATTACTTCCCGCCTGCCCACACCGCAACCGCCCGAGCTACGGCTGCCACGAGTAAAGATAACGGCTTCTCCGGGTTGAAACCCAAATTCCTTAAATGCCGCTGTGGGAATTCTGATTTGTCGACCAGACCCAACCAGCACCCATCCAAAAACCCATTTGCCGCCTTTTGCGAGTTGAGGCATGTTCAACTTCCTTCCATTAACTTATCTTGTTTTGCGCGGTCAATTCCATAGCCTGATTTGCCAAAGCGAGAAATGCATCCCGATAGGCAGGATCAATATCCAACAGCGTTTTTCCTTGAGCCAGCCCTTCAGCGATTCTGCGTTCATACGGAATGCGCATCATTACGGGTAAATTCTGGTCGTTGCAGAATTGTTTCATAGGCTCGTAGGGATCGCGCGTCCGGTTGATGATCACCCCTGCAGGAATGTTCATCTCCCGGACAATACCCAGAATCTGACGCAAGTCGTGCAAACCAAAAGGCGTCGGTTCAGTCACCAACAGGGCGAAATCTGCTCCACGTAAGGTTTCCACCACCGAACAAGACGCCCCGGGGGGGGAATCAAGAATAACCATCGTCTGCTCTTCCAGCCGCTCCTGACGTTTCAACTGCCGAATCACCGGCGTGGGCATTGGTTCGCTAATGGTCAATCGCCCTTGCGCAAAACGAATGCCCTCCTGGGTTCCACCGGCTTCCAGAAAGCCAATCGAGTTCGGCACCTCGGTGATTGCGCCTTCCGGACAGTTCCCGGTGCAGCTTCCACAGCCGTGGCAAAGTTGATGGAAGACTAAGATCCTCTTCCCCACCTTCGCCAGGGCATGAAACTGACAAACTTCAACGCAACGCCCGCACAATGTACACTTTGCCGGATCAATTTCGGGGATGCGAATCACCGCGTCGGTTGAACTGGTGAAATTAGGCTTTAGAAACAGATGACCGTTCGGCGCCTCCACGTCGCAATCAAGGTAGACCACTCGATCCAGCTCTACCAGGCTGAGCGCCAGGCTGGTCGCGACGGTTGTTTTACCGGTTCCGCCCTTGCCACTGGAAATTGCAAATTGCACGGATTACTCCTCAAACAAGGATTTAGAAAAGGAGCAATTTTCCTTGTTGGAAACTCTCTACGGCTTGTTGGACAGTGGACACCTCAGGGGTGAAAAGCCGCATCTCAATATTTGCTGCCCGAAACGCGGCAGCAGCATTGGGCCCAAAATCACCGCTAGCCACCACAGCCACTCCCTGATCGACGACAAATTGAGCAGCAGCAACCCCGGCCCCCCCCGACTGGTTGACGCCCGGGTTCGGTAACGCCTCCCAAGCCAGAGTCTCCGTATCCACTTTGATCAACCATTGGCATCGGCCAAAACGCTGGTCCACCGCACCATCCATAGTATCTTGTTGAGCTGAAATGATGATAACCATACGACCTCCTCGGATCAAAAAAGGCACAGATAAGCTGGCTAAAGCAATTGCTCTGCGCCAGAATAGACGTGCTCAACTTTCAATGCGGCTGCGGCATGGCCCGGCAGTTTCTCCGGGTTCCAACGCTTCATGTCGTCAAAAACCACACCCTCAGTGAGGTATTCAATGGAGCCTTTGATTTGATAAGACTTGCCCTCTTTCGTGATGAAAAGCAAAGCCACCTTGCTACCGGCAAAGATGTTCTCCTGTGTCTTGTGGAAAAAATTGTCCGCCACCACCAGCGTCGATTCGTCGTACTTGCTCACGCAAGTCGCGTAGATGGCGTTCGGGGTCCCATTCTGATCTACAGTGACGAGAACAACAGGGCCTTCGCGATTTTCCCAGGCCTTGCTGACAACTTCGGGTAATTGAGGCATTTAGCTACTCCTTAAAACGAATTAAAATTATTAGGATAGGTTAGGAAACATGCTTTCTCTGCCAGATAAGAGATGCTTGAAGCGTGCGCTTATTTTTAAATCACTGAGTCAGGATACCAACCTTGGGCAACAGCACACGGTGGACCAACAAGACCAGCAGCGTTGCTGCAAAAGCGCCACCAAAAACGAGCAACGAGCTACCCAAGTTGTTCATCAGAGCGGGATTAATCAGCATCACTGCCGACAGAGCCAGCATGAGCATTCCACCGGCTAGCTTCAAAATCCGTCCGTGCTTCTCTTCCAGGCGGCTCGCGCGCAGCGAAATCACCGCTGAAGCAAAAATGGCCAGTTCGTCAATCTGGTAGATGAGCATATACAGGAGCAGAAGCAGCACAAAAGCCGCCCCGCCAACCGCTTGAGAGGTTAGCAAGTTCACCCACAGCACCGGAAAACCCGCCGTGCAGGAAAACTCGACCATGGATACACCTGCTGCTAAAACTACTGTGGCCCCAGCCATCCCCCTAAACGATTGGCTAGCATTCACAACAGCACGTATCCGTTTGAAAATTCCGGTCTTCTTGTCATCGGCGATGGTTAAAGAGAGACCCTCTTTAAACCAGAAGTAGTCCTTAACGTTTATCAGACCAAAAAACAAGGCGATAAGCGCAACAACAATCTGGATCCAGCCCAAAAAACCTGCAATTCTTAACACATTGAACAAACCGGCAATAAACAACGCGTAAATCGCGGCGGTGACGGTGATGAAGATCAGCCCAATGGTGAACACCTTCTTTCGAGAGCCGGTGTGCAGCGTGAGGGCTAACAACATTCCCAGCACCCACATCGAGCAAGGGTTGAACCCATCCACAAAAGCGATCAGTGCCGTGCTAATGACAACAGATTGCCGCCCCAGGTTAACGTTTCCCAGTAAAGGCACCTTCAGAGATAGATCTTGGTTCAGCGACTGGCCGTTCGTTGAGCCCCCCGGATTAGGTTGGGTAGCCTGCGTGACCTGGACAGCAACCGTGGGTGTGGGAGCAGGAACTGGGGTAGAGTGTTGCGGTAATCCGTCTACGCCAATCCCCGAATCCTCGCAGCCGTTATGAATGCAGTAAACGATCATTACCTCAATGTCTGCGTCCATCTCTTCGGAATACCCTTGCAAGTAATATTGGTCAATAAACATGGTTGGCACATACAGGTTCTCCAAACCATATTTTTGGGCAATATTCGTAAATGCCTTTTGGCCCGCCGGATCATAATAAACTTCATACTCTTGCAGTTTAACTTCCGGGTATTTAGCGGCCAGGCTTTCAAGAAACGGCTTGGCTTTTGCGCAGTGCGGGCAACCATCCCCCCAGAAAAAGTAGATGTAGACAACGGAATTAGATGGTTCCGGTGTTTGCGCCACTGCCGGTGAAAAGCAGACCCCCAACCCAAACAGGGCAAGCGCCAACAAGGAGAGGATGAACAACAGCCTACCCAACAGGGCTTTCATCAATAACCTTAGTGAAGAAGTTCGGTGTGATCAATGAGCTTACCATCAATAAACGCTTGAACGGCAGGGTCAATGTCGCGCAAATCTGTCACCAACGGTTGAATATTCAGCTGGCGCATGCTTTCGTAAGCCCCCATGCCCATTCCGCCACACAATAACGCTTTACAATCCGCAATCGTCTGTGCCATGCTGATGTGTTTATTATGCGAGGCCGCATCCCGTCCGTGACCCGCCCCAGCAGGAGACTCCTCAGCGTGTTCCTGGACACTAAAATGAGTGTGCCCCATCTTATCGCGCATTTCTCGCTCAACCACTTTCCCCTCTTCAATCGTTACAACCAGATAGTACGGTGCTCGCCCGAAATGCTGGCTGATGGTTTTTCCATCTTCTGTTATGATCGCGATTTTCATACTTAGCTCCTTTTTCAACACATCCAACGAAAAATGCCGACCGCCGGACTGCTCACGTCCGTCGGCAGGATATATAACCAGCAAGATTTGCGCACTGCTCTCGCTCCGGTTTTCCCAACAATGCGGCAAGTGCGCTTCAAACAAAAGACTGTCGCCAGCTTTCAACCGGAACTCTTCCTGCTCAATTTGGTAATAGATCTCTCCCTGTAAGCAAAATATGAGTTCGTGGCCGGTATGAACGATCATACGCCCGCCGCTGCCCATGCCGGGTGGAAGGGAGACCAAAAATGGCTGGACGGCATTTCCAGCCAGGTTTTGCCCCAGGCTCTGCATCTGCGTACTACCAAAATTCGCGCTGGGGCGCTCCTCCGCGGGAGTATAAACAATCCTCTTTGCGAGCGGCTCGACCTCAAAAAAAGCAGCAATTGGCACAGAGAGCGCCTGTGCCAATTGCTGCAAAGTGCTTATAGAAGCCGAGGTCTTCCCGTTTTCAATCAGGCTCAAGGTATTGACACTCAACCCGCTTCGATCCGCCAGCGCGCGCAATGAGAAACCGCGCCGTGTGCGCAGATCTCTTAGTCTCTTTGCCACCAGGATTTCGGCTGGGGTAGTAGGGCTCTCGCTGGCAGGACCGGCAGAAGGTATTCCCATAAATTACTCCACGACAAACTCAATCGGCGTCAAACTGTGAATATTATCTGAAATTGGACAGCGTGCATCGACATCGCGCAGAAAAGACTCTTTTTCTGCCTGGCTCATATCTGCATCGATCTTGGTGATTACCCGAATATTTTGGAAACCGGCGCGAACATCCTTCGTCTTTCCCATCAAGACATCCGTATCCAGTTCCCCTTCTACGTGCACCTCAATGTTTCGAACAGGCAGACGGCGCTGCCTGGCAATAATTTGACCGATCGTGACAACGCAACCAGCAAGAGACACGAACAAATACTCCAAAGGGGTTGGCCCTGCGTCCGTTCCACCACCGGCAGACGGTTGGTCAACAATAGAAATGTGCTGTCGGGATTTGGTTTCAATCTTGAAACCTTCGATCAGTGCTGCATCAACGCTAACAGTTTTGATTGGCATAGTGTTCCTCTCGAAATAAAGTATTACCAGTATTATAGTACAAATGAATCTTTTGTAAACAAAAACTCACAATATAATTACACAAGTAACCTTTCGGGCGTGTCATTCATACGCTTTGTCATATTTCTTTGTCGCCAGTTCTATGAGGCTCACGATTTAGTAACGACTACAGCTTCTTCTCATACGGCAAGCTCTTCAAAAAGAGAATATTCTCAAACTGTCTATTGACAAATAAAGAATACAATGCTATTCTTTATTTGTCAATAGACACACACAAGGAGATATCACATGCCAAGACATCGCAGAGGTTGGGGAATGGGAGGCGGGGCGCGTCGCGAATTCAGCCACACGCCGGTCACCACCTCGATGTTAGAACCAGCCTTATTAGTATTGCTCAAAGAACAACCACGCCACGGCTACACCCTGCTTTCCGATCTGGATGTACTGGGTCTGGGTACCCTCCACCCCAGCGTGGTCTATCGCATCTTGCGTGAGATGGAAGACCTGCAGTGGATCCAATCGGATTGGGAAACGGCACAAACTCAGGGCCCGCCCCGCAAGACCTATCAATTAACCCCGTTGGGCAATGAGGCCTTACGAAATTGGTTGACCGAATTAGAAAAAACGCAACAACTCATTACAATTCTGTGCCAAAAAGCAGAAGCGTAGAAAGGATGGCTGAAATGCCTGCAAGAGATGGAACCGGTCCGTCCGGCGGTGGCCCGCGCACCGGTCGCGGCGCGGGGAGATGCTCACCATCACCAGCGCAATCCACCCAGACGCCAAACGCGTCGAATTTGCAACCCGCTCGCCTGGGTGGGCAATTGTGGAACGCCACCTTCGGTCGGCTTTTCCGACGGCGACGCGCCAATCGAAACAATCAACATTAGAAAAAGAAGGAGTTTATTATGCCTAGATTTGATAGAACCGGGCCCTTGGGTACCGGCCCAATTGGTAGAGGAATGGGACCCTGCGGCGGCGGACAGGCTGCCGGTTGGGGCAGAGGCCGTGGCTTTCGCCAGGGGGGAGGCAGAGGATGGGGTTTTGGCTGGACGGCCGCCTCATATTCGGTAGAGGATGAAAAACAAAACCTGGAGCAGCAAAAGGGTTGGCTGGAAGAACAAATCGCAGCCATCACCCAAAGGCTAAATTCCTTGGGCAAAACTGACTAATACCGACAAGCACCTGGCTCATTCCCAAATAAGCCACCAGAATCGCCACAGGCTTCGATTCAAAATGGATAACCTCCACCTTGAATATCGAGGAGTTCAACGGCTCGGCAGTGTGCGGCTCCTACATCCGCGTCAAAGGAGCCAAAGGCGAAGTGACCGTGCGCATCGTGGACCTGTGCCCCGAGTGCAAAGCCGGGCATCTGGACTTGAGCCAGCAGGCCTTCGCCGCCATCGACGACCTGTATAAGGGCCGGGTAGACATCACCTGGCAGTTGGTCAGTCCCGAGATCAGCGGGCCAATCATCTACCACTTCAAAGACGGGTCAAACCAATGGTGGACCGCCGTGCAAATCCGCAACCACCGCAACCCGATTGCCAAATTCGAGTACCGCAACGGAAGCGGGGTGTGGGTGAACGTGCCGCGCACCTCGTATAATTATTTTGTGCAGAGCAACCCCGGCATGGGCGTGGGGCCGTTCACCTTCCGGGTCACGGACGTGTACGGGAATGTGTTAATCGACAGCGGCGTGCCCCTGCTGGCTAATGCGGATTACGCCGGGGCGGGGCAGTTTCCGGTTGGGCCGTGACTGTCCTTATCCCGATTTCTCCAGTACAATAGCTTCGACAGAACTCTCGCTCACCTCTGGACCCGCATGACCGCTGACCCCAAAATCTTCGTCATCATTCCCGCCTTTCGCGCCGAAAGCACCCTGCCGGCGGTGCTGCAAGGCATGCCCCAGCGCGTGCATACGGTCATCGTGGTGGAAGATGCCAGCCCCGATTCCACCGCCGCCGTGGCGGAGGCCTGCCGTCTGGCCGACCCGCGCATCACCCTGCTGCGCCACGAGGCCAACCAGGGCGTGGGCGGGGCCATGCAAACCGGCTACCGCGCGGCTCTGGAACTGGGCGCGGAGGTCATGGTCAAGATGGACAGCGACGGCCAAATGGACCCGGCCTACCTGGACCAGCTCATCGCCCCCATCCTGTCGGGCGAAGCCGATTACGCCAAAGGCAACCGCTTTTTGCACGAGAAAGCCCTGGCCCAAATGCCCTACCTGCGCCGCATCGGCAACCTGGGCTTGTCCTTTTTGACCAAGGCCGCCTCGGGCTACTGGAATATCTTTGACCCCACCAACGGCTATACGGCCATCAGCGCCGAAGCCGTCCGCGAGCTCAACTTCGAGCGCCTGTCCAGGCGCTACTTCTTCGAGACCAGCATGTTGCTCGAGCTGGGCTTGCAACGTCTGGCGGTCAAAGATGTGTACATCCCGGCGGTGTATGGGGATGAAAAGAGCTCCCTGTCCATATCCAAATCCCTGTTCGAATTCCCCCCCCGCCTGCTGCGCGGCATGTTGCGGCGCATTCTGTTTTTCTACTTCATCCGCGATTTCAGCGCCGTGACCGTGTTCCTGCTGGCCGGGTGGATCAACGTGCTGTTTGGCGTGATCTGGGGCGGGTACCACTGGTGGAAGTCCTCACAGCTGCAGGTGGCGGCCTCGACAGGCACGGTGATGATCGCCATCCTGCCACTGATCATCGGCTTGCAGTTTTTGCTCCAGGCCGTGGTCATGGACATTCAAAACACGCCCGAGAAGCGCAGGTGACGCGGGGATGGACGCCCCCAAAATCTCCATCATCACCCCCTCTTTCAACCAGGGGGTCTTCATCCGCCAGACCATCGACTCCGTGCTGGGCCAGAACTACCCCAACCTGGAGTATATCGTCATGGATGGCGGCTCGACCGATGGCACGCTGGATATTCTGCGCTCCTACGGCGCGGATCTGCGCTGGGTGAGTCAGAAGGACGCCGGGCAAGCCGACGCCATCAATCGCGGCATGGGCCTGGCCTCGGGCGACATCCTGGCCTTCCTCAATTCCGATGATTACTACCTGCCCGGCGCGCTTGCACTGGTGGCCGAGCGCTTTGCCCAAAGCGGTTGTTTGTGGCTCACCGGGGATTACCGCATTGTCGATCAAGACTCGCGCGAGATGCAGGGCTTTGTGGTCCGTTACAAGACTTTTTGGCGCGGGTTTTCATCGGCGAGCGTGCTTGCGGTGCTCAATTACATCATCCAGCCCAGCACCTTTTGGAGCCGGGACCTGTGGCAGGCCGCCGGGCCGCTGGATGTGAGCCTGCGCTACACCATGGACTACGACTTCTGGATGCGCGCCTTCCGCGTAGCTCCGCCGCTGATCTTGGACCAGGCGCTTTCGGCTTTTCGCATCCACAAAAGCTCCAAGGGCGGCTCACAATACGAGCGCCAATTTGACGAAGAAATTCAGGTCTTAAGGCGGTACAATAGGAGCCGGGCCATCGACTGGACGCACCGCGTTCACAACACCTTGATTAAGCTGGCCTACCGAATTCTCAAATAAGGGTGGACATGGGCGGAAGGAAAAAGGAATCGATTCATGGATAGCAATTTGCTCAAAGTAGCCCTCCTGACGTTGGTGTTTTGCGTGGTCACCTCGATCTCCATCGTGCTGACCGGCAACCGCGAGCTCATCTCGGGGGATATCTTCCAGCGCTTCTTTAAAATCATCTTCGACTGGCGTTTCATCCTGGCCTTCGTGCTGGCGGTGGTGGCGCGATTCACATTCATCCTCATCAACAATGCCCTGCTGTCCATCCCAGCGCTGGCCAAAAGTTCCACCACCATCACCGTGTTCATCACCTCCACCTCCTACCTCACCACGGTCCTACTCAACGTGCTCTTCTTGCACGAAAGCCTGACCCTGCGGCAATGGGGCGGGGCCTTTTTTGTCATCCTCGGCGTGGTCTTACTGACGTTATGAGCCAATCTGTCCCATCGCCAAACCGCTCTCCCCTTGTTTCGTTTTGGCAAAAAGCCGCCGCGCCCCTACGCAACCTTCCCCTGACGGGATGGGTGCTGGGCGTGTTCTTCCTGATCTTTTTTGCTTACTACATCGTGCCGGTCGTGCTCAACGAATACCACGAACTGCGCGTCTACCCCGACTTCCCCGTCATCAACCCCATCGGCGGCGACCTGCGCGAGTATTTGGGTTTCTCCAAAGCGCTGCTCGACAACGGTTCGCCCTATATCATTCCCAATTATTACCCCCCCCTGCAAGCCCTGGTGTTTCTGCCCTTCGTGCGCTTTGGCCCCGATCAAAGCTACGTGTACATCACCGCGCTCAACATGGTGAGCTTTCTGGCCATTGCCTGGCTGCTCCCCTGGGTGTCTTCCCGCCCACGACAGTGGAATCAACGCGCCACCCTGGTGCTGGTGAGTGGCCTGTTTTCTTATGGACTGCTGTTCCAATTGGAACGCGGGCAGTTTGACCTGTTGGTGATGGTGCTGTGTTTCGCGTCCATCTACCTGTTCCATCGTCACCCCCGCCTGCGCCTTCTGGCTTACCTGTTGTTTGTGGTGTCGGTCAATATCAAAATCTACCCGCTGATTTTCATTTTGTGCTTCACACAGGATTGGCGCGATTGGAAGCGCAATCTGCTGCGTTGGGGCTTGTTGGGGCTGGCCAACCTGGCTGGGTTGTTCGTGCTGGGCTGGAAGGTGTTTCGCGATTTCATCGACGCGCTGACCAGCCAGATGGGCAGCCCCACTTATGTCTGGGTAGGCAACCACTCCATTGATTCTTTCGTGCGCATGTTTTCCAGGTGGGTGCGGGATGACGCACCCAGGCTGCACAATCTGTTGGAAGACAACGTGCGTCTGTTCTCGCTGCCTTTCCTGGCAATCTACGCCCTGTGTTTGGGGGTCGTGCTGGTGTTGCTGTACCGTAAACGGATGAGCGCCGCCAACCCCTACCTGCTCATGGTGCTCACGCTGGGAACCATGCTCATCCCCTCCACAAGTCACGATTACAAGCTGGTCATTCTGGTCGGACCCGTGGCATTGTTGTTCAATCAACTGGATCTGCGCAGCTCAGGCCGCCGAAGCCTGGATATGAGCGCGATTGCGCTCATCCTGGTGTTCAGCGCGGCCTACTTCTCGACCCTGTTCTTTCACCCCGATCTGCCCATTCCCCTGGCCAACAACATGCCCGCCCTGCTGATCATGACCGTCACCGCCGCCGGGCTGCTGGCGGCGCGGTCCGCCCAGGCTCGCCGGCTGGGCTCTCCAGCCGAATTCCGCGACCTGGCCTGACCTTTCCCGTTGAGCGAGGCTACTGACGATGACAAAACGCAAACCTGAAATCATATTCTCCCTAATCATCTTGATCTTTGGCTCGCTCCTGGTTTTGGTCACGCCTTTTGGGGGCGGCGCGGATGAAGACACCCACATCGGGCGCATCTGGGAAATGTCCACCGGGGCGCTGGTGCCCAACCAACATCTTTCCACCGGGCCCAACTACCCCTTTGTCTTCAACCAAATCTCCTACCGGCAGGATGTCAACGTGCGGCCCGTCTCATGGGATGCCTGGAAAGAACAACTTTTCTCCAAGATCGATTGGGACAACTTCATTCACCACACCACTCGCGCTCGCTATTTCTTCACGCTGTACCTGCCTCAGGCCTTCATCATGGGCGTGATGGGTCGCCTCCTGGACCTGCCCGTTGGTTTTGTTTATTACGCCATCCGTTTATCCTACCTGCTGATATACGCGCTGTTGGTGTATTTATCCATCCGCATCATCCCGATGGGCAAGTGGCTGTTGGGATTTTTGGCTGCCACGCCCATGTCGCTCATCCAGGCCGCTTCCATCTCGCCCGATTCGACCAACAACGGAATCGCCTTCGTGTTCATTGCCTGGGTGTTGTATATGAACAGCGCCGAAAGACGAGCGGCGTTCAGCAAAAAAGATTGGTTCATCACCGCCCTCCTGACTCTGGCCGTGTGCACCCTCAAACTCAACACGGTCCCGCTCCTGTTCGCCCTGCTGCTCATCCCGCGAGTCAAGTTTGGCCCCCCAAAGTGGCTGGTGGGGTTCATCCTCTTCGCCATTTTAGCCGTCAGCATCGTGTGCCTGGGTTGGAACTTCCTGACCGCCTCCGAGCTGCTCACCTCGACAACCATCGACACCTATAACGCCTCGGAACAAATCAAGCTAATTCTTCAAGATCCTGGCCGGTTCTTCCGCGCCATTGGGGAAACCATTGTCACCCAGACGCCCCGATACGCGCGCAATTGGGTGGGGATCAGCGGCTATGATTACTGGCCCCTGCCAGAAATTATCTACTGGATGACTCCAATCCTCATTGTCCTGGCAATTCTGAGCGATTCGATGGGCGGGCTGCTCAATCTGCGCAAGCGCCTGATCGCCGTAGCATCCTTCGGGGTAGTGTTTCTGGCTACCATTGTGATGTTTTACCTGCTTTACAACCCGCCAGGCACCACCCTGATCCCCGGCGTTCAGGGACGCTACTTCCTGTTCATCACGCCGCTCCTGTTCATTGCCCTGCTGCCCAACCGGCCGGTGCTGCGCCTGGGGGCTGGTTGGCTGGCAGCCGGTTCTGCTTTCATTGCATTTCTAACCGTGGGCGCGCTCTTTCTGGCCTACCATTTGACCTGCGGAAGCGCCTGGTATACCACGGGCCTATGCAGACTGCCCCGACACAAAAACCAGACCGCCACTTCCAGTCTGCCGGTGGAGCTGCCAGCCGGTCGAACTGTTTTCCAAACCTTTCAACCTCCCTGCAACCAGCTCACCCAGGCCAGTGTGTGGCTCTACGAACACAGCGCCAACAGTGGCTCACTGACAATTGCCGTGTTGAATGACAGCTCTGGCGAAACCGTGAACGCGCGCGAAATCTCAGCCGCCGAACTGCCCTCGGGCGGATGGCTGGAGCTGGATTTCCCCCCCATTTCCGACTCGGCAGGCCAGACTTACACCTTCCAAATCACCGCAGCGGGAGACCCGCCCTTGCGTGGAGTCCAGGTCGGGGTATCTGATCGAAACGAATACCTGGACGGCGAGCTGAACATCGGCGCCGAAGCGCAAACCGGCGACCTCTTCTTCCGGTACGGCTGTCTGACTGGCCTGGAAGAGCTGCTGAATCCAGCCGGGCAGTGAAACGACTCGAGGAACGCCGCCTTGACCATTGTCGACTTCGCTCAGAATCCAGGCTCTGAAAAGCAGAAAGCCCCGCGGCTGGTAGAACTGGGCGCGGGCCGGTTGGGGTTGTGGGCTCGCCCATCTCTATCCAGGTTAAGCGAGTGGAAAGCAAAGGGGTTGACCACCGTGTTGACCCTGTTATCCACGGCAGAAGAGGCCCAACGTGTCGGCGCGGCTGTGGTGAATGCCGGGTTGATCTGGCATTGGTTTGAGCAGGCCAACGGGCAAAACTTGCTCGTGCCCCAACGCTTTGAACTGCTGAGAAAATTACAAGAGGTGAACCGCGAAATCGACGCCGGTAGCTGGGTGTTGATCCACTGCGCCGCCGGGATGCACCGCACCGGCATGGCCGCTTACGCCCTGCTCAGGCTGCGCGGCCTGGATCGGGACACGGCCCTGGACCTGATGCAACAAATGCGCCCGGTCACTCGCGAAGGGGTGGGCGAAACCCGCCTGGGGTGGGTGGAGACCTGGCTGGCCGAGTTCCAAGCAGAGGAGTCCAATCCCGACGAAACCGCTCCAGAACCCTAAACAAAAAGCCGTTTGTGTGCTAAAATAGCGGGCGCACAATGAGCGCTAGGGTCCACTAGCTCAACTGGCAGAGCAACTGACTCTTAATCAGCAGGTTCAGGGTTCGAGTCCCTGGTGGATCACCTAAATATGGCGGGGTGCTACGCCGCAACCCCCACAGGTACTGGTAAAAGAGAGCTTTTCGTCAAGTTAAGCTCTCTTTTTCGTGTGCAACTGTGTGCAATTCAGGAATTTTGGTGTAAGGGAATTGTAACGGCTGTGTCCAGAACCGCATAAACCTGCTCAGGTGATGGAATTACCTGGTCCATCATTTCAGCCGCTTGAATTTCTTGCAACGAGAATTCATGCCCGTACATATTCAGGGTAGTGCTCGGACTGGCATGCCCCAACATGTGACTAACAACCAGCGTTGGCACGCCATTATTGAGCATGATTGAAGCCGCCATGTGCCGCAAATCATGGAATGTAATTTTCGGCACTCCCGCAGCCACCAACACCTCGCGGTACAGTTTGAGGAAGTTGGAAGGGTTTCGCGGTGTGCCGATTGTGCTTGGGAAAACCAGTTGGTATTCCTGCCAGCGATCTCCCATGACTGCTCGTTGCCCTGCCACAATACCCATTTGCTGTTGAAGCATTTGCAACGTACCCGAGCCCACACTGATCACCCGGTTGCCCGCTTCGCTTTTGGGGCTTGTGAACACCAGAACAGGCTGGCCATTCTCCTTCACGCGATGCACATTGCGCCGCACATGAATTTGCCTTTGCTGCCAGTCAATATCACTCCACTGCAGGGCAAACAACTCACCCTGACGCATTCCCGTCTTTACTGCCACAAATACCAGCGGTCCAATCGGTGTCTGCATCGCCGTTTCTACCAAACGATTGGTTTCTTCAACCGTGAGGGGCGATCTGCGATGCTTGCGCCTTTCTACTCGGGGCAATTTTGCTTTTTTAGCCGGGTTGTAGGTTAGCACCCGGTCGTCTACCGCATCTTCCAGCGCTTTACGCAAAACACGATGGATATAGATCACAAAGGATTTGCCCCTGCCCTGTTCGATCAGGCGAGCATAAAACTCATCAAAGACGGATCGCCGCAAAGTGACCATCTCCTGTTCACCAAGCCCTGGGACGATGTGCTTATCGATGATCCGCTGATATTCATACTTGGTCGTTGGCTTTAGGCCGCTTTGATGAATCTTGAACCAGCTAGTCAGGTATTCCCCCAAGGTCTGCTTTGGTTCCTCGTCAGGTTCGACAACAACTACTGGTGTTGGTGATTTCGATTGGGTAAGTTGGGCGAATCTCTGTTCGGTCAGCCAGTTCTGACCATCTACTTTCCTGTCAAATACCGCGCTGATGCGTTTGCCGCCCGGCAAGCTGAGCATAGCCCGCCACTTCCCGGTGGACATATGATAGACTGTGCCCTCGCCACGACCCCTGTGTCGCTTTCCACTGCTCATTTTCGATTTACCTCCTGTGAAGTCGCACAGCAGGCATATCGCAAGAATCGAATGCTCCGACCATATTGAGCTGTTAAGGTTCCGAACATTATTGTAACAAGCACGAGCAGGGAAAGCAACAGCAGGGATCCTTTGTGTGATCGAGCTAGCTGGCTAGCTGCCTAGTCTACCAAAAGGGGCGATTCCTCGGGCCCCGGATTGTCCGAAATCTCGCGCCGGTAGTGCTTGCGAAAGTATTCGCGCACGTCTTCTTCGCGCGCCCGGATGCAGCCCCCAAATTCAAACCGGGGAATGGCGCCCGTCTGCAGCAGCTTGTAGGCCTCAGCGCGAGACACATGCAGGGCTTTGGCGATTTCACTGGCCTTCATCATCCGGTCAAATTCGCCGTCGTCTTCCATCAATTCCATCGTTAGGTTGTTCATTCCTTTTCCTCCAAAAAAATCTTTTTGGCCGTTTTTAACAAAAAAAACGGCCCGACTGGGAGCATCAGTTATCCCGATGCTCGAAAAGTTGGCCGATTGGTAGTCTTAGTTGAACTTGCTAAATCTGATATTCCAGCTTGGCAGGCAGGTTGCCTGCACTTGTTGTGGCACTATGAAGTTGTTCGAGCAGTTTTATTTTCCGATGATATTCACCTCCTGCAAAATCTGTTGAACGAAAATGACGATTCCACCATTCATAAAAAGTATATCACAAACATATTCCCTCCCAATGCCTTCTGCGTTGATATCGTCCACAGAGTCTACACTTCCAAAAAAACGCCTGGAATTTTCCCAGTCAGCTGACTTTCGCAGAACCGACACCTCGAGTTGGTTATCCACTTTCGCCGCCCTCTTCCCCCGTAAAACCGTCGGGAATGTAATGGTAGGTCACGTCCAAACGATTGTGCCCCAGCAAGCGCGATACCTGCAAGCGGGCTGCCCGGTCATCGAGACCCTCTTGCCGCAGGCGCAAATAGCGCTGCTGAGCGAAGTTTGCCCGCAAACGATGCACGCCTGTAACCTGAATACCGAGCGCTCTGGCAGCCTTGGCCACAGCTTGCCGGAAAGCAGAGCGCCAGGCCGCGCTGGGAGTAAACAGATATTGCGCTGACGGGTTGAGCTGCTTTCCGATGTCTTCTGGCAGAGGAACCGTGCGCACTTTTCCGCCCTTGCCAGTAACGGTCAAGCAGCCGCTCGCCAGGTTTACATCCCGCCCGCGCAGTCCGGCAATCTCGTCTTCACGCAGCCCGCAGCGCAGCGCCAGCTCAGCCGGCAGCGCAAACCGCGAGCCGTGTTCAGCCAGGTAAGCGACTAGCCGTTCGGCGTCTGTGAGCTGATACCCAAACCGAGGGCTGCGCACTCCGGGGCCGTCCGAAATTTCCTTCACATATTCCCGCAAGCTCACGGTGATCGGATCGGGCTGACGCGTCCAACCCAGTTTGCGGCAGCCGGCATACACTTTCTGGATTGCAGCTAACAACTTCGCCAGCGAACCGGGCGCCTGCGCCTGGTAGTGCGCGTCCAGAGTCAGCCGGATGACCGCGGGCGCCAGCAGGTCCGCCAGCGAGCCCTTCCCCGTAAGCACTTCGGCGTGGTGGAAGAAACAAGTGGCGCATTGAAAGTAGGTGGTGCCGGTGCCAATGCCCAGGATGACCGGCAGCGGGCGCGTTGGATCGCCGTCTGGGCGCAGAGACTTTTTGACCGAGGTCACGCCCGTGGCTTGCTGGTAAGCAGAAATTTCTTCTGCGCTCCAGGTTACGGCTTTCAGTGCATGGGCAACCTGATTGCTGATTGAAGGTAACGACATACAGTCCTCCGTGGGCCGGAAATCCCGTTTCCGCCCGTTTCTAGTATATTAAGAGTGGATTGGTTAAGTCTTTCGCCAGTTGCCCGGCGTACCGCAGGATGGATTTTTATCGTTGGCGCCGGCTTCCTGCCAGCCTTCCAGCCCCATTTCTGGGATAGCGCCAACGGACGGTTCTCCACTGATCGCCGCCAGGAAGGGCGGCGCGTACGACCAGCGAGCATTTGGGTTTTACAGGCAAGATACCTGATCACCCTCCCCGGATTAACAAGCTACGTTTGAAAATTGGGTTTCTGAATTTAGACCGGGGCCAGCTACGTAATTTGGCGCAAACTACTCGCGCCATCATTAATTCAATGGTAGCACACAGCGGAGGGCGATCAATGCCCACCGCTGTCCACTGCTTCCAAGGCGTATCCAATTATGAAAAAGCCCCCATCAATCGGGGGCGAGCAAAGAAAAACACCATGTTACCAGATGGCACTCAAGTTACAACCAGTTTACACGTTGAGATGTATGGCTTTCTCAAGAAAGTGGAATGGGGGAGAGAAGTAAGTTGAAGGCCTCCT
>CAYOHX010000088.1:0-20889 GCA_964403875.1 uncultured Anaerolinea sp. | reverse complement strand
CCGTACACGCTTATTCGTAGGTCTCTTTCCTCACTCCCCGGCTGCGAAACCCCAACCAGGCCGTCTGGGTCAGGCTGGCCAACACAGAGGAAGTCACCGCAATATACAAACCGCTCACGTTGGGCAGCGCTCCGCCTGCCAGAAGCGCGGCAACATACACGCCCAGGTATATCGCCATTCCTTCGGTCACCGGACGAGATTTGCGGCTGTTGAGGATGGACCCCGCGAACCAGCTATTCAACGGACTGATCAGCGCCGTGGGGATCAAAATCTGGAAAGCATGGGCTCCCAGCCTGGCCATTTCAGGGGTCAAGCCTGAAACTTGGGTGAACCACTCGTAAGCTAGCGGGGTGAAACCCAATAACAGCATCAGCGCAAATTGCACCACCATAACGATGCCCATGAAGCGCCGCAACGCCCTACTGGCGCCGGGGCGATCCAGCAGGGCAATCACCACCTCGTGTAAAGCCGCCCCAGGAGTGACGATCAAGAAAGAAAAACTCGAGATCACTGGCCAGACCGCCAGGGTCATCAACGGGTCAGGCAGGCGCGAAAGAGCCGCGCTGCCAATCGGGCGAATCAACTGATTGAGCAGCGGGGTGACCCCTAGTGGGATGAAGAACAAAATCATTTGTTTCAGCCCAATCGGCGGATCCACCGGCGGGGCCTGACGCAGTTCCGTGCGCAGCACCGGCCGCACCCGCAGCCCCACATACACCGCGTCGGTGATGACGCCCAACACCATCATCAGCGTAGCCAGAACGGTGCCTGGAATAGAACCTATCAGGAAACCCGCCGCCAGCACGATGGCGTCCATCACAAAGCGCAACAGCGTGCCCACCGTCACCGCGCGGGAATGCTCAAAGCGAATCAGCACGCCCTGGTGAAATCGACGGTAGGCCACGGCAAAGGACCACGGCAACCCAACGAACATGCCCAGGCGAGCCGGTTCGATCACTTCGGGCGGCGCGCCGATCAGGTCTCGCACCACCACGTCATACAACGGGGTGAAAGCGATCAACGTGTACAGCAAGGTCAACCCCCCGCCCAGGTAGAACATGATCTTGCGACCTTTGAGGAACGACTCCCAATCCCGGCTCATGGTCGTGGAGAGCGAAAGCAGGGTCAGGATGGGCGCTTGCAAAATACCAATCAACGGGAAGGTGACGCTGCCGTAAGCTGCCAGGTGGATATCAGGGTCGGCCAGGCGGGCCACCACCGCCGCCAACATAGATGGCTCGGCGGACATCAAAATCCAGCTCAGGGCCAACGGCCACCATGTGGAAGCCACCCTGCGCAGCGTCACCTCATTCCCAGAATAAGTTGTCGCCAAGCGTTAATCCTCGCTGGCTGCTTTTCGGCTTTGAATTTTCCGTAAACGTTCCACATCAAATTTTCCGGAGCGATCGAAGCGGTAGATCCCGTTTTGCTCCTGGAACACGTCCGTCAACTGGGTATAGCAGTAGCCGAAATGCGCCCAATTATCCAACAGCGCGTCGCACAGACCCTCAAAACGCGCATAGAACTCATCCAGGCTCTGCGGGCGGTTGCCATATCCCCAGCTATCTTCACCGGGTTTAGCGTCCGGGTTCCACCAGATGCCGCCAAACTCGCTCACAAAATATGGCTGGTTTTCATAAGGCACGGACATCGCCACACTATCCACGCCCGTTTTGTTGACAAAGGGCCGGCCTTGCATGGCCTCATCGTGCGTAGCCTTGAACTTGACCGGGTCTTGCTCGTAGTCATGGCAGTCATAAACATCGGTTTCGGAAACGCGATGGGCGTAGCCGGAAGCATCCAACACTGGGCGAGTAGTATCCAGGGCTTTGGCCGCCAGGAACATCCCGCGGGTCACCACGTCCAAAACGCCAATCCGGTCGGTAATGGCTTGCCAGGTTTCGTTGAGCGGACACCAACCGACAATCGCCGGATGAGAATAATCGCGTTGGATCGCCTCCAGCCATTCGGTGATGTAGCTGGCGGTAGGCTGTTGATGATCCTCCGGCGATCCAAACCCGGCGCAACCCCAATCGGGGAATTCGCCCCACACCAGGTATCCCAGGCGATCGGCATGGTACAGGAAGCGTTCCTCGAACACTTTTTGGTGCAGTCGCGCCCCATTGAACCCCGCCTCCATCGACAGTTCGATATCCTTGACCAGCGCCTCATCACTGGGCGCAGTGAGAATGCCATCGGGGTAGAAACCCTGGTCCAGCACCAGCCGTTGGAACACGGCGTGATTGTTGATCAAAATGCGCTTGCCTTCAATGCGCAGCGAGCGCAGTCCCGCATAAGAGGCCAGGCGGTCGAACACCCTCCCGGACCCATCCACCAGTTCCAGGGTCAAATCATACAAATGCGCTTGTCCGGGTTCCCACAATCGGACGCGACCCGCCGGAATGAACAGATCAAGTGTGGGTACGAAATCACGGTCGGCAGGCGCTTCCACGCGCGCCACCTCGCCTTGCCCGTCGGCCAACACGGCGCGAACCGTGAGGCCCGCCCGGCTGCCGCTGATGGGCAGTTCCAGATGAAAACGAGAATTTGCCACGTCCGGGGTGATGCGCGGGCGTTGGAAATAGGTCGCGGCCACCGGCTCCAGCCACACCGTCTGCCAAATGCCCGTCGTGCGCGTGTACATGCAGCCCACATTCTCGTAGATGCGCGACTGTTTGCCCGAAGGCATGGGGCGATCATGATAGTCGCGGGCTCGCACCACCAGCGTCACAGTCTCGCCTGGTTGGGCCACCCCCGAAAGGTCCACCGTGAAAGGCGTAAAGCCGCCCCTGTGGCGGGCCACTTCCTGCCCATTCACCCACACCGTGGCATCGTAGTCAACAGCCTGAAAATGCAGCAGAACTTTTCGCCCCGCCCATGCCTCTGGGAGATGTACCTCGCGCCGGTACCAGACTGCGTCGTGAAAATCCACATCCCCTATTCCCGAAAGCGTCGACTCGGGCGCGAACGGCGCCAGGATGGACGCCGAAAGCGGGCGCTCGAGCAGGCCGTTTTCCAGGCCTTTATCCTCCGGATCGAATTCAAACTGCCAGGTTCCGTTCAGGTTCAGCCAGTCGGCGCGCACAAACTGGGGGCGCGGATATTCGGGGCGGGGAATCGTAGAGGTCATAGGAATTCCTTTTGATGGGGGAAAAGTGAATATTTTGTGAACCATCACAGTTCATCCTCGATTTTAACACAACCCCTCTTCGAAGCGCGGGTAACCTGCTCGCGTCTTTTCCGCCCATCCTCCTCAATATGTCGTTTGCCCCAACTCCACCCTTCGACTATACTTGATAAGAAACCACTTACCACCGGAGGCTCGCATGTCCCGACCCAAAATCTTCATCACCCGCCTGATACCCGCGCCCGGATTGAAACTACTCGAATCCACCTGCGATATCGACGTCTGGATCGATGAGTTGCCCCCCACGCGCGAGGTTCTCCTGGAGCGCGTGCGCGGCGTTGAAGGGGTCCTCAGCCTGCTCACAGACAAAATCGACGCAGACATTATGGATGCAGCCGGATTGCAAATGAAGGTTATCAGCAATTACGCCGTCGGCTTTGACAACATTGACATTGCCGCCGCCACCCAACGTCGCATCGCGGTGGGCAACACGCCCGGCGTGCTCACCGGGGCCACCGCCGACTTCACTTTTGCTCTACTCATGGCCGCCGCCCGGCGCGTGGTGGAAGCCGAACGCTACGCCCGCGAAGGGCGCTGGAAAACCTGGGGGCCGTCCATTTTGCTGGGTGTAGATTTGAGCGGCGCGACCCTCGGCCTGATCGGCTTTGGACGCATTGGCCAGGCCGTCGCCCGCCGCGCCGCCGGTTTCGATATGCGCGTTCTGTTCCACGACCCCAGCACCGGAGCAGTGGAAGGCATCGACGCCGAGCCGGTTGACCTCGAAACGCTCCTCGGCGAATCAGACTTCGTCTCGCTGCACGCCCCTCTCACCCCGCGAACCCGCGGCATGATCAACGCGGAAACGCTGGCAAAGATGAAGCCCGGCGCCATCCTCATCAACACCGCTCGCGGCCCGATGATCGATCAACAAGCCCTGTATGAAGCCCTTGAAAGCAAGCATCTGTTCGCTGCCGCGCTAGACGTGACCGACCCCGAACCGCTGCCCCCCAACCATCCCCTCTACCGCCTGGAAAATCTTATTATTTGCCCACACATCGCCAGCGCTGGAACCCAAACCCGGGAAAAGATGTCCATCATGGCCGCCGAAAACCTACTCGCCGGGTTAAAAGGCGAGCGCCTGCCCCACTGCGTCAATCCGCAGGTGTACGAGGAATAATTCCTGCTTCAGGAATGGGTGGGGCAAGGATGGCTGGTCGTCGCCAATGCTTCCCGCCGCAGTCGCACATACGCGTTATCGGCAATTTATCGGCAATTTATCGGCAATGTCCGCCGGTTAATACCGATCCACCAAGGGAACATACGTCTGTGGTTCTGGGCCCACATAGTGCGCGCTGGGGCGAATGATCTTCTTTTCCGCGCGCTGCTCCAGGATATGCGCAGCCCAACCCGTAGTACGCGACAGGGCAAACAATGGCGTGAACATGCGCGTGGGAATACCCATCACCCGGTACAGCACCGCGGTATAGTAATCTACATTGGGGAACATATTCTTTTCATCCCACATAACCCGCTCGATGGCTTCAGCAATCTCGATTAACATGGGAATCCCTTCCGCCTCGCACAACTGCCGCGCATATTTCTTCAGGATCTTCGAGCGCGGGTCTGAGATTCGGTACACCGGGTGACCAAAACCCAGCACGATTTCTTTGTTTTCCAACATCCGCCGGATGCCCTCCTCCGCCTGGCGAGGGTTGCGGAAGCTTTGAATCAACTCCGCCGCGCCTTCGTTCGCGCCGCCATGCTTAAATCCGCGCAGCGCCCCAATGGCCCCGGAAATGGCCGAGTACATATCGGAACCCGTTCCGGCAATCACCCTGCCGGTGAAGGTCGAGGCGTTGAATTCATGCTCCGCGTACATCATCAGCGAAACGTCGAGCGCCCTGGCGAACAACTCAGAGGGCTTGCGTCCCTCCAGAAGGTGCAAGAAGTGCCCCGCCGTTGATTCCTCATCAGTCTCCACATCGATGCGCCGTCCATTGCGAGCGTAGTGATACCAGTACATCAGCATGGATGGCAGCGACGCCACCAACCGGTCGGCGATATTGCGCGCCTCGCCCACATTTTGATCATCCCGTTCAGGCAGTACGGTTCCCAGGATCGACACGCCCGTGCGCAGCACATCCATCGGTTGCGCAGAAGCAGGGATCTGCTCCAAGACGTTTTTTACCGGCGCTGGCAGTCCGCGCATGGTGCGCAGCTTTTCTTTATACCGGCTTAGCAAATAATGGTTCGGCAGATCCTCATAGATCAGCAGAAAAGCAACTTCTTCAAATGTAGATTGTTCCGCCAGGTCGACCACATCGTACCCACGGAAGTGCAACCCGGTACCTTTCCAGCCAACCTTACTGATGGCGGTCTCGCCAGCCTCAATCCCGGACAGTGCTACAGACTTCTTCTGTGGCGCCACATCCTTGACGGCTTCTTCTGCTTGACTCATTACTCACTCCTTGTGTGTGCTTTGCGCTCCTCAGAACCCATCGCCCGCTGCCGGGCAAAATTTTTTACTCTAAAAACCACTAACCAATCGTGGTAACACATTACCCTACAAGGATATTGTACACATTTTTCAAAGCCGGTTCACCACCCGAAGGAATGATTGCCGGGTGAAAAAGAAGCCGTCAGCCGTCAAAAGTGTAATCCTTTTCTTTTCTATTGTTTCTTCCATTCGCGGAAAATTTCTTTCCTCTTCCCATTCGTGTCATTCGTGTGAATTCGTGGAAAAAACTCTTTTCTTCCATTCGCGTTTCATTCGCGTCCATTCGCGGAAAAAATCTCTATTCTTCCATTCGTGCCATTCGTGAAATTCGTGGAGAAACTCCTTCCCTTCTTCCATTACAATTACCCCCAGGAGACTCTACCCATGTCTAACTGGAAAACCCTTTCGAGCACCCCCATTCTGGATGGCGGCAAATGGCTGTCCGTCGAAGACCGCACCGTCGTCACCCCCGCCGGGCAAATCATCGAACACTGGCATTGGGTCACCACCCCCAATTACGTTAACGTCCTCGCCGTTACTCCCGAAGGCCGCTACCTGGTTTTCCGTCAGGGCAAATACGGCCTGGACGGAGACTCGCTGGCCCCCGTGGGCGGATTCATGGAGCCGGGCGAAGAACCCCTGCGGGCCGCCCAACGCGAACTACTGGAAGAAACCGGCCACGCAGCCGATGAATGGATCAGCCTGGGGCAATACCTCGTGGACCCCAGCCGTGGTGTGGCTGTCGGCAACCTGTACCTCGCCCGCGGCGCTCGCCCCGTCGCGCCCATCACCGCAGACGACCTCGAAGAGCAGCACCTCCTCTTCCTCACCCGCGCCGAGCTAGAAGAAGCCCTGCGCGCCGGGCAGTTCAAGGTGCTGGCCTGGGCCGCCAACATCGCCTTTGCCCTGCTCCTCGAAACCAAAGGATCAGGTTAAACGCATCAAGACATTTGTTCTCCGATCACCTTGAATATGCTGTTGCGAGCAACCTCCGATTCTGCTGGTCAGTAACAGTGTATAATTCCTAAAATTAGATCGCAATTGCAATCGTGACCACAGGCGGGGTAAATCATGAAACGCGCACCCAAGGTTTTCATTAACCTATTTGTTTTTATTGCATTTATTTTAGCTCCTGTTCAACCGGGCAAAGTCAAGGCAGAACCGTCTTTACAAACCACCCCTTGTTCCATCTCCGGTAGAGTGACGGATGAGAGTGGGAATGGCGTTGCAGGCGCGACCATCGCAGCTGTCCTGGATTCACCAGGCAATAATCTCTCCAATGAAAATTGCCCGGATACACCCAGCGGAATACCGGCCTCAACTCCGATTGAGTCGGGGGGGAATTATTACACCGTTGAGACAGACGCTGACGGGTATTACAATCTAGATTTATTGCCGCCCGGCAGTTATTTGATTTCGGCGCGCAAGACCGGGTACGATTTCTCTCCGCTTTCGTACGAAGTGAACACGACAAGCGGAGGAAGTAACTACGATTTTCACGAAGAGGTTGTCGCGACCGTCTTAGCACCTGGAACGATCATTCTTTCTGAAGCGACACTCGCCGAGTTGGTGTCGGTATCCAGTGATGGAACGACTTATACTTTTGCCAGCAAAACTAGCGATCTGGCTCAGGTGGAAGTTGGGGATGTGCTCGTCGGTGGGGTTTCTCCACTGACCCCAGCGGGTTTGCTTCGAAAAGTTGTGTTGATCACAACAAATGGCTCCCAGTTCGTGGTGGTAACCAAACAAGCCACCTTGACAGAAGCTTTCGAAAGCCTGTCGGTTAATATAAACACACAATTGACTCCAGCCCAGGTACAAACCCCGCCAAATATTGCTGGCAACTCCAAATTTAAAAGACAATTATGGAGGCTGAGGGGCACTGTTTTCCCCGCAACGGAATAAACTGAGCAAGGGTCATAACCCATTCGACAGTGGATTATCCTGATATTGTTTTGCTACACCCAAAAGGGGCACGCCCTTTTTTCTGCGGGACGGGATATAATACTGCCCGCTCCGTATGAAACGCAATCTCTTCTCACGCATCGCCGCCGGGATACCCCTAGACCAGCGGATTAACTTCTTCTACTGGTACATGGACATCGCCTGGTGGGGCCTGTACATGGGCTCCACCGTCGTGTTCCTGTCCGTGTATGCCACGCGCATCGGCGCCACCGCCCAGCAAATCGGCTGGCTCAACGCTGCTCCCGCCATCGTCAGCCTCATCCTGGTCATCCCCTTTGGCCTGTGGGCCCGGCGCATCGAAACCCAGCGCGGCGTGTGGATCTCAGCCCTCATCGCCCGCCTCCTGCTCCTGGCTTACGTTTTCGTACCCTTCATCAAAGACCCCGTCCTGCAGGTACAGGCCATCCTGCTCATTGCCACCCTGTGCGCTGCCCCCAACATCATGGTCGGCATCCTCTTCGGCCCGCTCATGCTCTCGTCCATCCCCTCCGAGTGGCGCGCCACGGTCGTCGGCAACCGCAACGCCATCCTGGCGGTGATCACCTTCATCTTTACCCTGCTTTCCGGCCAATTGCTCGCCCGTTATCCCTCTCCCACCGGCTACCAAATCGTGTTTTTCATCGGTTTCCTGGGTGCTGTCTTCACCGCTTACTGTCTATCCAAAGTCAAAGTGAATTTCCCCGCGGAAGCCGTCTCTTCTGCCGCCGGGCGCGTACCCAGCGGCAACTGGCTGCCCAAGATGAATCCCGCCGGGCGCAAATACATCCGGGTCGTCGCCTTGCTCCTGCTGTTCAACACCGCCGGCTTCATGTTTGCCCCCCTGGCCCCGCTCTTTGCCATCAATGACCTCCATCTGAACGACGGCACGATTGCCCTGGCCAGCGCCTTGGGCAACATGCTCGACTTCCTGGTTACAATTTACATTCCCAAAACCATTCGCCGCCTGGGAAACCGCAACAGCACCGCCATCGGCGCGGCTCTCATCGCCCTGCAAATGCTCCTCCTGGCCTTCACCCGCGACACCGCCCTGTACATGGTCACCGCGGTGGTGGGTGGGGTCGCATCCGGTGTGCTGGGTATCGCCCAATTCAACTACCACCTCGAAAACCTGCCCCTCGAAGACCGCACCGTGTGGATGTCGTGGAATGCCCTTTTCGGCAACCTGGCCACCTTGCTTGGATCGGTCGCCGGGCCTCTCCTCGCCGGCTGGACCGGCATGCCCGTCGCCTTTGCCATCCTGGCTGCCCTGCGCCTGCTCATCGCCGGAGCGATTTGGAAACGTGGGTAGATGCCCTAACCCTCTTCCCTTTTCGTCATCCAGTGAAGATAACCATGCCGAATCTACGTTGATTATCCAAACTCTCTCACTATAATCAAAATTGTCGGACTTACAGCGAATCTTACCGATATGGTTCATCTGGAATCCCCTTCGAAGATGTCCCTTATCCGGTGGTATTGCAATTAGAGTTCTTGATGATCACAACCTATGGGATCCCTCCAACCGTCGACCTCCGCCGGAAGCGGTTTCTCGACGGATGTTTGTTTGCCCTGGTTTCAGGAGGTTTTTCATGAAAGGGAAACGGTTGATTGATCTTGTCACCGTCGCGGCCCTGATTATCGTATTGTTGGGCTTTTCACAGCCCGTTCAAGCCAAAGTAGGTGATCCGCCGGACCACCCTGGGCCATACACGGTCGGATTCACCTTCAAGCTGCTAATTGACACGGAGCGGACTACTCCCAATACTCCCGAAGGAGGACGGCCCGTCCCATGTTACATCTGGTACCCGGCTGAACCTGAGAATGGCGAACCGATGCCAACTGCGATATATCCTTATGATGTGCTCGGACTCCTTGGCCGCCCACCCGACACATCTGCTTCGTACGAACAGTACGGGGTAGATCCGGCTTACCAGGAAATCACTCCCTCATCAGACGGCCCGTTCCCTCTGCTGGTGTTTTCAACAGGCTTAACCACTCCTGCTGAAATGTATTACCAATTCGGAGCTCGCCTGGCCAGTTATGGCTTTGTGGTGGTCATCATGCCCAACTACGGCGATGGTAACCTCGGAGAACCCCAGGTCGAGGGCGAATACACGTTCTATGCCTGGACAGGCATCGACCGGATCCTGGATATCAAGTTCACGATCACCCAGCTTCTTGAAATAAACGAAGATCCCGACAGCCTGCTATACCACCTGATCCAGCCGGATCAGATCGCTGTTTCAGGCCATTCCTGGGGTGGCTACGCTGCCATGATCGCAGTCGGGGGGGATGATTTGATTTGTGACAATGAAGTTGGTTACCCGCCAGAGAGCTGTTTTTCCATAGCGCCTGATCCACGAATCAAGGCAATCGTTACCCTGGATGGGAGCGGTTGGGTACTGCGTTACCAAGAATTAGCCAGGATCACGGTCCCGAACATGATCATTGGCCAGGAATGGGATACGCTCAATATGCAGGACCCCGGATTGACTTCATGGCATGCCCGGGAACACGCCGCGATTCAAGGAAAGCCTAATTATCGGGTAGATATTTCTGAAGCCTACCACATGGCCTTCTCGAATGCTTGCGGTGCATTGTTCCGCAACTATGATATAGGCTGGTTTCCCTGGGAAGCGGTAGAGGCTCTGTCCGAATTCTTCTGTTACAGTACGCCCGAACACGCGTTAGAGATACAAAACATTACGACGATGTACATGGTCGCCTTCCTGAAAGCCAACCTGGTGGGTGACCACAGCTACCAATACATCCTCACCCCCGGCTATGCCCTCACCGAGCAACCTCTGGTGGAGTTCTTCGTCACCGAAAAGCGTAATGGCGTGGAAGTTACAGAAGAGTGGCCAGATTACTTCTTCTACTTTATGCACCAACCCGCGGATGAACATGCCAAAGCCTTAAAAGATCCGCCCTGGCCTATGATGGAACCGGATTCCCAATTCCTGATCCGATAAGACCATGACGCCGCAGCTATAAGAAGGGGGGATAACCGAAAAGACTAAAACCGAGGCACATACAGCCCTGACAAGTTTTCCGGAACCTGTCAGGGCTTTGGTTCATTCACGCTATAATGAATACATCATCCTCCGAGGAGGTGTATCTTGAAACGCTCTGAAATCAACGCCATCTTACGCTCCGCCGATGCCTTCATCCGCAGCCACGGGTTTCACTTGCCCCCCTTTGCCTACTGGTCCCCCAACGATTGGGCCAGCAAAGGCCCCGAAGTGCGCGAAATCGTCGAGCACATGCTCGGCTGGGACATCACCGACTTTGGGAAAGGCGACTTTGCCCAAACCGGCCTGTTTCTCTTCACCGTGCGCAATGGCAGCCCCGAGGCATTGCGCACCGGCCAAGGCAAACCCTACGCCGAGAAGATCATGATCGTCGACGAAAACCAGCTCACCCCCATGCACTTCCACTGGAGCAAAACCGAAGACATCATCAACCGCGCTGGCGGGCGACTGGCCATTCAGGTGTATAACGCCACCCCCACCGAAGACCTCGACCGCGACAACCCCGTGACCCTCTCCGTGGACGGCGTGGAACGCATTCTGCCCGCCGGCGGCACGCTTTACCTGCACCCCGGCGAAAGCGTCACCTTGTTACCCTATAACTATCACAGCTTTTGGGCCGTGAGCGAGCGCACGCTGGTTGGCGAAGTCTCCGTGGTCAACGACGACACCCGAGACAACCGCTTCCTCGAACCGCTGGGACGCTTTCCCGCCATCGAAGAAGACGAAGAACCGCTTTTCCCGCTGTGCAACGAGTATCGTAAATACTGGGGCAAAGGAGCTCACTGAGCAATGCCAACCCCCACAGCCAACATCGCCGCCGTGGTCGCCGGGCACATTTGCCTGGACATGATCCCCGACCTCAGCCGCGTCCCCCCCGGCAAGCTGCTCGAAGTGCTTGTCCCTGGCCACACCCTGCTCATCGGCCCGGCCGGATTCATGACCGGGGGCCCGGTCTCCAACACCGGTCTGGCCCTGCACCGCCTGGGCATATCCGCCCACCTCATCGCCAAGACCGGCGATGATCCGTTCGGCGACGTGGTCAGCGGCATTGTCGAAAAGATCGACCCGGCACTGGTCTCTGGACTGGTGCATGACCCGCAAGCCTCCACCGCTTACACCATCATCCTCAGCCCGCCCGGCCTGGATCGCATTTTCATCCACTCGACTGGGGCAAACGATTCCTTCACCGCCGCCGACATCGAATACGATCTGGTCCGGCAAGCCCGCCTGTTCCATTTTGGCTATCCCCCGGTGATGCGCCAGATGTATATCGAGGGCGGGCGTGGGCTGGTAGAAGTGTTCCGGCGCGCCAAGCAAACCGGCGTCACCACCTCGTTGGATATGACCTACCCCGACCCGGCCTCGGAGAGTGGACAGCTCGACTGGGTCTCTATTCTCCGCGACACTTTGCCATTCGTGGATGTTTTCTTGCCCAGCTTCGAGGAACTGACCTTTTTCCTGCGCCGCGGCCCCGAAGGGAAACCACTGGAATTGGATGCAGCCACCCCCGAGCTGCTCTCTGACCTGGGCTCGCAATTGCTAGAGATGGGCGTCAAGATTGCCGTCATCAAACTCGGCAACCGAGGGCTGTACGTGCGCACCGCCTCAGAATCCATCCTGGCGGACATGGGCCGCGGAGCGCCCGCCGACCCTGCCGCCTGGGCCAATCTAGAGCTGCGCTCGAGCTGCTTTGAGGCCCAGGTGATCGGCACCACCGGCTCCGGTGATGCCACCATCGCCGGGTTCCTGGCGGCCCTGCTGCGCGGGATGGACGCGCGCCAAACCGCCACCCTGGCCAACGCGGTGGGCGCCTGCAACGTCGAGGCAGCCGATGCCCTCAGCGGGCTGCGCTCCTGGGAAGAAACCCTGACGCGAATTGCTGGTGGTTGGCAGCGCTGTTCGCTGGAAGTAAACGCCCCCGGCTGGCAGCCCGTGGCCTCCGGCCTGTGGGAAAAGCGCCTTTCCTGAAACCGTTTCTCCCTACAACCCCTTGCCTCTCGCCAAATCTGCCTGCAGTAAATACAGGCTTTGGTACTTCATCGCCGATACCCACATCTCGGCAGGCAAGTCATTGCACAAAACCACCACCACGCGGTTCTTGCCCACCCAGGCCTTGCCCTTCGGCTGTGAATAAGACACCAGGTTCATCACGCCAGCCGTCACCCCGTCTTTGCTGCCGTAGCGCTGGTGGAACATCAACCGCATCGGGTCATCGGCAGGCGCAGTCTCTAGTTTTTGCTGCAAGCGGGCACTGACAACCGGAGAAATGAGCTGTCCGCTAACAATTTGAGCCATCAAATGCGCATACTCCCGCGCGGTACTCTTGGGGAATAGTCCGCTGCATTCCACCTGCCCCTCCCAACCCATCTCATTGGCAACGGCAATGAAAGCATCCGACTTAATGAAGGCCAATTGCGCCGACCGCCACGTTGGATCATGCAGGTATAAATCCGCCAGGTGCTCCAGGGCACTGAAATTCCCGGAAGTCACTTCTGCTACCAGGGCTTGCCGCCGGGAAGCATCCGTGAGGGGCGACTCATAATTCATCATCGCCAAACTGATCCCCAATATCGAATGAAACGGGCTGTGCTGCTCGAAACCAGCCGCCTTGAGGGTCGCGGCAATCCGTTCTTCGGTCAGACGAGACAGCAGGTAGTCTGTTTCAGCGTTCCCGCTGTTGTGGATCACAATCCGGGCGATATTATCCAGCGATATATTGGCAGATGGATCCTTCACAAAGCCGTCGGCGTCCGTGGCTTGCCCCAGCTTTAACAGACCGGCTGCGTGCGATCCACCGTCGGTCTTGGGCAGGTAAAACTGCTCCACATCAGCGATCGACACCAACTCATTTGGGTCCAATTCTCCAAACTCCACAGCCGCCTCATAAGCCGCCACCACCACGGTTTTCATGGTGGAGGCCAGCACCAGCGGCGCATCGGCGTTGAAAAACACTTCGCTCCCATCCGCCACCGGTTGCCCATTCTCATCCACCGTAAAAGCCACCACGGCTGTGCTGTCCGGGTGAGCGCGGATATACTGTGCCAGGTCATTCTTGTTCTGGTTCACCCGGTATAGAAGAAATGCCCCGGTGGCGATGGCGATACCCAACCCAATTCCAAAAATCCATTGAACCATTTTCTTAACAGCTTTTTTTGACATTCCAAGATCCTTTATTATACAAATTTAATCAACGCGAACACGGATCGAGCGAACGATCCCGCTCAACCTTTGCCGACTCAATTTTTCAACCGTCTATTCCTTCGACTCTGCTCCTGGCCGAAGGATAATTTCACGCGCCGGAGCGCTGCCCGCCTCGGTAGGATACAGGCTGACGTTCAGGCTGTACGCATCCCCAGCTTCCGCGGCGTGGAGCACAAACTCGTCCGCCAACTGTTGAAGCCTGTTCCCGAACATCTCTACATCTTCGGGCTTCAAGCGCACACTTTTTAGAATCCCCAGGACCGGACGTTGATCTTCAGGATTGGTCAGGCTTTGCAAAGCCGCACTCAAATTGTCACGCAGAATGGATAACGCCAGGAGTTTTTGTTCGTTGGCGCCTCCCTGCCAACTGAAAACAAACTGGTAAGCCTTCGCGCGATACAGCTTTTCCAGGTTTTTTCCGGTCTCACGCTTCTCAACCAGTTCAATCAACCCATGCTTCTCAAGCAATTTAAAATGATGAGTAATGTTGGCTGGATGAACGCCCAAGAGCCGGGCAACCCCAGAAACAGATTTCTTTTCCTGGGCCAGCATCGCCAGGATTGTCATTCGTGTGGGATTGACATACGCTCGAATTTGACCGTCGGTGGTCAGGGTGAATAGGGGAGATGGATCGATATCATTGTTTGGCATATTTATAATTATAGAATAATTTCTAATTATGTCAAGAACCACTTTTTCTACAAATTACAACTTTTTTGTATCGCATCCTCAACTACATCAAAACAGAACTGACGTTATAATATATTCGTAGCTACTCAGCCAAAGGAGCAAGAGGTTGAACCGGAGGGAATTGCCAGTCGCTACCCCCACCCGCTAAAATCACGCTGAGAAGATACGATCAACCAATAAATCACCAGGGGGGAGCCCGTTGATTTGATTGGAGCATCAAGTGTTGACTATGAGGGAGTCACTCTATGGCCGAATTTAGCAGTTACGATATTTACATGCTCCTGAACCAGCCGAAACCGTTGTGGCTCAGCCACATTGATCTTTCTGGCATGGACTTGCGCGGCGTGGCCCTCAATGGAGCTACCCTGATCGGAGCCAACCTGCAAAATGTTGACCTGCGCGGCGCGATCATGGTGGATGCGAACCTCGGTGGAGCCAACCTGCATGGGGCCAAACTGGTCGGGGCCGATTTGAGGCGCGCCAACATGCGCGGCACGGACTTACGCAACGCCAATCTCCGTGAAGCCAACCTGGCAGAAGCGGATTTGTCGGATGCGGATTTAAGCCAGGCCAATCTGGTCGACTCCAACCTCGGAGCCACCGACCTGACCAATGCCAATCTCACCGGGGCCGACCTTTCGGGCACCAACGCCACCGACCACCGCCTGACTCGCGCCAAATCGCTGTCTGGAACCACCTTCCCCGACGGCACCAAGCACGAGTAGATGTCTCTTCCTAAAACCCGGCTCGACCTGCCGCGGCTGACGATGCACTTCGTGGCTCTGCTGCCGCTCATTCTGCTCTTGCTGGCTGCCCTGACCGGCGGGCTCTCGGTCAATCCCATCCAGGACGCGACCCAGCGCATGGGCCAGGCCGCCATCCTGCTCTTGATCGCTTCTCTGGCCTGCACGCCGGTTTTCATCATCACCGGCTGGCGCAAAGCCAACGCTTTCCGCCGCCCGTTAGGCCTCTATGCTGCCTTTTATGCAGCCGTCCACTTCATTCTCTTCGCCGGGGTAGATTACGGCTTCTCGCTGTCTCTGATTGCGCGCGAGGTGGCCGAAAAACGATACATCATCGTTGGGCTGGTCGCGCTGCTCATTCTGTTAGCCCTGGCCGTCACCTCCTTCCGTTGGTGGAAGGCCCGTCTGGGCAAGCGTTGGAAGTGGCTGCACCGCCTGGCCTACCTGGCCGCCGTGTTGGCCGTCTTTCATTACGGTTGGGTAGCCAAAGGCGATTTTCTGGCCTTGAGCGGCAGCGTCCTGCAGCCCTGGATTTACGGTGGCATTGTGCTGCTCCTGCTCTTCGTGCGCATCCCCCCCATTCGCCGCGCTTTACAACGAAGACGCGACTCGAACAACCGCGACAGCAACGCCTAAACCTCGGCCTCTCCACGCCAATTCCCAAAGAGGCCCCCCAAAGAAAACCAACCCGCGTCAACTGCGGTGGTATAATACCCTGTTTGGGGCGGGATGTTGACCGCCCAATTCAACCACTAGAGAAAGACGTAGTATGCTGGACAAATTAGCCGAAATTGAAGCCCATTACGATGAATTGGGCAAACAGCTCGAAGAGGTTGGGGACGATTATCAACGCGCCGCCGATTTGGCCAAAGAGCGCACCCAAATCGAAACAATCGTCGAAAAGGCCCGCGAGTATCGCACCACGCTCAAGCAAATCGATGAAGCGCGCTCGCTAGAGGCCGAAGACGACGCCGAGTTGCGCGAGTTGGCCCTGGCCGACCTTGCAGCGCTCTTGCCCAAATCCGAAGCGCTCGAAGAAGAGCTTAAAACCCTGCTGGTTCCCAAAGATCCTCGCGACGAGCGCAACGTCATCGTCGAAATTCGCGCCGGAACCGGCGGCGACGAAGCCGCCCTCTTTGCGGGTGACCTGTTCCACATTTACAGCCGTTACGCCGAAAAGCGCCGCTGGTCGGTCGAAATTCTCTCCGCCAGCGAAACAGGCATCGGCGGATACAAAGAAATCATCTTCACCGTCAACGGCAAGGGCGCATTCTCGCGCCTCAAATACGAATCAGGTGTCCACCGCGTACAGCGCGTTCCCGTTACCGAAGCCTCCGGGCGCATCCACACCTCCACTGCCACCGTCGCCGTGCTGGCCGAAGTGGATGAGGTCGACATCCAAATCCCCGAAGCCGATATTCGCATCGACGTCTACAAATCGGCCGGAGCGGGCGGCCAAAACGTGCAGAAGAACTCCACCGCCGTGCGCCTCACCCACCTGCCCTCCGGCATTGTGGTAGCCTGCCAGGATGAGCGGTCTCAACTGCAAAACAAGCTGCGCGCTATGGGCATTCTGCGCGCCAAGCTGTACGAAATTGAAGCCAATAAGCGCCAGGAAGAGCTAGACGCCACCCGCCGGTCTCAAGTGGGCAGCGGAGAGCGTTCTGAAAAAATCCGCACCTACAACTTCCCCCAGTCCCGCATCACCGACCACCGCATTGGGGTGTCCTCCTTCAACATGCCCGCCGTCCTGGACGGCGAAATCGACGTGTTCATCGACGAGCTGTCTCTGCAAGCAGAGTCCGACCGCCTGTCGACGAGCAATGACGACGACGATTAACGACGGATTGCCAACGCTGGGACAGTGGCTGGCTCAGGCCCGCCGCAGACTGGCCGCGCATGAACCCGACGCCGCCTTGGAAGCCCGCGTGCTGGCTTGCCACGTGCTAGGGCAAACCGCCGCTTGGGTGCAAACGCACCCCGAGCATGAATTGACCCAAGCACAGGCGCAGGCGCTGGATTCCCTGGTCGAACGCCTGCAAAAAGACGTGCCCCTGCCTTATCTAACCGGGCGGCAGGAATTCTTTGACCTCAATTTCACCGTCAACGAAGCCGTGCTCATTCCGCGCCCCGAAACCGAACTGCTCGTGGAACGAGCGCTGAGCTGGCTGAGCGAACACCCCCACACCCAATCCGTCGCCGACGTAGGCACAGGCTCAGGCTGCATCGCTGTGACTCTGGCGCACAAGCGCCCCGGCCTGCACATCACCGCTGTCGACCGATCTCCCGCCGCGCTGGAGGTGGCCCGCCAGAATGCCCGCGTTCACGGCGTAGAAGCGCGCATCAACTTCCGCCTGTCTGATCTGTTGGATGCCGCTCCCGGCCCTTTCGATGTGGTTTGCGCCAACCTGCCGTACATCCCTTCGGCAGACGTGAATGGACTGGAAGTTTCCCGCCATGAACCGCTCCTGGCCCTGGATGGCGGCCCCGACGGTTTGGACTTGATCCGCCGCCTGCTGGCCCAACTGCCCATGCGCCTGGCGCCTGGAGGGCTGGCGCTCTTCGAGATCGAATACCGTCAGGGCCAATCTTCCGCATATTTGGCCCGCGGCGTTCTTCCAGGCGCGCAGATACAGGTGCTGACGGACCTCGCCGGGCTGGATCGCATTCTGGAAGTGACCCTGCCAAACCTTGCGTAGAGGCAGCGTATTAACGACGCCTCACGCCGGCAATCTTCCATGACCCCAGCGGACCGATCTCAAAAATCATCCCATCAGACCCGCCCGGTTATTTAAATTACAAGCTCCGATAATGAAAATGGTTGAAATCCGCATAGGACGAATGATCATAAAGATCATAGGCAGCCATCCCCACGTAAGCGCCGGTGAAACCAACCACATGATCATCGGATAAAATGGTTGCATCGATCTCGTAATCAATTTCCGTGAATGCTTTTCCATCCAGCGAATAAGCGAACCGCGCCGTACCGCCCCGTCCGGTCACGCGCAACCACACGGTATCGCCCTCGATCGGAATTTCATTTCCTTGCAGCGGAGCCGAATACTGCCCATTCCGGACAGCCATGATCGCCAGCACTTGTTTTTGGATGGTTTCGTCATACGACATTTTCAACAGGTACTGATTATCTTCGTTATAGCGATAAATCAAACCGGCAAACTGCTGGAACCGGTGGAACGGCAGCGTCAGGCAGGTGGTTGCCTCAAAGTCAAAGTCCGTCTGCCTTCTTACAAACATGCTCTGCTGCTGATTGGATAGCGGCGATTCGGCCCCGTACAGCCTGAGCGTATGATCGGGCCTGATCTCATGCTTCGCAGGCGTCCTCAGGGTATTGAAATTCAGATAGAAATCCGGCGAACCGAAACGATACTCGAAGGATTTCTGTTCCTTTAACTCGCCGTACCCTTCAAAGCTTTCGTTTGCCAAAAGCGTTTCATTTTTCAGATACGGCCATTCATTTTTCCAAATAATTTCGTTGATTCCTGTTTCCCGGCCCAAAATGCAGTGCGTACCATCCACAGGCCTGGCACAAAGGAAAGCGAAGAACCACCGGCCATCTGGCCCCTGGCACCAACTGCCGTGCCCGGTTTTTTGCAGAGGATGCTCGGGATGTCCCTTCGCCGAGCAAAGATGCTTGTTCGGATGCACTTCATACGGGCCATAAAGGTCCCTCGAACGAGCCACGGTGGCAGCATGTTCATAGAATGTGCCGCCTTCGGCGGTGAGCAGGTAATACCAGCCATCTTTTTTGTAGATATGCGGCCCTTCCACCAATCCCCGGTCCGTTCCGGTAAAAATCTTTCGGGTAGGGCCAATAAACTTAAATGTAACCGGGTCCACCTCTGTCACCAGAATTCCCGTAAAGGTCTCTACGCCCGGCTTGCGATAATCCCACTCGGCATTCAGGAAGTATTTCCTCCCGTCGTCGTCATGGAACAGCGAGGTATCAAAACCGATGCTGTTCATATAGACGGGTTCGGTCCAGGGGCCAGTGATATCCTTGGCGGTGATGATGAAATTATGCGCATCCTTAAACGGGTAGTCTTTCCATTGTTTCACATCCGTATAAACCAGGTAAAACGTCCCGTTGGAATAGGATAGGCAAGGAGCCCAAATTCCTCCGGAGGTCTTGTTTCCGGCCATGTTCAACCATTTTGGGTCAGAAACCGGCGTACTCACGCACTTCCAGTTCGCCAAATCCTTCGAGGCGCTAATGCGCACGCCCGGGAAATATTCAAAGGTTGAGTTCGCGACATAGAAAACGCCATCGACACAAATCATCGACGGGTCTGGATGAAAACCGCGCAAAACAGGATTCTGGATCATAGAGGTTAGAAGCCTTCCTACAATTTGTGATTAATCGATCGTATTGCCTATTACTCAGCCAGTTCAGAAAAACCCCTTCTTTTCCCTGCCAAGTAATACTTAGTATTTTACACAAAATTCTGATATCCGCTAATAGAATTTGCCCTGCAATTTCAAAGCCCTGGAACCAATCCAGGGCTTGACTTGTGAGGGTGATTTCGGCCTCAATAAGACCGCCTTTTTGCCCATGCCCTGGTCAGGACAGCTCCGGCTGGGCACAGGATTTCCCGAGGGGAGAGCTGAAGCAGGCCTCAAGAGTTTCCTACAGGCCGCGTCCTCCGGTATACTCCCGCAGAGCGTTCCATCAAGCCCGCTTCCACCAACCCGCGCCGCAGCGCCGCCACGTCTTCGTGAAAATCCAGCAGCGCAAAGTTCACTTCTTTCTCGCTGTATTCCCGCTCCAATTCAAAAACCTCGGCGATTCTCTCCAAAATCACCTGGCGCTTCTTCAATTGCGCCGGGATGCTCACCAGCCGCCCGTGGCGAAAGAAGGTTTGCAGCACCTTCCTGCGAAAAGCGTCCTCTTCCACACCATTGGCAACCTCGGTCTGCGAAATCGTAATTAGCTCAGCCAGGGTGCGCTCCAACAAGCCTTCTACCGGCGAATACACCTGGTAGTACTGATCCTTACGCGCAGTCAACAGCCCGGCTTCCGTCAAAATCGCCAGATGGTGCGAGATGGTGGCCGGGTTGAGTGAAAGGATCAGGGCCAACTCTTCGCCGTGGCGCGGCTGAGAGCGCACCAGGTTCACAATCAAGAGGCGCGCGGGGTGGCTCAGTGCTTTGAAGAATGCGGCCTGTCGTTCGATATTCGTTTCACCCATTGCGAACTCGCTTGCCGGTCACGCGCAGATAGGCATAGGAAAATATCTCGATCGCATTCTTCAGCATGCCCATCTTGATTTGCTCCTTAGCCAACGCTTCGTGGTCACCCGAAGCCCGTGCCAGTTCCACGGCCCCGCGGGCATAATCCACCTGTTTTTCTATGATCATCTTGAAGACTTTGGACAATTTGTCGATATCCGCTTCGTCGGAGGCCAAAATCGCCAACATCTCCGGTTCAGTTTCAAACGGGTTATTCATGTAACACACTCCTATTACTGATTTCCATCTAATCAAATTATACAATATAGTTTGATATATGTCAAATTAAAATACACTGCCCCCATCAACACCTCAAATTCAGGGCTTTTCACCTTTACTGTGAGTAGTTATCGGGTCATTGGGAGTTGGCGTGGTGAACCCCGCATTTTGGGGTGTGAGAGCGACTTC